>NZ_FSRL01000001.1:1548750-1858500 GCF_900142295.1 Vannielia litorea
ACTGGTATGTCGTCACTTGAGACTGGCCTTTCGCTGCGGTGCAGGATATGCGCGGCCCGAACAGTCAAAGAGAGCCAAATGGAACTGCGCAACATCGCCATCATCGCCCACGTCGACCACGGCAAGACGACCCTGGTGGACGAGCTCCTCAAGCAATCCGGCGCCTTCCGCGAGAACCAGGCGGTGGCAGAGCGTGCGATGGACAGCAACGACCTCGAGCGCGAGCGCGGGATCACCATCCTCGCCAAGTGCACGAGCGTGGAGTGGAAGGGCGCGCGGATCAACATCGTCGACACCCCCGGCCACGCCGATTTTGGCGGCGAGGTGGAGCGCATTCTCTCCATGGTCGACGGCGTGGTGCTGCTGGTCGATGCGGCCGAAGGCCCGATGCCGCAGACCAAGTTCGTGACCTCCAAGGCGCTCGCCCTCGGCCTCCGGCCCATCGTCGTGCTCAACAAGGTCGACAAGCCCGACGCCGAGCCCGACCGCGCGCTCGACGAGGTCTTCGACCTTTTCGCCGCGCTGGATGCCGACGAGGACCAGCTCGACTTTCCGCATCTCTATGCCTCGGGCCGCAACGGCTGGTGCGACACCGAGCTGGACGGGCCGCGCAAGAACCTCGACGCGCTCTTCCGCCTTGTCCTCGACCATGTGCCCGCGCCCAAGCAGCAAAAGCACGCCGACGAGGATTTTCGCATGCTGGCCACCACGCTGGGCGCCGACCCGTTCATCGGGCGCACCCTCACGGGGCGGGTGGAATCGGGCCGCATCAAGCCGGGCGCGACGGTGCAGGCGCTCACCCGCAACGGCCAGAAGATCGAGCAGTTCCGCGTGAGCAAGATCCAGGCCTTCCGTGGCCTCGGGCTTCAGGAGATCCCCGAGGCGGTGGCGGGCGATATCGTCACCCTCGCGGGCATGGCCAAGGCGACCGTGTCGGACACCATCTGCGCGCTGGCCGTGGAAGAGCCGATCGACGCGCAGCCGATCGACCCGCCGACCATCTCGGTGACCTTCGGCATCAATGACAGCCCGCTTGCGGGCCGTGACGGCAAGAAGGTGCAGAGCCGGGTCATCCGCGAACGCCTCCTGAAGGAAGCCGAGCAGAACGTGGCGATCAAGGTGACAGACACGCCCGGCGGCGAGGCCTTCGAGGTCGCCGGCCGGGGCGAGTTGCAGATGGGCGTGCTGATCGAGAACATGCGCCGCGAGGGCTTCGAGCTTTCGATCTCGCGCCCGCAGGTGCTGTTCCGCGAGGAAAACGGCCAGAAGCTGGAGCCGATCGAGGAAGTCACCATCGACGTGGATGACGAGCACTCCGGCGCGGTGATCGAAAAGATCACCGGCGCGCGCAAGGGCGACCTGGTGGAGATGAAGCCCGCGGGCGCCGGCAAGACCCGGATCATCGCCCATGTGCCCTCGCGGGGGCTCATCGGCTATCACGGCGAGTTCCTGACCGACACGCGCGGCACCGGTGTGCTGAACCGCGTGTTTCACAGCTGGGCACCGCACAAGGGCCCGATCCCGGGCCGCCGCGCGGGCGTGCTGATCTCGATGGAGCCCGGCGAGGCCGTGGCCTATGCGCTGTGGAACCTCGAGGATCGGGGCCGCATGTTCATCGGGGCGCAGACGCCCGTCTACACCGGCATGATCATCGGCGAGCACAGCCGCGACAACGATCTCGAGGTGAACCCGCTCAAGGGCAAGAAGCTGACCAACGTGCGGGCCTCGGGCACCGACGAGGCAGTGCGGCTGACCACGCCCATCACCCACTCGCTCGAAGAAGCGATTGCCTACATCAACGACGACGAGCTGGTGGAGGTCACGCCCAACGCGATCCGCCTGCGCAAGCGGCACCTCGATCCGCATGAGCGCAAGAAGGCTGCGCGCTCGGAGGGGTAGTCGGCGGGCCTCCCGCGCCCTAGGGTTTGGGCAAAGGGAGGTTCAGATGCAGAAAATCCAGACCCAGGGGGTGCACCACATCACCCTGACCGGCGCCGACCGGCAAACCTCGATCGACTTCTGGGAGGGCGTGCTGGGCATGCCCTTCCTCTTCGAGCAGCCCAACCTCGACAATGCCGACGAGAGCCACCTCTACTTCGATCCGGGCGACGGGCGGCTCATCACCATCTTCACCCATGAAGAGCGCAAGCCGGACCGGCGGCGCACGCCCACCGAGCCGGGATGCGTGCATCACCTCGCCTTCATCGTCTCCAAGGCCACCTGGAACCAGGCAGAGGCGCGGCTCGAGGCACGCGGCATCGGCCATTCCGGGCCCAAGGACCGGGGCTTCATGGATTCGCTCTACTTCAAGGATCCGCTCGGCCTGCTGATCGAGCTGGCCGCCTACAAGTTCGAGCCGCCCGCAGGCTGCACCCATGCCGAGGTGCTGGCCGAGGCACACCGGCTGCGGGTGGCCGCAGGCGACGAGGCCATTGCCGACGAGCACCTGGCCGATGCGATCGAGGCGCTGGTGGAACGGCGCAGCGCCACCCTCTCGGACGACCGCAGCGCAAAGAACCCCTACGCCTGAGCCCGGGTCTAGAACGGCCCCTTGAAGATGAAGAAGGCGCCGAGCGCGATGAAGCCGAACCCGAGCGCGTGGTTCAGCGTCAGCGCCTCCTTCAGGTAGGTGATCGAGAAACCGGCGAAGACCACCAGGCTGATGATCTCCTGGATGGTCTTCAACTCCGCCGCGCTGTAGCTGGCATGGCCGATCCGGTTGGCCGGGACGGCGAGGCAGTACTCGATCAGCGCGATCCCCCAGCTGGCGAGGATCACCAGCCCGAGCGGCGCCGTCGGGAACTTGAGATGGCCATACCAGGCCAGCGTCATGAAGACGTTGGAGGCGGCCAGCAGGACGATGGGCAGCAGCGTCGTGGCGCTCAGGGACGTTACTCCGAGGTCTCGACGACCATCAGCTCGCGCTCGCTGGCCCCGCGGGCATGGTCGAGCGCGGCCTGGTACTCGGGCGAGTTGTAGCACTCCACCGCCGCCTCGACGGAGGGGAACCGGGCCACCACGTTACGCGGCCGCTCCTTGCCCTCGAGTTGCACGAACCGGCCGCCGCGGGCGATGAAGCTGCCGCCATGCTTGGCGATGGCCGGGCCTGCCAGCTCGGCATATTTGCCATAGGCCTCGGCGTCGGAAACGGTGACGTGGGCGATCCAGAGTGCGGGCATGTCCTATCCTCCGATGACAGCTTCGGCAGCGGCAATGGCCTCGGCGGCCTTCGAGGGGTCCGAGCCGCCGCCCTGCGCCATGTCGGGCCGACCGCCACCACCCTTGCCGCCGAGCTTTTCGACCGCGGCCTTCACAAGGTCCACCGCCGAGAGCTTGTCGGTCAGGTCGGCGGTCACGCCCGCCGCCACGGCGGCCTTGCCCCCGGCATCGGCCACCAAGAGCACCGCGCCGGAGCCGAGCTTCTCCTTGTGGGCGTCGATGAGACCGGGCAGATCCTTGCCGGTCACCCCGGAAAGCGCTTGAGCAATGAAGGCTATGCCATTGATATCCTTGGCTTCGGCCTTGGCCTCGCCGCCGCCCGACATGGCCAGTTGCTGGCGCAGCTGGGCGACCTCGTTGGTCAGGCTCTTGCGTTCGTCGAGCAGGCTCTTGAGGCGTGTGATCACATCTGGGCCGGACGCCTTGAGCAGCCCCTCGACCTGTGCGAGCGCCACGTCGCGGCTGCGCAGCTCGGCCAGGGCGGCCTGCCCGGTCAGCGCCTCGATCCGGCGGACACCGGCGGAGCTGGCGGCCTCCGAGGTGAGCGCGAAGGCCCCGATGTCGCCGGTCCGGCCGACATGGGTGCCGCCGCAAAGCTCGATCGACCAGGTCTTGCCGTCACTGCCCTTGCCGGTGTCGGCGCGGCCCATGCTGACCACCCGCACCTCGTCGCCGTATTTTTCGCCAAACAGCGCCTGGGCGCCGATGGCGCGGGCGTCGTCGGGGGTCATGATCCGGGTTTCGACCGGGGTGTTCTGACGGATGAAGGCGTTGACCTCGCGCTCCACCTGGGCGACCTCCTCAGGGCTCAACGCCTTCCCGTGAGAAAAGTCGAACCGCAGCCGGTCGGGCGCGTTCAGCGAGCCGCGCTGCGCCACGTGATCGCCGAGCGCTGCGCGGAGGGCCTCGTGCAGCAGGTGGGTGGCGGAGTGGTTGGCGCGGATCAGGCTGCGGCGGTCGTGATCGACCGTCAGCTCGGCGCCCTGCCCCAGCTCCAGCGTGCCCTCCTCGACCCGGGCGAAATGGATGAAGACGCCCGCCACCTTGCGGGTGTCGGTGATCACCGCGCGGCCCGTCTCGGTCTTGACCCGGCCCTCGTCGCCGACCTGGCCACCGCTCTCTGCGTAGAACGGGGTCTGGTTGACAACCAGTTGAATTTCATCGCCTTTCGAGACCGAAGTCACCTTGTTGCCGGCCTTCACCAGCGCCAGGATCTGGCCCTCGGCCACCTCGGTGTCGTAACCCAGAAACTCGGTGGTGCCCTTCTCCTCGGCGAGGTCGAACCAGAGCGCCTCGTCGGCGGCGTCACCGGTGCCGGCCCAGGCCGCGCGGGCCTTGGCCTTCTGCTCGGCCATCGCCACGTCGAACCCGGCGGTATCCACCGCCCGGCCCTTCTCGCGGAGCGCGTCCTGCGTGAGATCGAGCGGGAAGCCATAGGTGTCGTAGAGCTTGAAGGCGGTCGCACCGGGCAGTTCGGCCCCCTCGGGCAGGTTGCCCAACTCGTCATCCAGCAGTTTCAGCCCGCGATCGAGGGTCTGGCGGAAGCGGGTTTCCTCGGCCAGCAGTGTCTCTTCGATGAGCGCCTTGGCGCGGCCCAGCTCGGGGTAGGCGCCGCCCATCTGGCGCACAAGTTCGGGCACCAGCCGGTGCATCATCGGGTCCTTCGTGCCCAACAGGTGGGCATGGCGCATGGCCCGGCGCATGATGCGCCGCAGCACGTAGCCGCGCCCCTCGGCCGAGGGCATGACCCCGTCGGCGATCAGGAAGGAGGTCGAGCGCAGGTGGTCGGCGATCACCCGGTGGTGGATCTTGCCCGCGCCGTCCGGGTCGGTCGAGCTGGCGTTGGCCGAGGCCTCGATCAGCGCGCGGATCAGGTCGGTCGAATAGTTGTCGTTGGTGCCCTGCAGCAGCGCGGCGACCCGCTCGATGCCCATGCCGGTGTCGATCGACTGCGCCTCGAGCTCGCGGCGGGTGCCATCCTCGAACTGCTCGTACTGCATGAAGACGAGGTTCCAGATCTCGACGAAGCGGTCGCCATCCTCCTCGGGCGAGCCGGGAGGGCCGCCCCAGTATTTCTCGCCGTGATCGTAGAAGATTTCGGTGCAGGGGCCGCAGGGGCCGGTCGGACCCATCTGCCAGAAGTTGTCGTTGGTGGCGATGCGGATGATCCGGTCGTCGGGCAGGCCTGCAACCTTCTTCCACAGATCGGCGGCCTCGTCATCGGTATGGTAGACCGTGACCAGCAGCTTGGACGGATCGATGCCCAGCTCCTTGGTGACCATCTCCCAGGCAAAGGGAATCGCCTGCTCCTTGAAGTAGTCGCCGAAGGAGAAATTCCCCATCATTTCAAAGAAAGTGTGGTGCCGCGCGGTGTAGCCGACGTTGTCCAGGTCGTTGTGCTTGCCGCCGGCGCGCACGCATTTCTGCGCCGTGGTCGCCCGCTTGTAGTCGCGGTGTTCGACCCCGGTGAAGAGGTTCTTGAACTGCACCATGCCGGAGTTGGCAAAGAGCAGCGTGGGGTCGTTGCGGGGCACCAGCGGCGAGCTGTCGACAACCTCGTGGCCCTGGCGGGCGAAGTAATCGAGAAAGGCGGTGCGGATGTCGTTGAGCGTGCGCATGATCATGTTCCGGGTGGGCGGACGTGAAGGTTCGCGCAGGTTTAGCCCCCTGCCCCGGTGCTGTCCACGGGCGAATGCGAAAAGGGCGGCCGTGGCGGGCCGCCCTTGCGTATCGTGGCCCTGTGGTGCGGGTCAGCTCTCGAACATCTCGTCGTCGGCGCTGCCGCTGTCCTCGTCGGAGCCGCCGAAGTCGAGCCCGTGGGAGGCGCGGATCTTGTCCTCGATCTCCCAGGCCATGTCGGGATTGTCCTTCAGGAACTGCTTGGCGTTCTCCCGTCCCTGGCCGATGCGCTCGTCACCGTAGGAGAACCAGGCGCCGGATTTCTCCACCACGCCGGCCTTCACGCCGAGGTCGAGCAGCTCGCCGGTCTTGGAGATGCCCTCGCCATACATGATGTCGAATTCCACCTGCTTGAACGGCGGGGCGACCTTGTTCTTCACCACCTTCACGCGGGTCGCGTTGCCCACCACCTCGTCGCGATCCTTGATCGCCCCGATGCGGCGGATGTCGAGGCGCACCGAGCTGTAGAACTTCAGCGCGTTGCCGCCGGTGGTGGTTTCGGGAGAGCCGAACATCACGCCGATCTTCATGCGGATCTGGTTGATGAAGATCACCATGCACTTGGAGCGGCTGATCGAGCCGGTCAGCTTGCGCATGGCCTGGCTCATCAGGCGGGCGTGGACGCCCACGCTCGAGTCGCCCATGTCGCCCTCGAGCTCGGACTTGGGCGTGAGCGCGGCGACCGAGTCGACGATCACCATGCTGACCGCGCCGGAGCGCACCAGCGTATCGGTGATCTCGAGCGCCTGCTCGCCAGTGTCGGGCTGGGAGATCAGCAGCTCGTCGAGATCGACGCCCAGCTTCTTGGCATATTGCGGGTCCAGCGCGTGTTCGGCGTCGACGAAGGCGCAGACGCCGCCCTTCTTCTGCTCTTCGGCCACGCAATGCAGCGTCAGCGTGGTCTTGCCCGAGCTTTCCGGCCCGTAGATTTCGATGATGCGGCCCTTGGGCAGGCCGCCGATGCCAAGCGCGATGTCGAGGCCGAGCGAGCCGGTCGATGTGGCCTCGATGTCGGGCAGCGCGTTCTCGCCGCCGAGCTTCATGATCGAGCCCTTGCCGAACTGCCGCTCGATCTGTGCGAGCGCGCTGTCGAGCGCCTTCTGCTTGTCGCTGTCGCCTGCCTTGCCGTCTTTGCCCATGTCCAGAATTTTCGCTGTGGCCATTGTTTGCGTCCTTATCCCATATGCCGCCGGGAGCGGCAATGACTGCTGCTGTTCACCTCTTGTTCCGCAAGCTATGCGATCAAAACGAGAACAAAGCAAGTTGAATCTTCACCTCGCCATGTTTGACGCCCCTTGGTTAATGAAGCGTGAACGTTTACGAAAAGCGGCGCAATACACGCGGAAGAGGTATGGATGCTGCTGTTCTGGGATGCCCGGCTGGTTTTTCTGGCGACCCCCAAGACGGGGACGCATGCGTTGGAATCGGCCCTCGGCGACGTGGCCGATATCGCCTTCCGGCACCCTCCCACGGTCAAGCACATGGGCTATGCCTGGTCGAACCGGGTGATGCCGCGGATCGTGGGCCAGAAGGAATGGACCGGCTTTCGCACGGTGGCGGTGATGCGCGAGCCGCTGAGCTGGCTTGGCAGCTGGTACAGGTATCGGCGGCGCAACGATCTCCAAGGCCAGAGCAACTCGACGCGGGACATGAATTTTTCCAGATTTCTCAGGGGGTACCTGGCGGATCCCCAGCCGCCCTACGCCCGGCTCGGGCGGCAGTGGAAGTTCCTGCGCACCGAGGACGGGCGGGTCGGGATCGACTACCTGTTTCCCTATGAGCGCTTCGAAGAGCTCGTCGCCTTTCTCGAGAACCGTCTCGATCGCAAGATCACGCTGGAGCGGCAGAACGTGTCGCCCGAGGCGCCGCTCGAGGTCGACCCCGAGCTCGCGGCGCCCCTGGCGGCCCAGCTGGAGAAGGACTTCAGGCTCTACGACGCGCTGATCTCGGGCGGGGACTGGAAGAATATCTGACCCGATCGCCAGCCGTCGCGGCGGCACCCGCGGTCAGTGGATCTGGTCGTGCACGGTTGCGGTCAGCTCGTTGAGCGAGAAGGGCTTGGGCAGGAAGACGGAATTCGGGATCAGGGCCTGCTCGTTGTCGAAGCTGTCCTCGGCATAGCCGGACACGAAGACAACCTTCACGTCGGGCCGCATCTCCAGGGCCTTCCTCACCCAGCTCGGGCCGTCCATGCCCGGCATGATGACATCGGTCACGAAGACATCGACTTTCAGCTCGATGTCCTCGAGCACGCGCAGGGCCTCCTCGGCGTTTTCGGCCTCGAGGACGGTGTAGCCCCGCATCCGCAGCGCGCGCGAAGCGAAGGCTCGCACGGGGGCCTCGTCTTCGACCAGAAGGATCACGCCCTCGCCCTTCCCGGCGGGCTCGCGCGGGAGCTGGTCGAGGGCCCGGCGCGGCGCTTCTTCGGGCCGGTCGTAGGCCGGGAAATAGAGCGTGAAGCTGCTGCCCTGGCCGAGGATCGAATCCACGAAGATATAGCCGCCGCTCTGCTTGACGATGCCATAGGCGGTCGAGAGCCCGAGCCCGGTGCCCTCGCCCGGGCGCTTGGTGGTCCAGAACGGCTCGAAGATCTTGCCGATCTTGTCGGGGTGGATGCCGGTGCCCTGGTCGGAAACCGAGACCACCACATAGGTGCCGGCGGGCACGGTGGCGCGGTCGCGGTGCAGCTCTTCGTCGAGCGTGCGGGTCTGGGTCTCGACGGTGATGGTGCCGCCCTCGGGCATGGCATCGCGGGCGTTGACCACGAGGTTCATGATGACCTGCTCGAGCTGGCGCTTGTCGGCCCGGATGGCGGGCAGCTCGGGGTCGTGGGTGAGCGAGAGACTCACGCGCTCCCCCACCAGCCGGTTGAGCAGGTGGCCGAGGTCCGACAGCGTCTCGCGCATGTCGAGGATCTCGGGCTGGAGGTTCTGCTTTCGGGAGAAGGCGAGCAACTGGCCGACGAGGCTGGCGGCGCGATTGGCGTTCTGGTTGATCTGCACCAGGTCGCCGTAGTCCGGATCGCCCTGGTCGTGGCGCAGCAGCAGCAGGTCGCAATGGCCGGAGATGGCGGTGAGCAGGTTGTTGAAATCATGCGCCACGCCGCCCGCGAGCTGGCCGATGGCCTGCATCTTCTGGCTCTGGACGAACTGGGCCTCGAGCGTCTTCAGCTCGGTCGCGTCGTTGAGCACCGCCACCAGCGAGGGCTCGCCGTTCTCGACCACGCGACTCAGCGAGACCTGGAGGAACACGTCTTTCAGAGGCATCTTGGCGCGGGCGACCTCGGCCCGCAGCGGGCCGCGACCCTCGGCGGCGTCGGTGACCCAGTCGCGCACCGAGCGGCCAAGCCCCTCGACCAGCTCGGCAAAGGACATGTCGATCACGTCGTCATGGCCCAGGAGCTCGCGCGCCAGGCGGTTGGCCATCGAAAGCGTGCCATCCCTGCGGATGCGCAGCAGCGCGACCGGCAGATGGTCGAGCACCTCCGTGGCCGCGGAAACGGCGGCGGGCTGCGTGGCGGGTTTGCCGGCCGGCAGCAGATAGACCTCGCGCCGCCCGGCCTGCCCCGCCACCTCGACCACATGGCACGGCAGCTCGCCCGAGGGCCCCGAAATGCGCTGCGGTCCGCCGAGACCGTCCTCGGGCACATCGACGAAGACCTCCTCGAGCCGCTTGGCGCGCCCGCCCAGAACGCGGCGGAGGGCCTCGTTCATGAACAGGATCGCGCCGGTCTTGTTGACCGTCATCATCGGCAGGCTGAGACTCTCGGCGCCGCGCGAGCCGTCGCGCTCGACCATGTCTTCCATCCGCCACAGGAATCCCTCCTGCCCGAGCCGGTGGACCACGAGCCGCATGTGGCCCTTGCGTGTGACCACATCTTCCGAAGTGTGGCCGCGCGCTTCGGCCCGGGCCTCGAGCCGGCTGAGCAGCGCGGCGGGGCTGGCCAGAAGATCCCGCATGATCCGTGGCAGGGTCTCGCCCGCCTCGGCCGAGAAGCGCTTGCGCGCGCTGGCGTTGAGATGGGTCACGCAGCCCAGCGGATCGGTGGTGAAACAGGGGGCGGAATCGAGCTCGGTAAAGCCTGCAACCGTTGCGGCAAGGGCCTTCTCCGCTTCGGCCTGACGCCCGGAGAGCAGCTTGAGCAGCACCGCCACGGCAGCCAGCGTGGATCCGCAGGCCACCAGAACGAGAGACAGCCGCAGATCGGGCAGGAAGGCGCCCACGCCGAGGAAGACGACCGCGGCGCCCAGCACATGCCAGACCCTTCCCCGAAAGGCCTGCGCGGTTCGCGCAAGCGGTGAAGGTGTCAGCGCTGGGTGCGACACGTGTCGGAACTCCCTTCGAATCATTGCACTGCACAATCGCCCGAAAATCGTTAATCGGGGATTAAGAACACTCGGGGCCCGCGAGACTCCGCGGGGTCAGGCACCACCCTGACGTGTGAAAACGGCGAGAAAAAACCCGTCGCCGCCGTCGCGCGGGGTGAGCCGAAGGCTGCTTTCCTGCTGCCAACCCGGATTGCGCGCCAGGAAGCCCGCGGCCTGCGCCCCGTTCTCGGCATCGAGCAGGGAGCAGGTGACATAGGCCAGCCGCCCTTGCGGTGCGACGCGCGGCGCGACCTCCTCGAGGATCGCGGCCTGGGTGGCGGCAAGGGCCGACAGGCCATCTTGGTCGAGCTGCCACTTGGCCTCGGGCTGGCGGCGCCAGGCGCCGGAGCCGGAACAGGGCACATCGGCCACCACCAGCTCGAACCGGCCCTCGGGCGCCTCCGTGCGGGTGATCTCCACCCCGGCACGGGCGGCACGGGCCGGAATGTCGTTCATCCGTCGGGGGTTGGCGTCATGGGCGAAGTAGCGCAGCGCCGGCGCGCGGGCCGCGAGGGCGAGGCTCTTGCCGCCACCGCCCGCACAGAAATCGAGCACCCGGCCCTGCGCGGGCAGCGGAATCGCCTCGCAAATGGCCTGGGAGCCGGCATCCTGCAGCTCCACCAGACCCTCGGCGAAGGCGCGGGTGGCCTGGATGCGGCGCGCGCCCGCGGTGACGCGGAGCGCATGGGGCGCGAGCGGAAAAGGCTCAGCTTCGACCCCCTCGGCGGCGAGTGCGGCGCAGGCCTCTTCGCGCGTGGCCTTCAGCGCGTTCACCCGCAAGAACACATCAGCCCGCGCCTGCAGGGCCTTGAGAACAGGCTCGAAATCGGGCCCGAGCGAGGCCTCCAGCTCGGCCGACAGCCAGGCCGGGCAATCCAGCGCCGCAGGGCCTTCGGGCGCATCACCCGCGGCGCGCTCCTCCGGCGACAGGGGTGCGGGGGCGTGGCCCTCGCCGGTGAAGACCTCGTCCGGGTCGCGGCCCTCGGCGCGCAGCAGGCCCAGCATCAGCGCCCGGCCGCTCAGCCCGCCGCCCCAGGCGGCACAGCTCGACCGGCGGCGCAGGGCGTCGAACACGTGATCACGGATCGCGGCGCGGTCCTTGCTGCCGGCGAAGCGGTTGGCCCGGCCCCAGCGGCTCAGGGCCTGCTCGGCGGCAAGGCCGGTGGCGATGGCATCCAGCACCTCGGCGGCGGCGGCAATACGGGCGGCGGGGGTCATCGCGCTACCTCAACTCGGGCCCGCAAGCGCTTTATCCGATGCGATAATTCGGGCTTTCGCGGGTGATCTGCACATCATGCACATGGCTCTCCTTGAGGCCCGCGCCGGTGATCCTCACGAAACGGCAGTTCTTGCGCATTTCCTCGACGGTGGCGCAGCCGGTGTAGCCCATCGCGGCCCGGAGCCCGCCGACCAGCTGGTGAACCACGGTGCCGGCAGAGCCCTTGTAGGGCACCTGGCCCTCGATGCCCTCGGGCACCAGCTTGTCGGAGGCCGCGTCCTTCTGGAAGTAGCGGTCGGCCGAGCCGCTGGCCATGGCGCCGAGCGAACCCATGCCGCGATAGGCCTTGAACGAGCGGCCCTGCCAGAGGATCACCTCGCCCGGGCTCTCGTCGGTGCCCGCGATCATGCTGCCGACCATGGCGCAGGACGCACCCGCCGCGATGGCCTTGGCAAAATCGCCGGAAAACTTGATGCCGCCATCGGCGATCACCGGCACGTCGCCCGCCGCGCGGGCGCAGTCCATGATCGCGGTGAGCTGGGGCACGCCGACGCCCGCGACCATGCGGGTGGTGCAGATGGAGCCGGGGCCGATGCCCACTTTCACCGCGTCCGCACCGGCCTCGATCAGCGCGAGGGTGGCCTCGGCGGTGGCCACGTTGCCGGCGATGATCTGCACCTCGTTGGAGAGTTGCTTGGCCCGCTTCACCGCCGCGATCACGCCCTCGGAATGGCCATGCGCCGTGTCGATCACCACGATGTCGGCGCCCGCGTCGACCAGCGCGGAGGTGCGCTCGAAGCCTGCGTCGCCGACAGAGGTGGCGGCGGCCACCCGGAGGCGGCCGAGGCTGTCCTTGCAGGCGGTGGGGTTCAGCACCGACTGCTCGGTGTCCTTCAGGGTCAGCAGGCCGGTGAGCTTGCCGGCGGCATCGGTCACCAGCAGCTTCTCGATCCGGCGGGCCTTCATCAGGCTGATCGCCTCTTCGCGGTCGGCGGGCTCGCGCAGCACAGCGAGATCCTTCGAGGTCATCATGACCTTCACCGGCGTGTCGTCGGAGGTGGCGAAGCGCATGTCGCGGTTGGTGACGATGCCCACCACGCGGTGCTGCTCGTCGACCACCGGGAAGCCGGTGAAGTTGTAGCGCTCGATCAGTGCCTTGGCGTCGGCCAGGGTCTGGTTCGGGGTCAGGGTGACGGGGTTGTAGACGATGCCGCTCTCGAAGCGCTTCACCCGGCGCACCTCGCGGGCCTGGGCCTCGATGTCGAGGTTCTTGTGGATCACCCCGATCCCGCCGGCCTGGGCCATGGTGATGGCCATGCGGCTCTCGGTCACCGTGTCCATCGCGGAACTCAGCAGCGGGATGTTCATGGAGATGTCCCGCGTCACGCGGGTCGCCGTATTGGCGGTAGACGGCAGGACCCGGCTTGCGGCGGGAACGAGCAAAACATCGTCGAAGGTCAGGGCCTCGCGAATCTCCATCACGGCTCTCCAGATGAGGGGTTCGGTTGGCGCTTCCCTATTGCATGGATGCTGCGGGAGCGAAAGGCCCATTGTGCCCCCCTGCCCCGGCGCCCCCAGTATCTGGTGGTCATTGCCCGGTGGCACGGGCGGCGAGGTCGGCGAAGATCTCCTCGGGCTCCGGGCGGGCGACGGTTTGGGTGACGAATCCCCAGGAGAACAGCATCTGCGCCTCGTACTGGCGGTTCACGCGCAGGTAGAGCGGCTTCAACTCCGCCGGTCGGATGATGCCGGTGGGCGGCAGGGCCACCAGCATGTGTACCCCCTTGAGGTCTTCCGGCACCGGAGAGGGGTACCAGGCGGGAGGGTCGAAGGGCGCACCTTCATACCAGACCTGGGGCACCGACAGGAAGGCATAGCGGAAGCGCCCTCGCGTGGCGCGGTCGGGCGTGGGGGCGTTGAGGTTGGTCCGCTCCAGCAGCACGCCGCTTTCGTCGATCAGCAAGGGGTGGATGCTCGCCGTCTCGGCCTCGGTCACGAAGGGGAGCGCGGCAAAGTCGCAGGGGCGGCAGGTGATGCCGTAGTGGTTGCCGTCATGGAGGTGGATCAGGGCGCCGGGTTCGAGCGCGAGGGTTGCCGCCTGCGGCTCGGCTGCGGCGAGTCGGGCGGTGATGCGGGCGCTCTCGAGGCGCTGGAGCAGCGGCGAGACGGTGCTGGCCGCCACTGCGAGGGCCAGGCCGGCGAGCCAGGCCCACCAGTGGCGGCCGTTCAGCAGCCAGATCAGCAGCCCCGCTCCGGCGGCCACGGTGATGGTCAGCACGAAGGCGGCGATATAGGGCAGCGCCATGGCGAGGAAATAGATGATGGCCATGTCTGCGCTCTAGGCTCCGTGCAGGGGCATCGCAAGCCCGCGGCGATGGCCGGTCATGTCTCGGCCTTCGGGACAGGCGCGGCCAGGGTTGCGGTGCGCCGGAAGGCCAGGGTCAGGACGCTCGCGCCGATCAGCACGTTGAGGGCGTAGACCAGGTTGAAGGCCAGGTCGAGCAGGGAGAAGGCCCAGAGCGGCATGCCCTCCTGTCCGGCGTCCCAGAGTGCGGCGTCGTGCTCCAGCAGGGCGGCGTAGGCGAGGTAGTAGACGGCTCCGGCGGGGATCCAGAGCAGGAGCGACCAGGCCGACGCCGAGGCAAACCAGCGGCGCAGGGCCCCGCCGAGCGCGTCGTTCCAGGTGCCATCGCGGCGGATGGCGAGTGCCGGAAGGGCGCGGGCGAAGTGGAAGAAGAGCCAGATGACGAGCCAGAGGCAGCCGAGGCCCATCAGTGCAACCCAGGGGCTGGCCGCGACGACCTCCAGAGGCGACAGGAGAAAGCCGGACATGCTCGGCTCCATGACGACGGCGCCTGTGCCGACCAGCCTGGTCAGCAGGAAATAGAGCACGAGAAAGAGCACGATCCCCAGGATGCCAGCGGCGAGGCCCGCGAAGAACCAGCCGAGCGCGTAGCGCGGCACGGGGCGGGCGTAGCGGGTGCCGAAGGGCCCCGGGCGCTCATCGAGCAGCGCGCCGCGGTGCCAGCCTACGGCGGCCCAGGAGAAAAGGAGAAACTCGGCAATCGTAACCGGCAGGCCGACGCCACCGGGCCATGCCCTGTAGTAAAGCTCGTAGATCAGAGTACTGAGCAGGAACGGAAGCCAGATGACCCTGAGCGCCGTGCCGCGCCCACGCCAGACCTCCGCCACGGCGGGCCAGAAAATGCCCTTGCTTTCCATACCCTTCCCACTCGTCTCTCACCTTGCGGGCAAGATGCCGGAAGGACGGGCCGGCCGCAAGCCGGCCCGCAGGAGGGGGTCAACCGAGGTAGTCGGAGCGTTGCAGCCCGTATTTGGCCATCTTCTCGTTCAGCGTGCGGCGCGGCAGGCAGAGTTCTTCCATCACGTTGACGATGGAGCCCTTGTGCCGGCGCATGGTGTTGTCGATCAGCATCCGCTCGAAGGCTTCCACATACTCCTTCAGCGGTTTGCCCTCGGTGGTCATGACCGGCTGCACCTCGCCCTCGTCGTTCATCAGCAGCGAGGCGATGGTGCCCGAGCCGCGACGGGCCTGAAGCACGGCGCGCTCGGCAATGTTGATGAGCTGGCGGACGTTGCCCTGCCAGGGCGCCTGCAGCAGCTGCGCGGCCTCCTGGGCGGAGACGGCGGGGGCCTCGCAGCCGTATTCCTCGGCGAACTGCTCGGAGAGCCGGGTGAAAAGCAGCAGGATGTCCTCGCCGCGCTGGCGCAGCGGCGGCAGGGTGATCTTCATCGCCGCCAGCCGGTAGTAGAGATCGGGGCGCAGCGCATCCTCCGAGGTCTTGCCCTGCTCCTGCAGGTTGGAGACGGCGACGATGCGGGTTTCGGCGGGCGTGCCCTGCTCGTTGATGAACTGCAGCAGCCGGGCCTGAAGGCCGGGCGAGAGCGCCTCGATATCCTCGAGGCAGAGCGTGCCGCCGCGCGCCTGCTCGACCAGAGGCAGGCGGCCCTTGTCGGCGTTGCCCTCGAAGAGCTGGGCCGCAAGCTCCTCCTCGTCGAAAGCGGCGCAGGAGACGATCACGAACTCCTTGCTGGCGCGGCTGCCGACGGCATGCAGCGCATGGGCCGCGAGGGTCTTGCCGGTGCCGGTTTCGCCGTCGATCAGCACGTGGCCGTCGGCCTGGCCGAGATCGAGGATGTCCTCGCGCAGCCGTTCCATGACCGGCGAGGCGCCGATCAGCTTTTTCATGATCGTGGTGCCGCCGCCCAGCTCGCGGCGCAGCGCGCGGGCATCCAGGCTCATCCGGCGGCGCTGGGTGGCGCGCTTGGCGAGCTGGGTCATCCGGTCGGGGTTGAAGGGCTTCTCGAGAAAGTCGAAGGCCCCGACCCGCATCGCCTCCACCGCCATCGGCACGTCGCCGTGGCCGGTGATCATGATTACCGGCAGCGCAGAGTCCTGCGCCATCAGCTTTTTCAGCAGCGCCATGCCGTCCATGCCGGGCATCCGGATGTCGGAAACCACCGCGCCGGGATAGTCGGGGCCGATGCCCTTCAGGGCCTCTTCGGCGGAGGGGTAGGTCTCTGTCTCGAAACCCGAGAGCGCCAGCCATTGGCTGATGGATTGGCGCATGTCCTGTTCGTCGTCGATGATTGCGATCTTCATAGCCTGTGCCATGTGTTGTCCTGTCGTCCCTGCTCTATTCCGCCGCCGTCGCGCTGTCTTGGCGAAGGATCGGCAACTGCAGCTCGAAAACTGCGCCGCCTGCCCTTCCGTTCCGCGCCGTGAGACGTCCGCCCAACTCGTTGATGATCCCCGAGGAGATGGCAAGCCCCAGACCGACGCCGTCGCCGGGGGCCTTGGTGGTGTAGAAAGGCTCGAAGAGGTTCTCCAGATCCTCGATCCCGTGGCCGTTGTCGCGCAGGGTCAGCGTGGCCGTGTCGCCGGTGGAGAGGGTCAGTTCGAGGGCGGGCGCGTCGACCTCGCGGGTAGCATCGAGCGCGTTGCGGAAGAGGTTGACCAGCACCTGCTCCACCCGCAGCCGATCGGCCCGGATGACCACCGGCTCGGCGGGCAGGCTGCGGGTGATGGAGACGTGCCGGGTGCGCAGCTGGGGCTCCATCATCGACAGGGCCGAGCTGACGGCGTCCCTTAGATCAAAGGGTTCGAAGGCCACCTCGCCCTTGCGGGCATAGCTCTTGAGCTGGCGGGTGATGGCGCCCATCCGGCCGATCAGGTCGTCGATACGCTGGAAGCTCGAGAGCGCCTCCTCGGGGCGCTTGCGCTGCAGTAGCAGGCGGGCCCCGGCGAGGTAGGTGCGCATGGCGGCGAGCGGCTGGTTCAGCTCGTGCGATACCGCCGCCGACATCTCGCCCAGGGCGGCCAGCTTGGAGCTTTGCGCGAGGGTCTGTTCGGCCACTTCGAGGCTCCGTTCGGCCTTTTCGCGTTCGGCGATTTCCCGCTGGAGGCGCAGGTTCAACTGGCGGAGTTCTGCCGACTCCTTCAGCGCCACGCGCCGGTCGGACCGGGCCTTGCGGGAGAGCCACCAGAACGAGCCCGCCAGCAGCAGCGCGAAGCCCATGATCTCGAGCGCCAGCACCCCGTTCACCCGCTCGCGGATCGAGCTGTAGGCGGTGAAGGAGGTGATCCGCCAGCCCTGGAACGGGATGCGCCCGTCGGTGCGCATCACCGCCTCGCCGAAGATGTAGGCATCGGGCGGGATGAAGCTCCAGTCGGCGGTGGCCTCGATGGCGCGCTGGATCGCCGAGGGCGGGTCCTGCTCGTCGAGCGCATCCTTGAGCGGGTGCCCGCGCCAGCGCGGCTCGGTGGAGAGGATCACGGTGCCCTGGCTGTCGGTGACCAGCACCGCATCGGAGATGCCGGCCCACTGGCGCTCGAACTTGCCCAGGTCGACCTCGACCACGATCACCCCGATGCCCTTGTTGTCGTGGCGGATCAGCCGCGAATAGGCGAATTCCATCGCGTTGTTCTCCTGTAGGTGCAGGGTGAACACGGTGCTGTCGGCCCGCTGGGCCTCGACGAAATAGGGCGCGGTGCGGTGGTTGGAGCCGAGCTGGTTGCGGTCGGTCGAGGCCACGGCGCGGCCGGAGGTATCCAGCATCAGGATCGACTTGGCGCCGATCTCGTCGCGAAACTCGATGAGCCGCTGCGAGGTGGTGAGGTAGTCGGAGCTGTTGAGCGCGCCGATCAGCGAGGGGTCGCGGGAGAGCAGCAGGGGCACGACCTGCGCCCGCTGCAGCTCGGAGATGATATTGCCGGCGTAGAGCGCCTGCCGCAGCTCGGACTGGTTGCGGGTGGTCTCGGTGAACCGCTCGGTGAGGAAATGGTTGGTCAGCCAGACGGAGAAGCCGGCCAGCACAAGCACCAGCACCCAGACCCCCCGCATCAGCGGACGGCGCCATGCACGCAGGAGGGAGCGGGCGTTGAACATGGGGCAAGTCTAGGCTTTGACGCGGATTTGGGGAAGATGCCGCCGCATCGGGTGCCGCGAAGGTGAGAGGCGGCGCGACGGCGCGCCGCCCCGCGGGCGGTCAGGCGGAAACCAGCGCCTCGGCCAGCCCGGAGAACATCGCCCGGCCGTCGGTGCCGCCGTGGGCCGCATCCACCGCCCGCTCGGGGTGAGGCATCATCCCCAGCACGCGGCGGTTGGCCGAGAGCACGCCGGCAATGTCGGCCACCGAGCCATTGGGGTTGTCGGTGTAGCGGAAGGCCACGCGGCCCTCGGATTCCAGCGCGGCCAGCCCGTTGGAATCGATGGTGTAATTGCCGTCGTGATGCGCCACGGGGATGGTCAGCGCGTCGCCCTGGGAATAGCCCGAGGTAAAGGCGCTCTCGGCGTTGGCCACGGTCAGCCCCACGTTCCGGCAGACGAACTTGAGCCCGGCGTTGCGCATCAGCACGCCCGGCAGCAGGCCGGTCTCGCAGAGCACCTGAAAGCCGTTGCAGATGCCCAGCACGAAGCCGCCCGCCTCGGCATGGGCCACCACCGAGCGGCAGATCGGCGAGTTGGCCGCGATGGCACCGCAGCGCAGGTAGTCGCCGAAGGAAAAGCCGCCGGGAATGCCCACCACGTCGATGCCGGAGGGCAGATCGGTGTCCTTGTGCCAGACCCGCGCGACCTCGAAGCCCGCCTGCTCGAAGCCCATGGCAAGGTCACGGTCGCAGTTGGAGCCGGGAAAGGTGATGACGGCGGCTTTCATGGGCGATTCCTCTCGGGCTGGCGCTTTGGCTCCCCTTAGCCCGGATCGCGCATCAAAGCCAGTTGCCCATCAGCACGAAGGCCGACCAGAAGTAGGGGTGGGCGAAATCGCTTACCGCGCCGGCCGATGGTCCTGCCTTGAGGGCGGTGGCCGCGCGGTTGGCGCTCTCGCCGGGAGCCTCCCCTGCCCCTGCGCCGTGGAGCATGGCGATCTGGGCGCGGCGCAGGGCCTCGGCCTTGTCCTCGCCGCGCTGGTAGAGCCCGGCATAGAAGTCGCGCATCAGGATCGGCGTGGCGGCATCGGCCACCGGCCAGAGCGAGGCCAGCACCGCGCTCGCCCCGCCCATCAGCGCCGCCGCCCCGAAGCCGTCGATCTCGGAGCCATCGCCGCCGCGGGCGGTCTGGCAGGCCGAGAGCGTGAGAAGGTCGACCCCGGTGAACCGGAACTTCGACGAGCGCAACTCGGAGAGCGGCAGGCGGGTGCCGTCGCCCAGCAGCAGGAAGCTGTCATCGTCCCGCCCCGGCCTGAGCGCGAAGTGGGAGGCGATGTGCAAGAGCTCGGGCGGGTCGCGCAGGGCACGGCGCAGGGCGCGGGTGTCGAACGCGCCGTCGAGCAGGGCTTGGCCGGCCAGAACGCCCTCGCCATCGGCGGCGGTGAAGAGGGTTTCGAGCTCCGAGGCCACGCCGGGGAGCGCCGAGAACCCCTCGTGCGCCTCGGTCACCCCGAAGCCCGCCGCGCTCTCGGACGCGCGCGGCGGGCGGGAGAACTGGGTCTGCACGGCGGCGACGTAGAGCGCGAAGGCGAAATCCTCCACCAGGTAGCGGCTGCCGTCGTGGAGCGCGGCAAAGGGCACGTAGCGCAGCACGCCATCCGCATTGACCATCACCACCTCGGTGCCGGCCGTCTCCAGCGCGGGGCGGATCGGCGCGAAGAGCACCTCGTGGAGCGCGTGCAGCCGCGCCTGCGCCTCGGGGCTGCGAGCCTCGATGGCCTGGAGCGCGTCGAAGACCATGCGGTTCATCTCCTCGCGCGGCACCGCCACCTGCTCGTGCACCGTGGCCCCCGGCAGGGTGAGGAAGAGGTGGGTGGCGTCGTCGAGCATGGCCAGTTGCAGGATTGCGGAGGGTCTCTCGCGCGCCTCCAGAATCGACTGGTAGGCGCCGGTGGCGTCGAAGAGGGCGGCAAAGCCTGCGCGGCGGTCGAAACTGACCGCGGTCAGAAACTCCTCCACCTCGGCCTCGAAGGCGGCATTGGCCTCGGCCATGGCATCCTCGAGAAGAAAGAGCTGGTCTTCCTCCTCCGCGGTGCCGCCGCCGGCCGCGAGCCGGGCCGAGAGCGTCTCCCAGGCCGCGCGGGCCTCGACCGGCCGCAGGGCGAGCTCGGCCAGCTTTTCGGCGTCGCTCTTCTCGCTGTCGGTCAGCACGGCCACGGTGTCGCGCAGCTCTGCCTCGCCATCGCGCCGCAGGAACTCGAAGGCCTCCTGCTCCTTCTCCATGTTCAGCACCGCCTGCGCCTCGGAGAAGCGGCCCTCGGCGATCATCAGGTCGGCGAGGTCGCGGTAGAGCCGGCTCCACTCGGCGCGCAGCCCTTCGGTATCTTCCTCGGGCAGCGACTGGTTGAGCGCGCGGATCTCCTGCTGGGCGTTGACCGCCATCTTGCCGAAGAGGATCGCCTTTTCGACCTGCCCGCGCCGGGCGAAGATGTTGCGCATCAGCTCGAAGGTCCAGCGCTGGTTGTTCAGCGACGAGCGCGGGTTGGTGGCGATGTAGGGCAGGATTTCGACCGCGTAGCGCATGGCCTTCTCGTCCTCGCCCATGTCGAAGGCGATGAGCCCCAGGTTCACCCGCACGACGGCAGGTGCATAGCTGTGCGGGCCCCAGTGCCGGTCGAGCAGCGGCAGCGCCCGGAGCGACCAGTCGCGGGCCGGCTCCAGCTCCTTCAGATACCAGTAGGACGCACCGATGTTAGCCGTGATCGCGGCCACCGAGGCGCTCTCGGCCCCCTCCATCCGCTCGAAGATCTCCAGCGCATCCTCGCTCACGCCGATGGCCTCGCGGTGGCGCTTGAGACCGTCGAGCGCGTTGGCCTCGAGCATCAGGGTGTTGGCCACGTAGAAATCGCGCAGCGGGTCGTCCTCGGCAAAGACCTTGTAGACCTGCCGCGCCAGCCCTGCATGCTCGATCGCCTCGCCGTAGCGCGACAGCTCGTTGAGCGCCACGGCGGCGGCCTCGAGGCATTGGCCGAGGGTCAGGTTGGCCTCCTGCTCCTCCCAGCGCTCTCCCAGGGCCTCGATGCAAAGGTTGGCCCAGCCGAGGGCGAAGCTGTGCTCGGCCAGCTCGGAATAGAGCGTCGTCAGCAGTTTGGCGGCCATCGCGGCATAGAGCACGCCGGTGGCATCGCCGTGGTCATAGCCGTTGTAGGCCGCGCGCAGCCAGCCGGTCATCTGGCGGCGCTCGGCATCGGTCAGGCCGGTCTCGGAGAAGAGCGGCAGCACGTAGTTGTAGGCCGCCGTCGGCTCACCTGCCCGCGCCGTCTCGTAGAACTCCTGCGCGGCCCCCGGCATGTGCGGATAGTCGAACGGCACCTCCTCGGCCCGCGCGGGCAGAGCCAGGCAGGCGAGGGTCAGAAACAGGTGTGTCAGCCGAAGCATGGCAGGTTTCCGGGGTTCGTGCCCGGGAGAATACGCCAGATGCGAGCGCCGTTCAAAATGACAAATGCCGTTTCAGCGCAACGCCGGGGCGCGGCGGCGCCAGCGCAGCAGGAGCAGGGCTGCAAGGAGCGCCGGCACCAGCGTGGCAGCCCCGAGCGCGGCGAGCGCACCGGGGATGATCCAGTGCCAGGTGCCGGGGAGATAGACGTCGCCGTTGGTGTCGGGGTCGTAGAGGATGGTCATCCGGCTGCCCGGGGCAAAGTTCCACCCGGAATGGGACATGCCCGTGGAGGCGCGGGCCTCGGTGCCGTCGGCGCGCATGTAGCGGAAGAGCGGCGAGTAGTTGGTGACCTCGCCCTCCAGCGGGCTCCAGCCCTCGTAGGCGCGCAGCTCGATCACCTCGCCCTCGGCCGCCTGCTTGCCCAGGGGCGCGGTAAGGGTGAAGAGCGCGAAGAGCGCGGCGGCCCCGAGGAAGAGCGCAGGCATGATCCAGACCAGCAGCCAGCTGCGCCAGCTGATCTCGCGGTGGCCGTCGAAACGGGTGCGGATGAAGAAGGCATCGGACATGGGCCGATACTGGCCGGAGAGAGGCGAGGCGTCCAGAGGCATGGAGCCCGCCCTGTGACCGGCGCCTCGGCCCGGCCTCGGCGGTGCAAGGCGGCAAGCCGCCGCCCGGCCCGGCCTCACATGTGGATCGCGTAGCTCTCGATCACCGTATTGGCGAGGAGCTTTTCGCACATCGCCTTCACGTCGGCCTCGGTGGCGCCTTCGGCCAGCTCCAGCTCGATCACCTTGCCCTGCCGCACGCCTTCGACGCCGGTGAACCCCAGCGCGCCGAGCGCCGATTTCACCGCCTCGCCCTGCGGGTCGAGCACACCCTGCTTGAGCATCACGTCAACGCGAACCTTCATCGGCCGGGCTCCCTGTTCTTCAGTTGATCAGCTTCGGCTTGCCCATCGGGGCGGGGCCGTTGGAGGGCAGCACGCCGAGACGGCGGGCCACTTCGGTATAGGCGTCGGTCAGCGAGCCCAGGTCGCGGCGGAACACGTCCTTGTCGAGCTTGCGGCCGCTCTCGAGATCCCACAGGCGGCAGCTGTCGGGGCTGATCTCGTCGGCCACGATGAGCCGCATGTACTCGTTTTCCCAGATCCGGCCGACCTCGATCTTGAAATCGACCAGCTTGATGCCGACGCCGTACATCACGCCGGAAAGATAGTCGTTCACCCGCAGCGCCAGCGCCACGATGTCGTCGAGGTCCTGCTGCGAGGCCCAGCCGAAGGCGATGATATACTCCTCGGGCACCAGCGGATCGCCCAGCTTGTCGTCCTTGTACGAGAACTCGATGATCGGGCGGGGCAGCTGCGTGCCCTCTTCCATCCCCAGCCGTTTGGCCATGGAGCCTGCGGCGAAGTTGCGCACGATCACCTCGAGCGGCACGATCTCGACCGAGCGGATCAGCTGCTCGCGCATGTTGATCCGCTTGATGAAATGGGTCGGCACGCCGATGTTGTTCAGCCCGGTCATGAAGAACTCGGAGAGCCGGTTGTTCAGCACGCCCTTGCCCTCGATCGTCGCCTTCTTCTCGGCGTTGAAGGCGGTGGCATCATCCTTGAAATACTGCACCAGGGTGCCGGGCTCGGGGCCTTCGTAGAGAATCTTCGCCTTGCCTTCGTAGACGAGCTTGCGTCGTGCCATGGGATCCAATCCAGATGCGGGCAGGCGCGGCGCCGGGAAGGGCCACGCGGGTCTGTCCGCGCTATACGGCAAGGGGGGCCCAGCCGCAAGCGGCGGCAGGGTGCCCGACACGGCTTGGCCCCCGGCCGGAGGCGGGATAGGCTGGCCGTGCCGAGCGGTGGGCCGACCGGAGGGGGAGATGGCAGAGGATTTCGCAGTGCTGGATTTTGCGCTGGTCGCCGCGGCGCCGCGTGCGGTGGCCGTTGCGCTGGCGGCCGCCGAGGCCGGCGCGCCGCAGGCGCCGCCGCGCACGGGCGGGGTGCTGGGCCGCCTGTTCGGGCGCAAGCCCGCCCCATCTCCCGAGGCCCCGCTGCTGGTGCAACCGGCGGGCACCCTGCCCCGGGGCGTGCTGGCCCGCGAGATGCTGGACGACATGGGCTTCGGCGGGGCCGACCGCGAAATCCGGCTGTCGGCCCCCGTGGGCAATGCGGGATACACCCTGATCGAATGGCGCGAGCGGACCGATGGCGGCCCCTCGCCCCGGCTGGTCGCCCTCAGCCGCGCCCTGCCGGCCGAGGAGATCCTCGCCTTCCGGCTCACCGGCGGGCAGCATCCGGGCGGGGAATACGGGTTCGCCGTTTACCGGGGGGGCCAGGTGGTGCGGCGGCTGGGCATCCATCGCGCCGATGCCGGGAGCGACTGGGAGCCCACGCAATCGGGCACCGCGCACGCGCTGGAGGCCGAGGCCCCGCTCGACCCGTCGGACCCGGGCGCACTGATGACCCCGGCCCGCCAGGCCGGGATTCTCGCCGCGCTCGGGATCGACGCCGACCGGCTCCTGGTCGACCGAGACGGCCACGAGACGGTGCTGGAGCTCTCCACCCGCCCCGGCGGCACCGCCCCCGAGGCCCTGGCCGAGGCGCCGCCCGAGCCCGAGGAGGACACCGCCGATGCGGCGCTCGCCTGGGAGGACGAGGTGACCGGCCTGCTGGTGACCGCCGTGACCGATGCGCTTCCCGAGGACGAGCAGGTGCCCTGGCTCGACGCCATGACCGCAGACCTCGAGGCCGGGCGCACGGAGGCCGCGCTCGACCGCGCGCGCGCCCTTCTCGACAAGGGCAGCCGCCCAGCCCCGGTGCGGGCCGCCGCCGCGGCGCGGCTCGCGGTGCTCTTCGGGCATTGAGCCGCAGAGGGTATTTTGCGCCCGATCGCGCCTTCCCATCCCGGCGCGAGGCCCTTACATAGAGGCAAGGATTCACTTCGGGAGGCCCCCATGTCCACCTTCGACGATCGCGAGAACGCGTTTGAAAACAAGTTTGCCCACGACGCCGAGATGCAGTTCCGGGCCGAGGCGCGGCGCAACAAGCTGCTCGGGCTCTGGGCCGCGGGCCTGATGGGCAAGTCGGGCGAGGATGCGCTGTCCTATGCCAAGGAGGTGGTTGCCGCCGATTTCGAGGAGGCCGGCGACGAGGACGTCTATCGCAAGGTCTCGGGCGATCTGGGCAGCCTCGCGGACGAGGCCACGATCCGGGCCCAGATGAAGGCCCTGATGACCGAAGCCAAGGCCCAACTGATGGAAGAGAGCTGAAGGCACCTTTTCCACCGCGCTTCGAACGGCCGGCTCTGCCCGGCCGTTCTGTTTTGTGAAGCCCGGTTAAGCCCTTGGTCATACGGGGCTGATAGCACCCTGCCCGATACACCCCGGTCGGAGGCGGAATGGGCGAGGTTTCTCACAGGCTGCACCGCGCGGCCGGCACGCTGAAGCGGGCGGGTCTGGGGCGGCTGGTGCTGCGGCAGGGCCTGCCGATCCTGGCCGTTCTGGCGCTGCTGCCCGTGCTGGCAGGCTGGCTGCAGGGGCTCGACCTGGCCGCCGGTTGGGCGCTGCTCGCCGGGCTGCCGGGGCATCGCTGGGTCGGCGCGCTGTGCATGACCGCGGTCAGTTTCTGGGCGCTCGGGCGATACGACCTGGCCATTCACCGCTGGCTCTCCACCGGACAGAACGAGGATGCAGCCCAGGGGGCCGGGGTGACGGCGATCGCCGTCGGCCAATCCACCGGCTTCGGGCTGGTCATCGGCGCGCTGGTGCGGTGGCGCATGTTGCCGGGGCTCGGCCTTGCCCGCGCGCTGGGCGTGACCGCCGCGGTCGCGCTCTCCTTTCTGGCGGGATGGGCACTCTTTACCTCGCTCTGCCTGCTCGCCCTGCCCTCGGCCTTTCCTCATGCCGCGCCGGTCGGTGCCCTTGGCGTGCTGGCGGGTGGCTTCATCGTCGCGCTCTGTCTCTGGCCCCCCGGCTGGGGCGGGCTGGCACGGTTGCCTCGGCTGCCCTCGATCTGGCTGGCGAGCCGGATCGCCACCTTCGCCACCCTCGATTGCACCGCCGCCGCGCTGGCCTTCTGGCTGCTGCTGCCCCCCGGAACGGAGCTGGCCTTTGGCGCGCTTCTGCCGGCCTTCCTGGTGGCGCTCGGCGCGGGCATCATCGGCGGCACGCCGGGCGGGGCCGGCCCGTTCGAGGCGACGCTGGCGGTGATGCTGGCCCAGGTCGATGGCGCGGCGCTTGCCTGTGCGATCCTCGGGTTCCGCCTGGTCTACTACGCGCTGCCCGCGGGGCTCGGGCTGCTGGCGGCGGCCGCGGGGCCGATGCGCAGCCTCGCCACCCTGCGGATCGAGCGCGAGGCGCTGAGCCGCCAGCGCCCCGTCTTCCGCCGAGCCGGCCGGCCGCCCTCGCCCGACCTGGGCTGGCACCTTGCCACCGCAGACCGCGCCGAGGCCGGGCTCCTCCGCCAGGGAGAGCTCGGCTGGCTCGAGGCACCCGGCTCCGGCGGCGGCTGGGCGGCCGCGCCCACAGGCTCGGCGCTCGTGGCCATCGGGGCGCCCTTCGGCCCCTGGGGCGCAGCCCGCCACTGGATCGCGGCCCTGCGCGCCGAGGCCCGCAGCCGGGGGCTTGCGCCGGTGATCTACAAGGCGGGCGCGCGCATGGCCGCAAGCGCGCGGGAGGCCGGCTTTTGCGTGGTGCCGGTGGCGGAGGAGGCGGTGCTGGACCCGACCGGGTTTTGCCTCGACAGCCCGGAGCACCGGCAACTCCGCCGCAAGCTGCGCCGCGCCGAGAAGGCGGGGCTCGTCATCACCCGCGAGATGGGCCCGCCCGATCCGGCCACCAGCGCCGAGATGGCCGCCGTCTCCGCCGCCTGGGAGGCCGGGCGCGGCGGGGCGCGCGGGTTTTCGATGGGGCGTTTCTGCCCGGTCTACATCGGCCACCAGCATCGGTATGTCGCCCGGTCCCGAGGCCGGATCCTGGGGTTCGCCAGTTTCCACGTTTCGACCCGCGAATGGGTGCTCGACCTGATGCGCACCCTGCCCGACAGCCCGGAGGGCGGCACGGCTGCGCCGGATGGCACGATGCATGCGCTCGTTCTCCGCGCCATCGAGGAGGCCGCGGCCCGCGGCTGCCCGCGCCTGTCGCTCGCCGCCGTTCCCCTGCGCGGCACCCCCGCGGAGGACAGCGGCACACCACCGCTCTTCGCCGCCCTGCGGGCCCGGCTCGACGAGGCCACCGGCGGTGCGGGGCTGCGCCAGTTCAAGGCCTGTTTTGCGCCCCGCTGGGAGCCCCTCTACATGGCCGCGCCCAACCGCCTCGCCCTGGCGCTGGCCGCCGTCGACATCGCCCGCCGCGTCGCCCGCCCCCGGGCCCTGCCCCGGCTCGGGCCCGAGTTTGCCGCCCCCGGCGGCCTCGCCCCGCCCCGCACCGCCGACCGCGCCGCGAGGGAGCAGGCACCGCCGCTCCGCCGCGCCTCCTGAGGGGCAGGCCCCGTCTGCCCCGGTCTCGCGCGGTGATCCAGCTTTCGGCGTTGCGCCGCGGCCCCGCCTGTGGCACGCACCTGCAAACCCAAGCCCGGAGGTCCCCATGCCCGACGTTCTCTCCACCCTGCTGGCTGAACGCCCCTTCCTGCTGACCGATGGTGCCACCGGCACGACGCTGTTCAACATGGGCCTCCAGTCGGGCGACGCGCCGGAACTGTGGAACGACGAGCACCCCGACCGGATCGCCGCGCTCTACAAGGGCGCGGTCGAGGCCGGCTCCGACCTGTTTCTGACCAACAGCTTTGGCGGCAACGCCTCGCGGCTCAAGCTGCACAACGCCCAGGACCGCACCCGCGAACTCAATCGCAAGGCCGCGGAGATCGGCCGCGAGGTGGCCGACAAGGCCGGCCGCCCGGTGGTGGTCGCGGGCTCCATGGGCCCGACCGGCGAGATCATGGGCGCCATCGGCACGCTCAGCCACGAGGATGCGGTGGCGATGTTTCACGAGCAGGCCGAGGGGCTGAAGGAAGGCGGCGCCGATGTGCTCTGGGTCGAGACGATCTCGGCCCCGGAAGAATACAAGGCCGCCGCGGAGGCCTGTGGGCTGGCGGGCATGCCCTGGGTCGGCACCATGAGCTTTGACACCGCCGGCCGCACCATGATGGGCGTGACCTCTGCCGACATGGTCAAGATGGTCACCCGCCTCCCCAACCCGCCGCTGGCCTTCGGCGCCAATTGCGGCGTCGGCGCCTCCGACCTGCTGCGCACGGTGAAGGGCTTTCTCGCCGAGGGGCCGGAGCTGCCGGTGATCGCCAAGGGCAACGCCGGCATCCCCAAATACGTCGATGGTCACATCCACTACAACGGAACGCCCGAGCTCATGGCCGATTACGCCTGCATGGCGCGCGACATGGGCGCGCGGATCATCGGCGGCTGCTGCGGCACCACGCCCGAGCATCTCGCCGCGATGCGCGAGGCGCTCGACACCCGCCCCGCCGCCCCGGCCCCGACGCTGGAGCAGATCGCCGAACGCCTGGGTGGCTTTTCCTCCGCCAGCGACGGCACCGGCGACGAGCCCTCCCCCGAACGCCAGCGCCGCGGCCGCCGCCGGAGCTGACGCCCGGCCGCCCGGTCAGCCGAAGAGATCGAGCTGGTCGCCCGGTGCGGGCGGAACGCGGAACAGATCGCAGCGCAGCGGCGGCAGGTTGCGCTTGAGCCCCAACCGCTTGCAGGCCACCTCGAAACGATGCGACAGCAGCGCCGCATGGGTGCCCTGCCCCTTCATCCGGCGGCCCCATTCCGGGTCGTAATCGCGCCCGCCGTGCATCTCGCGCACCCGTGCCATGACCCGCGCCGCGCGGTCGGGCACGTTGGCCTCCAGCCAGTCGCGAAACAGCGGCGACACCTCGCGCGGCAGGCGCAGCACGATGTAGCTGGCCGCCACGGCGCCGGCATCGCGGGCGGATTCGAGGATCTTCTCCATCTCGTGGTCGGTCAGCCCCGGGATCATCGGCGAGGCCATGACCCGCACCTGCACGCCCGCGCCGGCCAGCCGCTCGATCATCTTCAGCCGACGTGCGGGCGACGGCACGCGCGGCTCCATCCTGCGGGCCAGATCGGCGTTCAGCGTGGTCACCGAAATGCCCACGCGCGCCAGCCCCTCCCAGCCCATCTCGCCGAGGATGTCCAGGTCGCGCTCGATCAGGCTGCCCTTGGTGACGATGCCCACCGGGTGGTTGTGCGCGCGCAGCACCTCCAGCAGACGCCGGGTGATCCGGTGGGTCCGCTCGATCGGCTGATAGGGGTCGGTGTTGGTGCCCATGGCGATCGGGGCCACCTCGTAGGAGGCACTCCGCAGCTCCGCCGCCAGCCGCTCGGGCGCGCCCGGCTTGGCCACCAGCCGGGTCTCGAAATCGAGCCCGGGAGAGAAGCCAAGGTAGGCATGGCTCGGCCGGGCAAAGCAGTAGATGCAGCCATGCTCGCAGCCGCGATAGGCATTGATGGAGCGGTCGAAGCTGAGATCGGGCGAGCTGTTGCGGGTGATGATCCTGCGCGGGTTCTCCAGCGCAACCTCGGTGCGCAGCGGCGGCAGTTCGGCCTCCGCCCCACTCTCCCACCCATCGTCCACCCGCTCGACCGCATAGGGATCGAACCGGTTGGCGATGTTCGACAGCGCCGCCCGCCCGCGCCTGCGGTGCTCGGGCACCATCCAGCCTGCATTCGCCTCTTCAAAACCCATGGCCACACCCTCTTGTGTGCTCCAGATATAGAACATATGGAGAACATTTTAAAGAACCACATGACCTGCATGGTATTTTTTGGCACCATTCCCCGGGCAAACGTTGCGACAAGTCGGCAAAAGCGCGTGCGATGTCGGATTTCGGAAAGTTCCCGCCTGCCGATCAGGCAAAGCGGAAAGCAGAGAAACCGCACCGGCCCCGCGCAGGCCGCACAAAGGAAACGCCCATGTCTGCGGATGACGAAGACGACATCATCCTTTCGGAACTCTCCGACGAGGACCTGACCGCCCAGATGCACGACGACCTCTACGATGGCCTCAGGGAGGAGATCGAAGAGGGCGTGAACATCCTGCTCGAGCGTGGCTGGACCCCTTACGACATTCTCACCAAGGCCCTGGTGGCCGGCATGAAGGTTGTGGGCGACGACTTTCGCGATGGTATCCTCTTCGTCCCCGAGGTGCTGCTCGCCGCCAATGCCATGAAGGCCGGCATGGCGATCCTGAAGCCGCTTCTGGTCGAAACCGGCGCGCCGCGCATGGGCAAGATGGTGATCGGCACCGTGAAGGGCGACATTCACGACATCGGCAAGAACCTTGTCAGCATGATGATGGAGGGCGCGGGCTTCGAGGTGGTCGACCTCGGCATCAACAACCCGGTGGAAAAATATCTCGACGCGCTGAAGGCCGAAGAGGCCGACATTCTCGGCATGTCCGCCCTGCTGACCACCACCATGCCCTACATGAAGGTGGTGATCGACGCGCTGGTGGAGCAGGGTCTGCGCGAGGATTACATCGTGCTGGTCGGCGGTGCGCCCCTGAACGAGGAGTTCGGCCGCGCCATCGGGGCCGATGCCTATTGCCGCGATGCCGCTGTGGCGGTGGAGACGGCCAAGCAGTTCATCGCCCGCAAGCACAACCAGCTGGCCGGCTGAGCAGAGGCTCAGGCCGGGGGCATCAGAAAGGCCTCGACCTGCGCCGCCAGCGCCTTGCCCGGATCGGTCGCCTTTCCGGGCCGGGCCACGTGGCGGGCCATGGCCATGAGGGTGAAGGCCCGGATCCCCTCGGCCATCACCTTGGGGTCCAGGTCGGTCCGGAACGGCGGCGCGCCGAAGAGCCCGCCGAACCAGCCGGTCAGGATGATATCGAGCCGCGAGAGCGCCTCGGCAATCGGGCCATCCGCGAGGGACGCGCGTTGCACAAGGTCGAAGACATAGCGTTCGCAGGTCAGCAGCTCGATGATCGGGCCGAGCGTGGCGGCCAGCGCCTTGGCGCTGGAGGGCCGCCGCGTGGTTTGCAGCGCGTCGAGCAACCGCGAGATCCGCTTGGCCACGAGCTGCTCAATCAGCACGTCCTTGTCGGCGAAATGGGTGAAGAACGTGCCCTTGGCCACGCCTGCCGCCTTCACCACCTGCTCGACCCGAAGCGCGCCGAAGCCCTCGCGGGCCACGATGCTCTCGGCGGCGGCGATCAGATTGGCACGGGTGGCGCGGGCGCGGCGCTGGATGGGCTCTGTCATGGCCGCTTGGTGGCGCTTAATCTGACCGTGGTCAATTCGAATCCGGAGGCCGGGGCGTGAAACTTCCCAGCGACAGCAAGCTGACCGAGGATGGCCTAGCCCCCGCGGGCCGGGGCGAGCTGCTGCTCATCGCCTGCGGCGCGCTGGCCCGCGAGATCCTGGCGCTGATCGAGCGGAATGGCTGGCGCCACATGGCGCTCACCTGCCTGCCCGCGATCCTGCACAACCGGCCCGAGACGATCCCCGATGCGGTGGAGGCGGCGGTGAAGAAGCACCGCGACGCCTTCGAGCGGATCTACGTGGTCTATGCCGATTGCGGCACCGGCGGGCTGTTGCAGGCGCGCTGTAAAGCACTCGGGGTCGAGATGGTGCCCGGACCCCATTGCTACAGCTTCTTCGAGGGCAACGCCGCCTTCGCCGCCCATGACGATGAGATCACGGCCTTTTACCTGACTGACTTTCTCGTGCGGCAGTTCGATGCCTTCGTGACCCGGCCGCTGAAGTTCGACAAGCACCCGGAACTGAAGGAGATGTACTTTGGGCATTACGAGAAGCTGGTCTATCAGGCGCAAACCGACGATCCGGCGCTGACCGAGCTGGCGCGGCAGCACGCTGAAACGCTGGGGCTGGCCTTCGAGCGGAGGTTCACCGGCTATGGCGACCTGGAGGTGGCGCTGGCCAAGGCCTGAGCGGGGCGGGCTTCACCCCCCGGTCACAGCGCCATGTCGTCCCGGTGGATCAGCGCCGCGCGGCCGGGGTAACCCAGCAGCGCCTCGATCTCCTCCGTCCGGTGCCCGGCGATCACCCTGGCCTCGGTGGCGGTGTAGCGCACCAGCCCCTGCCCGAGATGCCCGTCAGGCCCGACGATCTCTACCGGGTCGCCCCGCTGAAACGCGCCCTCCACCGAGCGCACGCCCGCGGGCAGCAGGGATTTGCCGGCCAGAAGCGCCTTTGCGGCACCGGCATCCACCACCACGGTGCCGCGCGGCTTCATCGAGCCGATCCAGCCCTTGCGGGCGGCCTGCGGCGTGGTCTGGGCGGTGAACCAGGTGGCATTGGCCCCCTCCTCCAGCCGCCGCAGCGGATTCATCGCGAACCCATGGGTGATCGCCATGGCGCAGCCCGCCGTGGTGGCCGTTCGCCCCGCCATCAGCTTGGTCTTCATGCCACCACGCGACAGGCCCGAGCCCGCATCGCCCGCCATCGCCTCGATCTCGGGCGTGATCTCCTCGACCACCTCGAACCGGGTGGCGGCAGGGTCGATCGACGGGTTGCCGGTGTAGAGACCGTCGACATCGCTCAGAAGCACCAAGGTATCGGCGCCCACCGTCACCGCCACCTGCGCGGCGAGCCGGTCGTTGTCGCCAAAGCGGATCTCGTCGGTCGCCACCGTGTCGTTCTCGTTCACGATCGGGATCACGCCAAAAGACAGCAGGGTCTCCAGCGTGGCGCGGGTGTTGAGGTAGCGCCGCCGCGAGGCGCTGTCTTCCAGCGTCAGCAGCACCTGTGCAGACTTCAGCCCGTGCGGCGCGAGCACCTCCTCATAGGCCCGCGCCAGCCGGATCTGCCCCACCGCCGCCGCGGCCTGGCTCTGCTCCAGCGGCAACTCGGCCACGCCGAGGCCCAGCACGCCGCGCCCCAGCGCGATGGAGCCCGAGGAGACCAGCAACACCTCGCAGCCCCGCCTGCGCAGCGTGGCAATGTCTTCGGCCAGGGCGCCGAGCCAGTCCTGCCGCAGCGCCCCGGTGGCGCGGTCCACCAGCAGGGCCGAGCCGATCTTGACGACCAGCCGACGGGCGCCGCTCAGGCCCGAGCTCAGGGCTGCCACGGCGCATCCTCGTCGTCGTCCTCAGCGGCCGCCTCGGCCTTGCGCCCCCGGACGATCTGCGCCCGCACCGCGCGCAGCACCTCGGGGATCCCCTCGCCCGCCACGCCCGAAATCTGGAACGGCCGCTGCCCGGCGGCCTCCTGCAGCTCAGCGTGTTTTTCCGCACGTTCCTCAGGGGTCAGCGCATCCACCTTGTTGAGCGCCAGCACCCGCGGCTTGTCGGCGAGGTGGCCGCCGTACATCTCGAGTTCGTGGATGATTGTGGCGTAATCCTCCGCCACCGTCTCGGAGGTGCCATCGACCAGGTGCAGCAGCACGGCGCAGCGCTCGACATGGCCAAGAAAGCGGTCGCCGATCCCCTTGCCCTCATGCGCGCCCTCGATCAGCCCCGGAATGTCGGCCATGACAAACTCGTGCCCGTCGATCCCCACCACCCCGAGGTTCGGGTGCAGCGTGGTGAAGGGATAGTCGGCGATCTTGGGTCGCGCGTTGGAGGTGGCGGCCAGGAAGGTGCTCTTGCCCGCGTTGGGCAGGCCCAGCAGGCCCGCGTCGGCAATGAGCTTCAGCCGCAGCCAGAGCGTGCGCTCCACTGCCGGCTGGCCGGGGTTGGCGCGGCGCGGGGCCTGGTTGGTGGAGCTCTTGAAGTGCAGGTTGCCGAAGCCGCCGTTGCCGCCCTTGGCCAGCACCACGCGCTGGCCCTCCTCGGTGAGGTCGGCGATCACCGTCTCCTCGTCTTCCTCGAGGATCTCGGTGCCCACCGGAACCCTCAGGATGATGTCCTTGCCATTGGCCCCGGTGCGCTGGTTGCCCATGCCCGGCTGGCCGTTCTTGGCGAAGAAATGCTGCTGGTAGCGGAAGTCGATCAGCGTGTTGAGGTTGTTCACCGCCTCGGCGATCACGTCGCCGCCATCGCCGCCGTCACCGCCGTTGGGGCCGCCGAACTCGATGAACTTTTCCTTGCGAAACGACACGCAGCCGTTTCCGCCCGCGCCGGAGCGGATGTAAACCTTTGCGAGGTCGAGAAATTGCATGGGGCTGCATCCTTGGTCTTGGGCTTCCGCGAGGTATCCCATCGCGCCGGGCTTCTCAAGCCTCCACGCGGGGCATGTGACGGCGGGTCTTGCCGACCTGGTCCGAGACACCGTGCCAGACCGCCAGGGCGCAAAAGCCCGCGCGTGCAGCGCCCTAGCCGAGCTTCTTGAGGTAGGTCCAGGTCGGAACGGTGCCGCCCCGGCTGACCGAGTAGGCCTCGGCATCGCCGAGATACTCGAAGCCCGCGTTGGTCAGCACCCGCGCCGAGGCGGGGTTGTCCTGAAAGACCTCTGCAAAGAGCGTGTCGGAGCCCTGCGGATTGGCCTCGACCATGGCCGCCACTGCCTCGGAGGCGAGGCCGGTGTTCCACATCGCGGGCGCCACCCAGTAGCGGATCTCGCTCTGCTTGCGGCCCTTCTCCGAGTCCATCCGGGTGAGAGCCACGATGCCCACCAACTCGCCCATGCCGGCGGCGGTGCCGTCGATCGCCCAGACATCCTCGCGCCGGGTTTCGGCGTGGGAGCCCCGGATGAAGGCCTCTGCGGTGCCGGGCGGCAGCGGGTGCGGCAGGTGCCGGGTGGCCCGCGCCACGCGCTCGTCGCTGGCGTAAAGGGTGATGAGCCCCGCATCGCTCGGCTGGAGCGGGCGCAGCGTGACGCGCTCTGCGGTAATGACGGGCTGCCCGGTGATCCGGTCCTGTTGCATCTTACGTTACTCCTCCGTGATGCCGGTTTCCCGGCCGGCGGTCGGGCCCCCTTCCCTTCCGCCATGACCCTAATATGGGGCCTAAACGCATCGGGGGGACCGGCTTTCTGCCGACCCCCCCGAAAAAGTGATTTCGCACCGGGTTCGGCTTACTCGGCTGCCTCCTGGACGGGCAGGACCGAAATGAAGGTGCGGCCCTTGAGGCCCTTGTGGAACTTCACGCTGCCTTCTTCGGTCGCGAATATGGTGTGATCGCGGCCGATGCCGACGCCCTCGCCCGGCCACCACTTGGTGCCGCGCTGACGCACGATGATGTTGCCGGGGATGACGGCTTCGCCACCGAATTTCTTGACGCCGAGGCGACGGCCCGCGGAGTCGCGGCCGTTACGGGAGGAGCCGCCTGCTTTTTTGTGTGCCATGGGTCGTTCTCCTTACTTGCCGGCCAGTTCTTTGGCCTGTTCGATCCAGCCTTCGCGCTCGATGCGGCCCTTGAACGAGAGTTTCTCGTCCATCTCGGCCACGTCATCGGCACTCCAGGCGGCGATCTGGGCGAAGGTGGTCACGCCAGCTTCGTGCAGTTTTTTCTCCAGCGCCGGGCCGACACCCGAGAGCTGCTTGAGGTCGTCGCCACCCTCGGCCTTGGCGGCCTTGGCGGGAGCGGCTTTCTTGGCTTCGGCCTTCGGAGCCTCGGCCTTCTTCTCGGCGGCCTTCTTCGGCGCGGCCTTCACGGCGGCGGCCACGGCGGCGCCCGACACGGAGCCGGCACCGATGGCGGCCTTCACGCCGGTCTTGTCACCGCCCTTTTCCAGGATCTCGGTGACGCGCAGCAGGGTGAGCTGCTGGCGGTGGCCCTTGGTCCGCTTGGAGCTGTGCTTCCGGCGGCGCTTGACGAAGTGGATGACCTTCTCGCCCTTGATCTGGTCGATCACCTCAGCCTGCACGGCGGCCCCGTCGACCATCGGCGAGCCGATGGTGGCGCCCACCATGAGAATCTCGTTGAACTGGACGGTTTCACCCGCCTCTGCGGCCAGCTTTTCGACCCGCAGCACGTCGCCGCTGGTCACCTTGTATTGCTTGCCGCCGGTTTTCATAACCGCAAACATGTAGTTTTCCTTACGTCTGTCGCGTTCCTGCGGTCCCCCTTGCGGGGCGTTACCGGCCTCTCGGCCACCTCGAACAGCGTGCCCTTCACCTGGGCCTTGTTGCATAGGTTTTCCACCCGTTGCCGGGTAGAGCGCGGCTTATCGGGTGGAACGGGGTTTCTGTCAAGGGGGTTTCCGGCGTTGCGGGCCTGGCAGGCCGGGCGCCCCGACCCGCCTCCACACCGCAGGACGGTCGGGCGGACAGGAGGGTGCCGGCAGACCTCTCGGCCCGGTTCGGCAGGGCGGCGCTCAGATGTCTTCGCTGACCATGAAACGGGCGGCGGCCAGGCCGAGGTCGCGGGAGATATCGGTGAAGAGCTCGTCGAAGCCCGCGAAGATCGCCCGGTTCAGCGCCCGCCCCTCCGGCGTGCGCGAGAGCGCCGTGTAGGCCTCGATATCGGCCGTATCGAGCGGCTTGTAGGCCATCGCGAGATAGGACCAGACCCAGTTCTCGGTCTCTTCGCGGATGTCTGGCTCCTGCATCCAGACGTCGCGCAGCATGTCCTCCTCGCTCATCTCGGCGGGCAGCGCGCCCCCGGCGGCGAGGCCCTGGTAGAAGGCGAAGTTGGAGTTCAGCGCGCCGGCGATGTTGGTTTCCACGAGGTCGTTCGTCTCGATGTAGTCGCGCAACACCTCGAGGCGCGGGTCATCCGCCCCCACCATCTCGCTGTAGGCCTCGCGGCTCATCTGCTCCACCGTGTCGTCGAGCAGCGCGGCGCGGGCGGAAATTTCGAGCGAGACGATCCTGCGGCCCAGCTCGCTCTCGAAAAAGGCCTTGAGCGGGGCGGTATCGACCCCGGCCATCTCTTCGGAGAAGCGGCGCAGCATCACCCGGTCGAGCCGGTCCACCTGGTAGATCTTGTCGACCAGCCCGGCCCAATCCTCGCCACCTGCGCCGGGAAAAAGCTCACCCTGCAACGATCTGGAGTAGGCCAGCCCTTCGTCGCGCAGGATCGGCATCAGCCGGTCCATCCCCAACGCGTCGAGCAGCGCCCGCGCCTCGGCCTCTTCCATCCGCGTGGTTTCGGACCGTTCGGACGCGCTCCTGGGCCCGGCCTCGGCCAGCGCGGGCACGCCCGCCCCGCAGAGAGCGGCGGCCAGCAGAAGGGCGCTGAGGGCTCGGTTGGGTCGGATCATCTGAAAGGCTACTCCGTCGCGCGGTGTGGTTCACTCTGGAATAGGCTTTCGCGGCCCTCTTTCCAAGCCAATGTCAACAATTTGAACCAGATGCGGCAGAAATCACGCCCGGCCTCAGCTCTTCCAGAGCGAGACGCAGGGGATCTTGCTGCGGTCGCAGCGCTCGGCGTACCGGCGGGCGATGTCGCGCACCTCCTCCAGCATCCCGGCCTCCAGCGTGATCGGCTCAAGCCCCATGCCCAGGAAGCGGTCGTTGGTGACATGAAGATCGTTCTCCGCCGCCTCCCGGCGCGGATTCTCCAGATAGGCGATCTCGGCACCCATCTGATCGTGCAGCATCTGCGCGAGATCCCGAACGCGGTGGGTCTCGGTCATCTGGTTGAGGATGTTCACCCGGTCTCCGTCGCCCGGCGGGTTCAGCAGCGCCAGCTCGATGCACCGGCAGGTGTCCTGGATGTGGATGAAGGCGCGGGTCTGGCCGCCGGTGCCATGCACGGTCATCGGGTAGCCGATGGCGGCCTGCATCACGAAGCGGTTGAGCACCGTGCCATAGTCGCCGTCATAGTCGAACCGGTTGATCAGCCGCTCGTCCATCCGGGTCTCCTCGGTCTGGGTGCCCCAGACGATGCCCTGGTGCAGGTCGGTGATCTTCACCCCGTCGTTCTTGTTGTAGAAGTGAAAGAACAGCTGATCCTGGGTCTTGGTCATGTGGTAGATCGAGCCGGGGTTGGCCGGATAGAGAATTTCCTGCTCGCTGGGCCCGTGCGCGGTATCGACCGAAACCTTGAGATAGCCCTCGGGGATCTTCATGCCGGCGGTGCCGTAGCCATAGACGCCCATGGTGCCCAGGTGGACGAGGTGAATGTCCTGCCCGCTCTCCACGATGGCCGAGAGCACATCGTTGGTGGCATTGAGGTTGTTGTTGACGGTGTAGCGCTTGTGGGCGCTCGATTTCATCGAGTAGGGCGCGGCGCGCTGCTCGGCGAAATGGATCACCGCATCGGGCTTTTCCTCGGCGAAGAGCGTCAGCAGCCGGTGGTAGTGCTCGCCCACGGTAAAATCGTGAAACCCGATCTCGCGGCCCGTCAGCTCCTTCCAGACCCGCAGGCGCTCGCCCAGGGGCCGGATCGGGGTGAGGCTCTCGACCTCGAGCTCGATGTCGATCTTCCGGCGGCTCAGGTTGTCGACGATGATCACGTCATGGCCGCGTGCCGACAGGTGCAGCGCATTGGGCCAGCCGCAAAACCCGTCTCCGCCGAGAATGATGACTTTCATGAAACAGGGCGCCTCCCAGCGCAAAACACCAGCCAGGCCCCCACCTTGGGCGAGTTCTACCCGAGCCGGGGCGCAGGTCAATCGGGGGCGCTCGAATTCGCCGCGCGGGGTGGTGCGGAAGCCTCAGTCGGGGCGTTGCGCCTTCGGCCCGCTCAAAGGGGTTGCGCCGCCCGCCCGGCTCTTATACATCCGCGCCACCTGAGACCACAGGGATCGCGGAGAGGTGCCGGAGTGGTCGAACGGGGCGGTCTCGAAAACCGTTGATCCTTCACGGGATCCCAGGGTTCGAATCCCTGTCTCTCCGCCACTTTCCCCATGCTGCCAGCTCAACCTCGGTGCCTGCGCCGCGCCCCACCGGGGCCGGCCGGCGCCGCGCCGCGCCCCTTCACGGGCACCTCCCGAAGACGTGACGCCGATGGCCCGCATTTCGGGGAACGGAAATCTTGCCACAAACGTTTAACGACCTCAGATGCACTCGAGCACTCAGCCCGGATGCAATCGAACACACACGAAAAGCGTCCTAAAAGGAACGACACATGAAGACCTTTATCGCAGCAGCAACGCTCCCCGCGCTCCTCGCCTTCCCGGCGTTTGCAGGCAACCTCGAAACCCCGCTCGCCGACGATGTGGTGACGACCCCCGCCCCCGTGGTGGACCTGGGCCGCGACTGGACCGGCGGCTACGTGGGCCTGAGCTTCGGCACCGGCTCCGGCGAGATCGACGGCGGAGGCGCTACCAACGACTTCGATGTCGAGGACAACTACGGCCTCTACGGCGGCTATCTCTGGGATAACGGCAACCTCGTCTATGGTGGCGAACTGGCCTACAGCTCCCTCGGCCTCAACCCCGATGTCGGCCCTGATGCCGATGCCGATGTCTGGGCCCTGAAGGGCCGCCTCGGCTATGACGCGGGCAACTTCCTGCCCTATGCCACCGCAGGCTTCGCCAACATCACCTCCGAAGGCGAGAGCGGCGACGGCTACGTGCTGGGTGCCGGCCTCGAATATGCCGCGACCGACAATATCCGGGTCCGCGGCGAGTACCTGAACCACCAGTTCGACGACTTCGGCGACACTGGCAACGACGTGAAGGCCGATACCTTCAGCCTCGGCCTGAGCTACAACTTCTGACCCTGTCCCTCGTCGGAAGTTGAAAGGGGTGGCGCCGTCGCGCCGCCCCTTTTTTCATGCCCTGAGCGGCCGGCCGCGCCCTGCCCTTGTCGCATTCGCCCGCTTCAGGGTCGAAAGTCCGGTTTCCGCCCTCCCTGATTCTTGCCTAGGATGCGCCCGAGCGCCTTGGGAGGGGCCTGCCTTCATGTCTGCATTCCGCGACGCCATATCCGAGGCCGCCGGGCTGATCGTCCGGGCGGATGCCGATTTTCTGGAGATCGTCGCGCTCTCGGCCCAGGTCACCGGACTGGCGGTGCTGATCGCCTGCCTGATCGGCTTTCCGCTGGGCGCCCTGCTGGCGGTGGGCCGGTTTCGCGGGCGCGGCGCGCTCTCGGTCCTCGTCAACGCCGCGATGGGCCTGCCGCCGGTGGTGGTGGGGCTGGCGCTCTACATGCTCTTCTCCCGCGCCGGGCCGCTCGGCGTGCTGGGGCTGCTCTACACCCCCACGGCCATGGTCATCGCCCAGGTGGTGCTGGTGACCCCGATCGTCGCCGCCCTGACCCGGCAGGTGGTGGCCGACCTCGATGCCGAGTTTTCCGAAACCCTCCGCGCGCTCCGCGCCACCCGGGCCCAGGCCATGACCACGCTGCTCTGGGAGGCCCGCCCGGCGCTGGTCACCGCCGCCCTCGCCGGGCTGGGCCGCGCCATGGCCGAGGTGGGCGCGGTGATGATCGTGGGCGGCAACATCGACCACCTGACCCGGGTGATGACCACCGCCATCGCGCTCGAAACCTCGCGCGGCGAGCTGTCGCTCGCGCTGGCGCTGGGTCTGGTGCTGCTGACCGCCTCGCTGGTCATCAACGGCGCGTTGATGGGGCTGCGCCAGCGCATCGGCGAACCGGCCCATGGCTGAGCGCCGCGTCATCCCCCTGGCCCGGCCCGAGCCGCGTGGCGCGGAGCCCGGCGTTTCGGTGCGGGGCCTGCATGTCGCTCGGGGCGGACGGGCACTGCTGCGCGGGATCGACCTCACGCTGGGCGGCTCCGGGATCACCGCGCTGCTGGGCCCCAACGGGGCGGGCAAGAGCCTGCTGCTGCGGGCCATCGCCGGGATCATCGCGCCGGACGACGGGGAGATCACCCTCGCCCCGCGCCTCGCCCGCCCGGCGCTGGTGTTCCAGAAGCCCGTGCTGCTGCGCCGCACCGCCCGCGCCAACCTCGCCCATGCGCTCAAGCTGGCGGGCCAGCCCCGCGCCGCCCGGGCCGCCCGCATCGCCGACCTTCTCGAGCAATGCGACCTGACCCAGATCGCCACCTCCCCCGCCCGCAGGCTCTCGGGCGGCGAGCAGCAACGGCTGGCGCTGGCCCGCGCGCTGGCCGCCGATCCGGCGCTTCTGCTGCTCGACGAGCCGACCGCCTCGCTCGACCCAAAGGCCACCGCCGCGATCGAGGCCATCACGCTGCGCGCCGCGGGCCGGGGGGTGAAGGTGGTGCTGGTCACCCACGACCGCGCCCAGGCCGAGCGGCTGGCGGGCGACGTGGTGTTTCTTCACGATGGCCGGGCCGTCGAACATGCCCCCGCGCCCCGCTTCTTTTCCAACCCCGCCTCCCCCGAGGCGCAGGCCTACCTCGAAGGACGACTGATCCTGTGATCCGCCCCATTCTTGCCGCCGCCCTCTCGCTCCTCGCCCTGCCCGCCCTCGCCCAGGGCCACATCACCGTGCAGAGCACCACCTCGACCCAGAACTCCGGGCTCTACGAGCACCTGCTGCCGATCTTCGAGCAGACGACCGGCATCGACGTGCGGGTGGTCGCCGTGGGCACCGGGCAGGCGCTGGAGAACGCGGGCAATTGCGATGGCGACATGCTCATCACCCATGCCCGCGAGGCCGAGGAGGCCTTCGTGGCCTCCGGCAAGGGCCTCGCGCGGTATCCGTTGATGTACAACGACTTCGTCCTGGTCGGCCCTGCCGCCGACCCCGCCGACGCGCAGGGCAAGGATATCGTGGCGGCGCTGACCCGCATCGCCGAGGCCCGCGCGCCCTTCGCCTCCCGCGCCGACGACAGCGGCACCAACAAGGCCGAGCTGGCGCTCTGGGCCGAGACCGGGGCCAACCCCAAGGCCGCTTCGGGCGAATGGTATCTTGAAACCGGCTCCGGCATGGGCGCCACGCTGAACCTCGGCACCGCGCAGGGCGCCTATGTGCTCACCGACCGCGCAACATGGGACACCTTCGCCAACAAGGCCGATTTCGAGATCCTGGTGGAGGGCGACCCGAGGCTCTTCAACCAGTATGGCGTGATCGTGGTGAACCCCGCCGCCTGCCCGGCCACCCGGATCGAGGCGGCGGAGACCTTCGCCAGATGGCTCCTGGGGGACGGCGGGCAGGATGCGATCGAGGCCTTCGCCCCCAATGGCCGGCAGCTCTTCTTCCCCAACGCCAGCGAGTGACGTCTGGCCTCGGCGGATCTGGCGCAAGAGAATGAGCAGAGCGCCGGGCCAGACGACCGGGACAATCTACCTGAGGTTGCGCATTTTCCTTCCGAGACGACTGCCGGAGGCACTACTCCTCCGACCGGCCCTTGAAGCCCGTGGCAACGACGAATTTCTCCGAGCTGTCGGCGCGGCTGGCGCCGGGCTTCACGTTGGCGACCTTCTCGAAACGCTGCTTCAACAGCACCTGCAACTCGCCCTCGGCCCCGCCGGCCAGCACCTTGGCAACGAAGGTGCCGCCCTTGGCCAGCACGTCGAAGGCCAGGTAGGCCGCGGCCTCGCAGAGCGCGACGATACGCAGGTGATCGGTCTGCTTGTGGCCCGAGGAGGCGGCGGCCATGTCCGACATCACCACATCGGCCTCGCCGCCCAGCCAGGCCTTCACCTTCTCGTCGGCGCCGTCCTCCATGAAATCGAGCACATGCAACTCGGCGCCGGCGATGGGCTCCACCTCCTGGAGGTCCACCCCGATGATCCGGCCCTGCGCCTTGCCGCTCTTCTCGCCGAGCGCGTTGATCCGCGGCACTGCGACCTGGCACCAGCCGCCGGGGGCGCAGCCCAGGTCCACCACCCGCGCGCCGGGCACCAGAAAGCGATACTTGTCGTCGAGCTCCATGATCTTGAAGGCGGCGCGCCCGCGGTAGCCCTCCTTGCGGGCACGCTGCACATAGGGGTCGTTCAGCTGCCGCTCGAGCCAGAGGGTCGAGCTGAGCTTGCGCCCGCGCGCGCTCTTCACCTTCACCCGAAGGTCGCGCTGGCCGCGTCCGGAGGTGTTCTTTCCTGTGGGGTTCTTCGCCATGGGAGCGGGTTAGCTTGGCGCGCCGGTCGGTGCAAGTTCCGTCGGATGGCATGGTGCCCCCGGGCTGCGGGCCCTCTGCGGGCTGCCTGCCACCCCGGCGCCGCTCAAAACGGCCCGTCCTCCAGCACGCCGTCGGCGCTCATCTGGGCATAGAGCAGGCCCTCGCGCAGCCCCCGGTCGGCGACCGAGAGCCGGTCGGTCGGCCAGGCCCGCATCAGCGCCTGCAGGATCGCCGCGCCTGACATGATCAGCGCCTGCCGGTCGCGCCCGATGCGCGGATCGGCCCGGCGCCCGGCATCGCCCATGATCAGGTAGCCCCGGATCACCGCGTCGATCTGGGCCGTGGTCATCCGCAGCCCGTCCACCTTGTTGCGGTCGTAGCGCCGCAGCCCGAGGTGCGAGGCGGCCACGGTGGTGACGGTGCCCGAGGTTCCGATGATCTGGAAGTTCTCGCGCCCGACGCCCGCCTGATAGGGCGTGAACTCGGCCAGCATGTCCTCGAAATAGCAGGACATCAGGGCAAAACGGGCGCCATCGCCCTTCACGTCGCGGAACTGGTCGCGCAGCGTGGCCACGCCGAGCGGAATCGAGATCCAGTCCACCACCTTGGCGGCGGGAAACGGGCCCGCATCGGCCACGAAGCCCTTGTGCAACCGCATGATCGCCTTGGGCCGCTCCGGGCGCGGCACGCGGGAAATGTCGATCCACACCAGCTCGGTCGAGCCGCCGCCGATATCCACCACGAGAAGCTGTTCGGTGCGGGTGGAGACCAGCGGCGCACAGCTCACCACCGCAAGCCGCGCCTCCTCCTCGGGCTGGATGATCTCGAGCTCCAGGCCGGTCTCGCGGCGCACCATCTCGATCAGCTCGCCCGCGTTTCCGGCCCGGCGGCATGCTTCGGTGGCGACAAGGCGCATCCGCTCGACATTGTGCTTGTGAAATTTCTTCCGGCAGATCCGCATCGCCTGCACCGTGCGGCCCATCGAGGCACGGCTGATCCGCCCCGAATCCTCCAGCCCCTGGCCGAGCTGGACCGACTTCGAGAAGCTGTCGATCACGTGAAACTGGCTGCCCTTGGGCTGGGCCACCAACATCCGGCAGGAATTGGTGCCAAGATCCAGCGCCGCATAGGTGGCGACGGGATTGGCAACCGGCGGTGCAGGTGGTTCGACCGCTTTGGGGAACGCGCCCGCACCGGTGGGACGCTTCGCGGGCATGACGCCCTCCATTTCGAGTTGCCGCCAGCGTAACGCCCAACCCCGCGCCAAGGCAACCGTTTTGCCGGGCCGCGGGGTTCAGACGGCATCTGCCCCCGCCGCCCCCGCCGCCCTTCCCCCCGCGCGCCCGAGGGCCTAGGCTCGGATGCGACGGGCGCTTGTCGTTTCCGCGTCGAACCATGTCGAAAACCGCGCGTGAACTTGCGGGTTTTTTGCGTAGACGGGGCGATGAGAGGTGCCGGGAACGACACGCGAAAGGAACAGGCTGCATGGCCGATATCACCATCGTCTACTGGCGGGACATCCCCGCGCAGGTGATCGTCGGCAAGGGCCGTCGCGGATCGAAGGCGGTGTTGCCCGAGCGGTTCGAACAGGCCATCGACCGCTGCGCCATGAAGATCGGCGCCAAGGACAGCGATTCCTATCTCTCGGAATGGCGCAAGGTGCCCTCGGGCACCGCGGAGGGCGACCCCGACGCAGTGGCCCGGGAAACCGCCGAGCGCCTGGACAGCGAACACGGGCCGGAGGTGATCCGCGCCCTGATCGCGAATGACGGCTGGGCGAAATCCGCCTGAAATGACCCGATTTGGGGCCAACCTCTGGGAGCGCGCAATGACCATCCTGAACTTCCGCCGCAAGAAGCCCGCCCCGATGAACGGCGATGTCGCCGGGTTCATCGCCGGCTATTCGATCGAGGTGATGCCCCGCACCGCCGAGAAGGTGGAAGATTTCCGCGAGATCCTGCCGGAGGGCACCCGCGTCTACATCGCCCATATCGACGGCACCCCGATCGACGACATGGTGGCGACGGCGCGGCGCATCGCCGGGGAGGGCTTCGAGGTGATGCCCCATTTCCCGGCCCGGATCATCCCGGACGCCGCCACGCTCGAGGATTGGATCGCCCGCTACCAGGGTGAGGCCGGCGTGACCCAGGGCCTGCTCTTGGGCGGCGGCATCAGCACGCCGCATGGCGCCTTTTCCGACAGCATGCAGCTGATGGAAACCGGCCTCTTCGACCGCGCCGGCTTCACCCGGCTCCACATCGCCGGACACCCCGAGGGCAACCGCGACATCGACCCGGACGGCGGCATGAAGAACGTCATGCAGGCGCTGCGCTGGAAACAGGAGTTTGCCGAGCGCTCCGATGCCGAAATGGCCATTGCCACCCAGTTCTGCTTCGAGGCCGACCCGGTTGTAAAATGGGCCGAAGACCTTGCCGCGGCGGGCATCACCCTGCCGATCCACATCGGCATCGCGGGGCCGGCCAAGCTGCAGACCATGATCAAGTTCGCCATCGCCTGCGGCGTCGGCCCCTCGCTGCGCGTGCTTCAGCGCCGCGCCAGGGACGTGACCAAGCTGGTGCTGCCCTTCGAGCCGGGCGAGGTGCTCGCCGGCCTCGCCGCCGCCCGCGCCGACGGCCGCGCCACCAACATCGAACAGGTCCACTTCTTCCCGCTCGGCGGGATCAAGACCTGCGCCACCTGGGCCGCCGAGAACGGCGCACCCGCCACCGCCAAAACCGCCTGACCCCCGCCACAGAAAGAACCACATGACCCGCACTGTCATCGAGTCCAAGACCAAGACCGTCACCATCGGCTTCGACGAGCCCTTCTGCGTGATCGGCGAGCGGATCAACCCGACCGGCCGCAAGAAGCTGGCCGCCGAGCTGGAGATGGGCGATTTCTCCACCGTCGAACGCGACGCGCTGGAGCAGGTGGCCTGCGGCGCGACGGTGCTCGACGTGAACTCCGGCGCCGTCTTCACCAACAAGATGGCCGAAGACCCGCGCTACGCCGACAACAACTTCGTCGAGCCGACGCTGATGAAGCAGCTCATCGAGAAGGTGCAGGCCGTGGTCGACGTGCCGCTCTGCATCGACAGCTCGGTGCCCGGCGCGCTGGAGAACGGGCTCGCGATGGCCGAAGGCCGCCCGCTGCTGAACTCGGTGACGGGCGAGGAGGAGCGGCTCGAGCTGGTGCTGCCGCTGGTGAAAAAATACAACGTGCCCGTGGTGGCGATCTCCAACGACGATACCGGCATCTCCGAGGACCCGGACGTGCGCTTTGCCGTGGCAAAAAAGATCGTCGAACGCGCCGCCGACTTCGGCATCCCGGCCCATGACATCGTGGTGGATCCGCTGGTCATGCCGATCGGCGCCATGGCGACCGCCGGGCACCAGGTCTTCACCCTGGTGCGCCGTCTCCGCGAGGAGCTGGGCGTCAACACCACCTGCGGGGCCTCCAACATCAGCTTCGGCCTGCCGCACCGCCACGGCGTCAACGCCGCCTTCCTCCCCATGGCCATCGGCGCGGGGATGACCTCGGCGATCATGAACCCGGTCCGTGCCGTGGAGATGGAGGCGATCCGGGCAGCGAACCTGCTGATGAACCACGACCCGAACGGCGGCGCCTGGATCGGCTTTTCGCGCATTCTCGATGCCGTCGAGGCCGGCGCCAGCTTCGCCGAGGCCAGCCAGGCCGCCGCCGAAGGCGGCGCGGGCCGGGGTGGACGCCGCCGCCGCCGGGCGTGAGCGGGTTAACCGGGTGTTAACCACGCGTGCCCGATGCTGCGGCGATGACCCAGCTTCGTCCCGTTACGGCCAATGATCAGTGGCTCAACCAGATCTTCGCGGCAAAGTCCGTGCAGACCGGCGGCGTTGTGCGCCGACAGGTCGAGGATGTCGACCGCAAGATCGGGCGCGCGGCGCTGGAGCTTGAGGTGCGGCGGCGCGGCTTTCACCTCGTGGAGGCGGGCGGGCAATACATCGTCATCTGCACCCGCGCGCCCCTGCGCGTCCTCGTCTGAGCTAAAAAATCTTCACGAAGATTTTTCGGGCCCGAAGAATTTTCGTGAAAATTCTTCCCCGGCGGCCGTTGTGTTCGTTGGCGTTAACCCGGCCTTAGGACCTGTGGCGCAAATTGGACGGCATGGACATGAGGGGCCGCATCGCCCTCGCCGCCCAGAACGGGCCTGCACTTCACCCCCGCACCGCTCAGCCGTGTCTGACCGGGGGCAATGCGGCCCACTCTGCCACGCCTCCCCCTTGCCACGCCCCGCGCCACGAGGCATCCAAGGGCCACCCGCGAGGAGGCCCGCCCCATGCGCATAGCCGTCATCTCCATCTCTGTCCTCCTGGGGATCGTCATCATCGCCGCGCTGGCGCTGGGCCTCTCGCGCCGCAGCCAGACATCTGGCACCGGCCAGGACGAGGCCTTCCCTACCCAATGGAGCGCGGGCCAGTTCACCTACCGGACCGACCTTGTGACCGCCGACTGCGAGATGCGGATCTCGACCGAGGTGCTTGAACCGGACGGCTTCGAGGCCGAGAACCGCGTGCTCATTGCCCCCATGGCGGCGCTCGACCCGGAGCGGATCGAAACCACCGCCCGCAACCCGGCCCTGGGCCTGCCCGGCCTTCTGACCTTTCACGCCAGACCGGGCGAGGCCGTCCGCTGCGAGCTGCTCGCGGGCGGGCCCTGCCCCACGGCGACACGCGACAAGGCGGAGCTTCAGCTTCCGCCGTTCTGGGCCGACCGGCCCGATGACCTGGCGCGGCTCATCCGCGCCGATATCGAGGCCTGCACCACAGAATGACCGACCCTCTCGTGATCTTCACCCCCTCCGGCAAGCGCGGCCGCGTGCCCGCCGGCACCTCGGTTCTCGCCGCCGCCCGCAAACTCGGCGTCGATCTCGACTCGGTCTGCGGCGGCCGTGGCATCTGCTCCAAGTGCCAGGTCAGCCCCGGGTTCGGCGAGTTCTCCAAGCACGGGGTGAGTGTCGCCGAGGATGCGCTCACCGGCTGGAACGAGGTGGAGGCCCGCTACGACCGGGTGCGCGGGTTGAAAGAGGGCCGCCGTCTCGGCTGCCAGGCCTGCATCGTCAAGGACGTGGTGATCGACGTTCCGCCCGAGAGCCAGGTGCACAAGCAGGTCATCCGCAAGAGCGCCGACACCCGCGCCATCGAGATGGACCCGGCCACGCGGCTCTATCTCGTCGAGGTCGAAGAGCCCGACATGCACGCCCCCACGGGCGACCTGGAGAGACTAAAAGTCTCGCTCGAGAAGTCTTGGGAGATCAAGGGCTTGCAGATCGACCCTGATCTGCTGCCGCAGCTGCAACCGGCACTGCGCAAGGGCAACTGGCAGGTCACCTGCGCGGTGCATGACGCCGGGCACGGCCCCCGCCTGCTGTCGCTCTGGCCCGGCTTCCACGAAGGCCCGCTCCACGGGCTCGCCATCGACCTCGGTTCCACCACGATCGCCGCCCACCTCTGCGACCTCGAGAGCGGCGCGGTGCTGGCCTCCTCGGGGGTGATGAACCCGCAGATCCGCTTCGGCGAAGACCTGATGAGCCGTGTCAGCTACGCCATGATGAACCCCGGCGGCGCGGCGGAAATGACCGCCGCCGTCCGCGCCGCACTGGCCGACCTCGCCCGCGCCTGCGCCGCCGAGGCCAGCGTCGAACCGGCCTCGATCTTCGAGGTCACGCTGGTCTGCAACCCGGTCATGCACCACCTCGCGCTGGGGATCGACCCGGTGGAGCTTGGCCAGGCGCCCTTCGCGCTGGCCATGTCCGACGCGCTCGACCTGCCCGCCGCCACGCTGCTGCCGGGCGCGATCCATCCGCAGGCCCGCGCCTTCGTGCTGCCCTGCATCGCCGGCCACGTCGGCGCCGATGCCGCCGCCGTCGCCCTCTCGGAGGCCCCGCACAGGTCCGACGACCTCGCGCTGGTGGTCGACGTGGGCACCAACGCCGAGATCCTGCTGGGCGACAAGCGGCGCGTGCTGGCCTGCTCCTCCCCCACCGGTCCGGCCTTCGAGGGGGCGCAGATCAGCTCCGGCCAGCGCGCCGCGCCCGGCGCCATCGAGCGCATCGAGATAGACCCCGAGACCAGGGAGCCCCGATTCAAGGTCATCGGCTGCGAGCTGTGGAACACCGAAGAGGGCTTCGACCTCGCCACCGCCACCACCGGCGTCACCGGCATCTGCGGCTCCGGCATCATCGAGGCGGTGGCCGAGATGCGCATGGCCGGGCTGCTCGACCGCTCCGGACTGATCGGCTCGGCGGAGGCCACCGGCAGCCCCCGCATCACGCCCCAGGGCCGCACCTACGAGTATCTCATCCACGACGGCACCGCCGAGGGCGGCCCGCGCATCACCGTCACCCAGGGCGACATCCGCGCCATCCAGCTGGCCAAGTCCGCGCTCTATGCGGGCGCCCGGCTGCTGATGGATGAACTCGGCGTCGACACGGTGGACCGCATCGTCCTCGCCGGGGCCTTCGGGGCGCATATCTCGCCCAAGCACGCCATGGTGCTCGGCATGATCCCCGACGCGCCGCTGGGCAAGGTCGCCAGCGCCGGAAACGCCGCGGGCACCGGTGCACGGATCGCCCTGCTCAACCGCGCCGCGCGGGCCGAGGTGCAGCAGATCGTGCGCGAGATCACCAAGGTCGAAACCGCCATCGAACCGCGCTTCCAGGAGCATTTCGTGGCCGCCAACGGCATCCCCCATGCCTCCGATCCCTTCCCCGAGCTGGGCAGGATCGCGCCGCTCCCGGAGCCCTCGTTCAATACGGGCGGTGGCGGCGAGGCGGGCGCGCGGAGACGTCGTCGCAGGGGCTGATGCGCGCCGAGTCTCGGGCTTCACATCCATGACAGGCTTTGTCATTGGCAATGCGCGCGCCGGTACCCCATATCTGTTTCAACGCAGCAACGAGCTGACGGATCGAAACGAATTCAAGGCGTTACCCAGATGAGCATGGCCCTCTTCTCCACCCTTGCCGCCGCCCTCGGCACTGTGCCGAGCGACGGGCGCTGCGGCAGCCAGCCCGCCGGGCGGCCCGGTACGACCAGCCCGGCACAGCAGGCGGCATGAGTTCTCCCTCCGGCGGCTGACGGGACGCATCCCCGGTCATCCTCCCCATCGGCTCGCCGTCTCCGCGGGCCGCGGGGATGCCCCCGCGCCGGACCCTGCGGGGCGGTGTGTGGCAGGTCAGGCCCTGCCCCTCCGCCCCGCCTCTTTTTCAGGCCCTTGACGGAACGCGCGGCGGGCCGTATCCCAACCGTCGCGGCGGGTATGATGTAATGGTAGCCTGTCAGCTTCCCAAGCTGAACGCGCGGGTTCGATTCCCGCTACCCGCTCCAGGTTTTCCGACAGTCGCAATCAGAGGGTGTGTCTGAAGGCCGGCGTTCAGGGATGCGCAGGCCCGGCCCGTGTTGCGCCCATGTGCGCCACCTGCACCCGGCCGCGCGAGCCCGATCCGGGGCGCAGCCAGAGCGCGCCCGTCCCTCACCTCCGCTTGCGGATGTAGTCCACCAGCATCTGCGTGCTGTCGTCCTTGTCGGCGCCATCGGCCTCTCCGGCCACCACGGGCTGGAGCGCGACGGCCAGCTCCTTTCCCAGCTCCACGCCCCATTGGTCGAAGCTGTTGATGCCGAGGATCACCCCCTCCACGAAGACCCGGTGCTCGTAGAGCGCGATGATCATGCCCAGCACCTCCGGCGTCAGCTCGGGATAGAGCAGCATGGTCGAGGGCCGGGAGCCGGGAAAGACGCGATGCGCGGCCTGCCGCTCCAGCTCGGCGCCGGTGAGGCCCTTGGCCGCCATCAGCGACGTGGCCTCCTTCATCGAGCGGCCGTTCATCAGCGCCTCGGCCTGGGCCAGGCAGTTGGCCACCAGAAGCTCGTGCTGATGCGCCAGCTCGCTCTCATGCCCGCGGGCCGCCACCATGAACTCGCAGGGCACAATGCCCGTGCCCTGGTGGATGAGCTGGTAGAAGGCGTGCTGCCCATTGGTGCCCGGCTCGCCCCAGACGACCGGGCCGGAGGGCACCGTCAGCTTGGCGCCATCCATGCCCACGCGCTTGCCGTTGCTCTCCATCTCCAGCTGCTGGAGATAGGCCGGAAGCCGCGCCAGGCGCTGATCGTAGGGCAGCACGGCGCGGGTCGGGTACCCGCAGATCTGGTGATGCCAGATCCCGACAAGCGCCAGCAGAACGGGCAGGTTGTCCTTGAACTCGGCGGCGCGGAAGTGGCGGTCCATCGCCTGGGCGCCGCGCAGGAAGGCGCGGAAGGCCTCGGGCCCGATCGCCAGCATCAGCGAGAGCCCGATCGGCCCCCAGACCGAGTAGCGCCCGCCGACCCAATCCTCGAAGCCGAAGACGCGCTCGGCCGGAATGCCGAAACCCGCCGTCTTCTCAAGGTTGGTGGAGAGCGCGGCGAATTGCGCCTTGGGGTCGCCGCCGCCCTCGCGCATCCAGGCCTTGGCGGTGGCTGCGTTGGTCATGGTCTCGATGGTGGTGAAGGTCTTGGAGGCCACGATCACCAGCGTATGCCGGGGGTCGAGGCCGCGCAGGGTGTCGGCGATGTCGGCGCCATCGACATTGGCCACGAAATGGGTGCGCGGGCCGTCGTGGTAGGGCGCGAGCGCAAGGCAGGCCATGGCGGGGCCAAGGTCGGACCCGCCGATGCCTATGTTCACCACATCGGTGATGCGGCCCCCTGCCCCGGCAAGGCGCCCCTCGCGCAGGTCGCCCGCAAAGCTCTCCATCCGGCCGAGCACCTCCTTGATGCCGGGCATCACGTCGGCCCCGTCCACCAGCACCGGGCCGCCGTCGAGGTTGCGCAGCGCGGTGTGCAGCACGGCGCGGCCCTCGGTGTCGTTGATCTTTTCGCCCGAGAACATCGCCTCGCGCTTGGCGGCCACGCCCGCCTTCTCGGCCAGCTGCATCAGAAGCCAGAGCGCCTCTGTGTCGATGGAGGTCTTGGAGAAGTCGAACAGCATGTCGCCCATGCGGGCCGAGAAGTTGCTCGCACGGTTGGGCGTGGCGAAGAGCTTGGCGATCGGACGGCGGGCGTGTTCGGCGTGATAGGCCCTCAGCTTGTCCCACATGGATGGTATCCTTTCGTCGATCCGCCTTCCGGCCCGTAGTGTCTCAAATAGATGCAGGAAGGCTTAACGGCCGTCCCGCCCGCACCTCAGGGTGCCCAATGCACCGTTGCCTCGCCGAGAACCACCCGCACCGGGGCCTCCTCGTTGGACAGGCCCCGCGTGCGGTGGAGCGCGGCCAGCTTGGCCTCTCCGGTGATGAGGATATGCGTCGAGAGCGCCCCTTGAAGCACCGGCGCCGAGAGCGTGATGCGCGGCTCGTCCGCCGCCTCGGCGCGCATCGGCAACAGGATCGGCGCATCGGGCGCAAGCGCCTCGGCCAGCCGGTCGGCGCCCGGAAACAGCGATGCCGTGTGCATGTCGGCGCCCATGCCGAGCAGTAGCACCTGGATCGGCAGATGCGGCGCGATCGCCTCGGCGAGCCGCTCCATCGCATCCTCGGGCCGTGCCTCCGGCGCATAGAGCGGCAGGTAGGTGGCCGCCGCTGCCGGGCCGGTCAGCAGCCGCTCGCGGATCAGGCGGGTGTTGGAGCGCGGGCTGTCCTCGGGCACCCAGCGCTCGTCGTTCAGAAACACGGCGATCCGGCTCCAGTCGAGCGAGGAGCGGCCCGCGAGCATGTCGAAGACAGGCCCCGGCGTGGTGCCGCCGGGCACGCAGAGGCTCGCCCGCTCGTGGGTTTCCAGCGCCATGGTGAGCTCCGACGAGATCTGGTCGGCCAGATCCATCATCATCATCTCGGCATCGGGGTATTCGCGCAGCCTCATACCTTGATGTCCCGCCATTTGCGGCCGTCGCGGTGCATCAGCGCCAGCGCGTCATCGGGGCCGGAGCTGCCCGCGTCATAGGGTTTGGGCACATCGTGCCGGTCGATCCAGCCCTGGATGATCGGGTCGGTCCAGGCCCAGGCCGCCTCCACCTCGTCGCCACGCATGAAGAGCGTCTGGTTGCCCCGGATCACGTCCATGATCAGGCGCTCGTAGGCGTCGGGCACGTCCTCCGCATCGGGCCCCAGCGCATCGGCGAAACTCATGTCGAGCGGCACGTCCATCAGGCGCATGCCCCCCGGACCCGGCTCCTTGATGGTGACGCCCAACTCCATGCCCTCGTTGGGCTGGAGGCGGATGGTCAGGATGTTGCGGTGCAGCCCGGCCTCGGGGCCGAAGATCGAGTGCGGCGTATCCTTGAACACCACCGCGATCTCCGAGGCCCGCGCCCTGAGCCGCTTGCCGGTGCGCAGGTAGAAGGGCGTGCCCGCCCACCGCCAGTTGGAAATACCCACCTTCATCGCCACGTAGCTTTCGGTGCGGCTGCGCGCGTCTTCCACGTCGTCGCGGTAGCCCGGCCCGTCCGGCCCCTTGTCATACTGGCCGCGCACGATGTGATGCGGATCCACCTCGTCGAGCGCCCGGATCACCTTCAGCTTCTCGTCGCGCACCGCGTCGGGGTCGAACTTGGCGGGCGGCTCCATGGCAATGAGGCACAAAAGCTGCATCAGGTGGTTCTGCACCATGTCCCGCATCGCGCCCGACTTGTCGTAATAGGAGCCGCGCCCGCCCACGCCCACCGTCTCGGCCACGGTGATCTGGATGTGGTCGACGTACTGGCTGTTCCACAGCGGCTCGAACAGCATGTTGCCAAAGCGGACGGCCATGAGGTTCTGCACCGTCTCCTTGCCGAGGTAGTGGTCGATCCGGTAGATCTGGTGCTCCTCGAAATGCGCGGCCAGCGAGGCGTTCAGCGCCCTGGCCGAGCCGAGATCGTGGCCGAAGGGCTTTTCCACCACGATCCGCGCATCATCGCCGGCAATGCCGTGGCTCTTCAGCCGTTCGGCGAGGTCGCCGAAGAGGCTGGGACCGACCGAGAAGTAGAAGGCCTTGACCACGCCATCGCGCATCAGCCCCTTCAGCTCTGGCCAGCCGCCCTCGCCCTTGGCGTCGATCGCCACGTAGTCGAGCCGTTCGAGAAAGTCTCCCACCCCGGCCACGTCGGACTTGTGGCGCGGGTCGCCGAACTCCTCGATCGCCTCCTTGACCATCTGCTGATAGCCAGCCCGGTCGAGCTCGGAGCGCGCCGCGCCGATGATCCGCGCCTCCTTGGGCATCTGCCCCGAGGCCATCCGGCGGTAGAGGCCGGGCAGGATCTTGCGTCGGGCGAGGTCGCCCGTGCCGCCGAAAATCACGAGGTCGAACGGATCGACGGGAATGACGCGTGAAACCATGGGTTCTCCCTGCGGATCGGCGCCTCTCCGGGCGGCGTTAGCGCTAACGGCCCCGGTTTACCCGCAAGCCTGCCCGGAGTCTAGCACCCGCGCGATACCGGGCAAACCGCGCGTGACGGGATTTGTCATCGCCTTGCCCGTTGTCCGAGCCGGCCCGGGCCGCCATAGTCGGATCAGCAATTTCCGTCAGATCATTTCCGGGAGCCCCGCCATGACCAACCTGTTCCGTCCGCTTGCCCTCTCCGCCGCCCTTGCGCTGGCCCCGCTGGCCGCAACCGCCCAAGGCGGGCCAGCCGTCATCGACCAGTCCGACCCCGAGCATGTGGCCCGCCTCGCGGGCGTGCTCACCGGCATGGGCTTTAAGGTCTCGCCGCTGGGGCAGGACGGGCCCTGGGGCTTTCTGGCCGAGTACAGGGGCAGCAAGCTGGTGATCGCTCCGGTGGGCTGCCCCGAGGGCAAACCCTGCAATTTCCTGCGCATCGAGACCCGCTACACCTATCCCGCCGCCTTCGACGAGGCCGACATCGCCGATTTCAACCGCCGCGCCTGGTGCTGCAAGATGTCCCAGGTGGCGCCGGGACAGGTGCACCTGTCGCTGACCCTGCCCTACACCGCCGCCCTGCCCGAGCCCTACCTGCGCGAGAGCCTCGCCGTGCACTACGCGATGCACAACACCGCCTGGGACATGCTGACCGAGTGGCACGAGCGCGGGCCCGCGGTGGTCTCTGCCCCGGCAAAGCCGGCCCCCGCCGCCCCGGCCCCCGACAAGCCCAGCCTCGGCATCAGCGTCGGCAAGGCCGCGGTTGCCGGCGCCGCGCCCGCCGACAAGCCCGCGCTTGGCGTGGGCATCGGCAGCTTCAGCCTCGAGGATCTGATGGACTGAGTCTGCCCCGCTCCTCATTGGTCCTCGAAATATCCCGCGGGGTGTGGGGGTGTGAAACCCCCACCGGCCCGACGGCTCCGCCCGGTGCCTGGTCAGGCCTCCAGCTCGGCATCCCAGTAGAGATAGTCCATCCAGCTCTCGTGGAGGTAGTTCGGCGGAAAGCGGCGCCCCATGTTCATCAGCTCGCCCGCGCCCGGCGCGCGCGGCGGCTTGCGCAGGTGCATGCCCGTCTGGGCGAGCTGGCGCGACCCCTTGCGCAGGTTGCAGGGCGCGCAGGCGGCGACCACGTTTTCCCAGCTGGTGCGCCCTCCGCGCGCCCGCGGCACCACGTGATCGAAGGTCAGGTCGCCCCTCGCGCCGCAGTACTGGCACTGAAATTCGTCCCTCAGAAAAAGATTGAAGCGCGTGAATGCCACGCGCTTCTGGGGTTTGACGTAATCTTTCAGAACGACGACCGAGGGGATCCTGATCTCGGTGGAGGGACTTCGCACCACCTCGTCGTATTCGGCGATGATCGTCACCCTGTCGAGCCATGCGGCCTTGATGGCCTCCTGCCAGGGCCAGAGCGAAAGCGGGTAGTAGGAGAGCGGTCGGTAATCGGCGTTCAGCACCAGCGCGGGGTGGTGTTTGAGGTTCGTGGGTTCTCGAACGAATGCCGTCCTGAAGTCACCGTCCATCTGCCTGTTCTCCGTGCCCGTCTGCCTGTGCCGTCTGCCTGTCTTTGCCCGCGTCTCGCGCCTGAGTCTTTCCTCGACTATATCTGGGGTTTGCCCCTGCGCAAGCCCCGCAACATGCGGTGTTGCCTGAACAATTGCCCCGATTCCGTGACAGGGTCGTGACAGGGTCGCACAACCGCGCGACGCCGGTTATGCCGCAACGCCGCATCCGGCGGGGCCGTAGGCGGCGACGAGGACGGCGGACGCCGGGGTGAATCCGACCCGGCGCGCTCAGCCGTCCTTCAGCAGGAACTCCCGCAGGAAGGCGAAGGCCTGGCTCAGCCCTTCGGGCGCAATCCCGTGCGGCGTGCCCTCCATGGTGAAAGTGTAGACCGGAAAGCCCGCCTCGCTCAGAGCCTCGGCCGCAAGCCCCATGCTCTCGAAGGGCACCAGCGGGTCCTGGTCGCCATGGGCCAGCAGCACCGGAAAGGTGCTCTTCACCTCCGCCGTCAGCCGCTCCGGCTCGAGCAGCCGCCCGGAAAAGCCCACGACACCGGCGAAGGGTTCCGCGCGCCGGGGCGCGACGTGCAGGCTCAACATCGTGCCCTGCGAAAAGCCGACCAGCGCCACCTGGTCGGGGGTCACCCCTTCCTCGGCCAGCACCTTGTCGAGAAAGGCGTTCAGGTCTTCCACCGATTGCGCCATGCTGGTGGCCGCCTCCTGCTGGCTCGATCCGTCCATCATCGGGATCGGAAACCACTGGAAGCCCATCGGGTTGTTGCGGCAGGGCTCCGGCGCGTCGGGCGCCAGGAAGAGCGTGTCGGGCATATGCGCGCCGAGCGGCTGGGCCAGCCCGAGCAGGTCGTTTCCATCCGCTCCGTAGCCGTGCAGGAAAATCACCACCTGCTTCGTCCTGCCCGATTTCGGCGCGACCCGCCCGACCTTCAGCTCTCTGGGTGCCATCTACATCGTCCCTTCCCGGTTTTTCTCCACCCGGAAGTAGGCCCATAACAGCCGCGCCGCAACCGCCCGCCACGGGCTCCAGGCCTCGGCCATCTGCCGCAGCGCCTTTTCCGAGGGCCGCTCCGGCAGGCCGTAGAGCATCCGGGCGCTCTCCTGCAGGGCAAGGTCGTTCGGGGCGAACACGTCGGCCCGGCCGAGCGAGAACATCGCGTAGATCTCCGCCGTCCAGCGCCCGATGCCGGGCATCTGCGTCAGCACCGCGATCACTTCCTCGTCCGTCGCCCCACGCAGGGCGGCATAGTCGATCTCCGCCTCGGCCAGAGCGCGGGCATAGCGCACCTTGGGCCGCGAAAGCCCGACCGCGCGCAGCTCCTCCTCCGTCGCCGCCCGCACCCGTGCCGGATCGGCAAAACCCGCCGCCTCCACCCGGCCCCAGATCGCCGCCGCCGAGGCCACGCTCACCTGCTGGGAGACGATCGCCGACAGGAGCGCCTCGAACCCGTCGCCCCGCAGCCTCAGCGGCACCTCGCCGCAAGCCTCCAGCGCATGGGCCATCCTCGGGCAACTCGCGGCGAGCCATTGCGCCCCCTCGGCCACGCAGGCAGCGCCCTCGATGATCCGCCCCGGGCCCGCGCTCACAGCGCCTCCACCCAATCCATCGCCTGTTGCAGCGTTTCGGCCCGCGCCACCCCCTCCGGTTCGGGCGGGCGGGCGAGCATGGCCACCGGCAGGCCCATCGCGCGTGCGGCGTCGAGCTTGGGCCGCGCCCCCGCGCCGCCCGCGTTCTTGACCACCAGCCAGTCCACCTCGAGCCGCTGGAAGAGCTTCATCTCGTCGGCCATCGTGAAGGGCGGCACCGAGAGCAGGAACTCGCCCCCCTCGAAGGGGAACGGCCCGTCGGCGGCATCGAGCTGGCGGCAGATCACCCGGCGGCCCTCGAGGCAGGCAAAGCGCTCCAGCCCGGCCCGCCCGGTGCCGAGAAACACGCAGGCCCCCTCCGGGATCAGCCCCGCGCTCTCCTCGGGGGACGTGATCTCGGCCCAGTCGTCGCCGGGGCCCGGCACCCAGGGGGCGCGCTCGTGGTGCAGGAGCGGCAGGCCGAGCTCGATGCAGACGGCCGCCGTGCGGGCGGTGATGGCCTCGGCATAGGGGTGCGTCGCGTCGATCACCGCATCGGGCTTCCATTGGTCGAGAAACGCCCTGAACCCGGCCTCGCCGCCAAAGCCCCCCGCCGTCGCCGGCACCGGAAAGGCCCGCCCGCGCATCGCGCGCGCCAGCCGCACCTCCAGCGCGATCCCGTCGCGCCAGGCCAGCGCCTGGGCCAGCGCCCGGCTCTCTCCGCTGCCGCCCAGCAGGAGGATGCGTGTGTCGTGGTCCCTTGGCATGTCGCACCGGACCATAGGCGTGCCGCCCCGAGGGGCCAAGGGTGACGTGAGAGACAGACTGTTTGCCGCATGCCGCCGCGTCTTGCGCGGGGTCCGGCTTTGGGCTCTAACCGCGCCATGACCACCGCCGAAACCTCTCCCGCAGCCGATGACAGCAAGGCCCGCCGCAACGTTGCGGTGCTGGTCGCCGCCCAGGCCATCCTGGGCAGCCAGATGCCCATGATCTTCACCATCGGCGGGCTGGCGGGGCAGTCGCTGGCGCCCAACATCTGCTTCGCCACCCTGCCGATCTCGCTGATCGTTCTGGGCTCGATGCTCTCGGCCACGCCGCTCTCGGCGCTGATGCAGCGCTACGGGCGGCGCGCGGGCTTCTGGGCGGGCACGCTGGGCGGGGCCATCGGCGGCGCGATCGGCGCCTGGGGCCTCTACACCCAGAACTTCTACCTCTTCCTGCTCGGCTCGCTCTTCACCGGCATCTACATGTCGGCCCAGGGCTTCTACCGCTTCGCCGCCGCCGACACCGCCTCCGATGCCTTCCGGCCCAAGGCGATCAGCTACGTCATGGCCGGCGGCCTCGCCTCGGCCATCCTCGGCCCGCAGATCGTGAAGCTGACGGCCCAGGCCTATGTGATCCCCTTCCTTGGCACATATGCCGCCGTCATCGCGGTGAACGTGCTGGGCTCGCTGCTGTTTCTCTTCATCGACATCCCGCGCCCGCCGGTGCCGCCACACGACGCGCCGCGCGGCCGCAGCCGGATGGAGCTGCTGAGGACCCCGCGCATCGCCGTGGCGGTGATCTGCGGCATGGTCAGCTACGCGCTGATGAACCTGGTGATGACCTCCACGCCGCTCGCCGTCGTGGGCTGCGGCTTCGACACCGGCGACGCCGCCGATGTCGTCACCGCCCACGTGCTGGCGATGTTCGCGCCCTCCTTCTTCACCGGTCACCTGATCGCCCGCTTCGGGGTGGAAAAAATCATGGCCACCGGCCTCGTGATCCTCGCCGGCGCCGGGGCCGTGGGCCTCTCGGGCGTGGACCTCGAGCAGTTCTTCGTGGCGCTGGTGCTGCTGGGGCTCGGCTGGAACTTCGGCTTCATCGGCGCCACCTCGATGCTGGCAGGCGCCCATGCGCCGCACGAGCGCGGCCGGATGCAGGGCCTCAACGATCTCATCGTCTTCGGCGGCGTCACCGTGGCCTCGCTGGCCTCGGGCGGGCTGATGAACTGCTCCGGCGGCAGCGCCCAGGCGGGCTGGACCGCGGTGAACCTCGCCATGGCGCCCTTCCTCGCACTGGCAGGCGGCGCGCTGATCTGGCTGGTGCTGCGCCCGAAAGAGGCCTGACCGAGGCGCCGCATCGCCGGCGATGAGCGGCCGTACCGCAGGCAAGGCCCCGAAGAGCCGCCCTCAAGAGAAAAGGCCCGCCCCGAGGGACGGACCTTTCCCGGAGAGACCCGGGCCACCACGCCTCCGGGTTCTCCTGCCGGGTGAGGGGAAAGGGTTATACGCCGCTCACCGGCTGTCCGGAAATCCGCAGGATGGCGGGGAGGCCCCAGGCGGGGTCATCCACCCTGTCGTCTTCGGTCAGCATGCCGCTGGCCAGCTCGTCCTCGGGCGTCCAGCCCGGATCGGCGTTGACGAAGGCCCGGGGATCGCCCTTCAGCAGGCCCGCGAAGACCGCCGCCACGATGGTCGAGCCAAGGCGGCCCAGCCGCTCGCCGGCCTGCCCTTCGGCCTCCTTCAGGATGTAGTACCACAGCGCCGCGGGCTCGCCCTCGGCAAGGTTCACGGTGACCGGCACGTTGAGCTTGGCCGCCACGTCCGGGCCGGAGGGCAACTCCAGCGCCACACCCCGGATCAGGTTGCGCGCCGCCAGCCGGTTGGCCACCGCGCCGGGATTGCCGTCGTCCTCGCCGAGGAACAGCAGCGCATTGGCCAGCTTGGTGTCGATCTTGCGCGCCCGCTGCGGAAAGAAATCGGCCTGATTGCCCATGTCGAAGAACCAGTCCCACTGCACCGTCGTGACCGGCGTGCGGGGCCGGAACCCGCGCAGGTCGGGCTCGCCCGCGCCACCGGGGCCGGCGGTGGTGTTGTTGAACAGCGGCACCCGCTTGAGCTGGTTGTGGGTGAAGTTGGTCTGGTAGCCGTTGCGCACCATGGAATGTCCGAACCGGTAGGCCGCGACCGAGAACTCCAGCGGCATGAAGGGGTTGTACTCCCAGGAGTAGACGTCCTTCAGCCCGAGTTGCCACTGCACCCGGCCATCCTTGCCCTCGTCCTTCTGCAGCGCGGTATCGACCACCGTATCGACGCAGATGCGGCGAATGAAGTCGTTCCAGACGCAGTGCTGGTAGAGCCAGGTCAGCACCCGGCGCGCCTCCATGAAGGGGTCCGCCGCGCCTGCGGCCAGGGCCCGGTCGACCAGGGTGTTGTGCGCGCTCAGAAAGGCCAGCTGGATCTGGCTGACGATCGCGTTCTCGTCGTTGCGCATGTCGCCGATGATCGCGCGGCCCAGCGGGTTGCGCGGCAGGTCCGCGAGCCCGGTGCCCGCGATCTCGCCGATCAGGAACTTGGCGCCATCGTACATGTAGGGCTGGTCATGCGGGCCGGAGCCGTAGACGCAATCGAGATCGAGCCGCGGTGTCCGGAAGTTCTCGAGCCCCTCGGGGTCGGTCACCTCCACCCCCAGCGGGGTCGGGTCGAAGGTGATGTCATGGTCGACGAACTGGCCGAAGTAGGTGTAGCCGACCGGGATCGAGGAGCTGAACTCGGCCTCCAGCTCGTCGGTGATCGCATTGGCCTCGTCGGGCGTGAGGCCGGGGCGCTCCACCATGTGCTCGGCGGCGAAGGCGGCGAAATGCGCCTCGATCTGGTCGGGCGGCACGCCCGGCGGGGTCCAGGGGGTGAGCCCGGGGCAGATCCGGCCGAACCGGCCCTTGTAGAGTTTCGAGCGCGGCGCGAAGGCGGGGCGGGCGGGGCCTTTGGCATGTGACATTGCTGTAGTCCTCCTGTGACGGGCCACGCACGGGCGCAGCCTTGCTGGGGTGCGACGCCGGGCCTCGTGTCGGGGGGAAAACGGCTCTGCCCTGGGGCAGGCGAGGCCCTCTGCCCGGCGCCTGCGACGAGGAGTGCGCCCGGCTTGCCCTTGCGGCAACTTGAGCTGGAACACATTCACGCGGATGCACCGGAGCATTCACGCCACCGTCACGAAAGCCCCGGCCCGACCTCCGCGCTTTGTCGGAATTGCCTGGCCGTGCTAAGCTCGCCCGGCAACCCGGAGGCCCTCTAACCCGAAGGTATGACGACCATGAAAACCAAGACTGCCCTGGCCGCCCTCGCGCTGGCCTTCGCCCCCGTCCTCGCCCACGCCGAATGTGCCTCGAAGCACGAGGTCACGATGTCCTGCGCCGAGGGCACGGTCTGGGACGAGAAGACCTCGAGCTGCATCACGCCCACCGGCTGATGCGCCTCCCGCGGCGCGGCTGACTCCGCACCGCCGGTAACCCCGCCTTAATCCTCCCGCGCCTACTGTGGACAAGACGTTCATTGAGCAAGGCGCGAGGCGCTGATGTCCACTTCCCTCTCCCCGCTTCCCGGCGGGCTCGGTGATTTTGGCACCGGATCCGGCGGTGCGCCCTCGAGCGGCGGCCTGCCCGCGCGGGCCGGGGCCAGCGGCGGCAGTCGCGCTCTTGGCGCCAGGCTCACCCGCCGCCAGAAGGTCGCCATCCTCGTCCGCCTCATGGTCAACGGCGGCGCCAGGCTGCCGCTCGCCGACTGGCCCGACGGCATGCAGACCGCGCTGACCGAGGCCATGGGCCAGCTCCGGATGGTCGATCATGACACGCTCTCCGAGGTGATCGAGGAGTTCGAGCAGGAGCTCGACCGCGTGGCGCTCTGCTTTCCCGGCGCGATGGCCGGCGCGCTGGGCCTGCTCGACGGGCACATCTCGCCGCTCACCGCCGCCCGTTTGCGCCGCGAGGCCGGCGTGGCCGCCAGGGGCGACCCCTGGGAGCGGATATCGGGGCTCGACGCCGCCAGGCTGCTGCCGGTTCTGGAGGAGGAGAGCGTGGAGGTCGGCGCCGTGGTGCTGTCCAAGCTGCCCACCGGCAAGGCCGCCGAGGTGCTGGGCAAGCTGCCCGGCGAGAAGGCCCGGCGCATCACCCACGCCATGTCGCGCACCGGCAAGGTCGCGCCCGAGACGGTCGCGCGCATCGGCATCACCCTGTCGGCCCAGTTCGATGCCCAGCCCGTCACCGCCTTCCAGAGCGGCCCGGTCGAGCGGGTCGCCGCCGTGCTCAACTTCTCGCCCTCCGCCACCCGCGACGATGTTCTCAAGGGCCTGGAGGAGGAGGATGCCGAATTTGCCGAGGAGGTGAAGAAGGCGATCTTCACCTTCGCCAACATCGCCGACCGTCTGGCCGCCCGCGACATCCCCAAGATCACCCGCGGCATCGACCAGGCCGTGCTTGTCACCGCGCTGGCCGCCGCCAGCGGCGCCGCCGAGCGCTCCCGCGACCACATCCTCGACAACATGTCCAAGCGCATGGCCGAGAGCCTGCGCGAGGAGATGGCCGAGAAGGGCAAGGTCAAGGAGAAGGACGGGGAAGAGGCCATGACTGCCGTCGTGGCCGAGATCCGCCGGCTCGAGGCCGAGGGCGAGATCATCCTGCTCTCCCCCGACGAGGAGCCGTGATCGCGCAGGCGGCCGCCCTGCCCCGGCGCCCCTGCCCGGCCGCTCCCGCCGCGCCGTCACGCCGCCCGGCTCTTCCCTTCCCGCCGCCTCGCCGCTAACCCTGTTCCACCACCGGGGAGAGCGCCGCATGGCCGCCACTGAGAACGACGCACCGCAGGGCACGGCAGCCGACTGGCTGACCGACAAGCTCCTGCGCGGCTTCATCGGCGGCGCCCGCCTGCTGCCCTATGCCACCCGCATCCCCGCCTTCGGCAAGCTCACCCGCAGCGTCATCGGGCCGCTGGCGGGCTACGGCAAGCGCGCCCAGGCCAACCTCGCCTATGTCTGGCCCGACATGGACGCCCCGGCCCGCGCCTCGCTGGCCGCGCGCGTCTGCGAAAACGCAGGCCGGGTGCTAATGGAGAACTACTCCAACCCCGAGTTCTTTGCCCGCGCCTCGACCTTCCCCCTCTCCGGCCCGGGCCTGCCCGCGCTGCAAGAGGCACGCGCCAGCGGCCGCCCGGTGATCGCGGTGACCGGCCATTTCGGCAACTACGAGGCCGCACGGGCCAAGCTCAACACCAGCGGCTACCACTTCGGCGGGCTCTACCGGCCCATGGCCAATGCCTTCTTCAACCAGCACTACGTGGAGACGATGGAGGCCGTGGGCCGCCCCGTGTTTCCGCAGGGCCGCGCCGGCACCATGGCCTTCATCCGCCACCTCAAGGCCGGCGGCATGCTCATCATCCTGCACGATGTCCACGCCTGGCGCGGCGAGGTGATCGACTTCCTGGGCCGCCCCGCCCGCACCGCCACCTCCGCCGCCGACATGTCGCTGCGCTACGATGCGCTGATGGTGCCGATCTACGCCACCCGGCTGAACGGCGGGCTCGATTACGCCATCGAGATCGAGGCGCCGATCCCCCATTCCGACGCCCGCGCCATGACCGAGGCCGCCACCCGCAGTCTCGAAGACCGGATCGAGGCCAACCCCGAGCAATGGTTCTGGATCCACCGCCGCTGGAAGGTCGGACGCTGAGGCGCGGAACATCCCGGCGCCTGCCACGTTGAGGTGCTCACCATCAACAGGAGGCATCCCGACATGATCAAGCGCAAGGCATCGGCCCATTGGAGCGGAAACATCAAGGACGGCAAGGGCACCGTCAGCACCGGCTCGGGCGCTCTCTCCGACCAGCCCTACGGCTTCAACACCCGCTTCGAGGACGCCCCCGGCACCAACCCCGAGGAGCTGATCGGCGCCGCCCACGCAGGCTGCTTCACCATGGCGCTCTCCAAGGTGCTGGTCGACCAGACCGGCCAGGAGGCCGAGGCACTCGACACCACCGCCACCGTCCACCTGGACAAGGAGGGCGAGGGGTTCGCCGTCAAGCGCGTGCACCTCGCGCTGAAGGGCCGCGTGCCCGGCATCGACGAGGCCGCCTTCATGAAGGCCGCCGAAACCGCCAAGGCCAACTGCCCGATCTCCAAGCTGCTCCAGGGCGGCGCGGAGATCACGCTGGAGGCGCAGTTCGAAGGCTAGAGGTAGAGCCCCACGAGCCAGGCGATCGCCGCCAGCCAGGCCACGCCCAGCACCCGCCCCGCGAAGAGGCAGGCGCGGGTCTGGCCGGGGGCGAGCAGGCTCTGCTGCACGGTGAGCAGGGCGGGGATGCCGAAGAAGAAGGCAAAGGCGAGGCCGAAGAGCACGGCCTCCATCCCGCCGCCCTCGCTCAGGTGCAGGCTCGAGGCGCCAAGCGCGGCTCCAAAGATCAGCGCGGCGCAGGAAAGCGCGGCGCGGCCTGCGATCGGGCGCCACCGGGGCGCGCAACCTTGCGGGTGAGGATCGGTGATATGCATCGGGGCAGCTCCGAAGGGATTTGGCACAAAAGGTCTTGGTCTTCGTTCAATGGCCCCAAGATGGGCAGGCCCCGCCGGGCCTGCAACGCCGCCACGCCGGGATTCACGTTACCGACACCGGATTCACGCCTGCCTTTCCCTGCGCGGCTTCGCGCTCCATATATGTGCCAATGCTGAAGCTCACCCCCATCCTCCTCGCCGTGCTCTACGGTCTCGTCCTGTGGCGTTTCTCGGCCTGGCGGCTCGCCCGCCAGCTCGACGACCAGAGCACGCCCCTCGACGACCCGGCGCTGCTCAAGCTGACCGACCGCATGGCCCGCGCCCTCGACCTGCCCCGGCTGAAGGTCCACATCTTCGAGACCCCGGCGATCAATGGCCTCGCCGCGCCCGACGGGCGCATCTTCATCACCCGTGGCTTTCACGCCGCCCTGAAGCAGGGCACCGTCACCGAGCAGGAGCTGGCCTCGGTCATCGCCCACGAGCTCGGTCACGTGGCGCTGGGGCATTCGCGCCGCCGGATGATCGACTTTTCCGGGCAGAACGCCCTGCGGGTGGGGCTCGCCATGGTGCTCAACCGGGTTCTGCCCGGCATCGGCGCCGCCATCGCCACCGGCCTCACCTCCATGCTCATGGCGCGGCTCTCGCGGGCCGACGAGTTCGAGGCCGATGCCTATGCCTCCGCCCTGCTCACCAAGGCCGGCATCGGCACCGGCCCTCAGAAGGCGCTCTTCGCCAAGCTCGACAAACTCACCGGGGCCGGCGGCGCAAAGGTGCCTGCCTGGTTCATGAGCCACCCGCCCGCCGCCCGGCGGATCGCGGCGATCGAGGCCAACGAGGCGAAATGGGGCACCGGCAGCTGACGCCACCCTGCCCGTTTTCTTGCCGAGACTATCCCGGGGGAGCGGGGGCTGGCCTCCACTCCGTCCGCGCCGAAACGCCAAGCGTCAGACGCAGGCGCAACCTCCCGCAGCGCGGGGGCTGTCCCTAGGTCCTCGCGCCCGCCAAGGCCTTGCCCAGGCGCGGCAGCCGCGCCTTCTTCAGCAGCGCCCGCATCTCCCACCCCTCGCCCGAAAGCCGCTCCGCCTCGGCGCGGACGGCCTCCGCCACAGCTGCCATCCGGGGCCGGTCGGCCTCGGCGAAGCCCAGCAGCAGGTTGTCGGGATCGGCCCGCATGAGGCCCTCCTCGGCCAGCACGTTGCGCGGAAAGTCCTTGGCGTTGGCGGTCACGATCCCGTCGGCCGAGCAGGCCACGGCGCAGGCCAGCACATGCACATCCGCCGGGTCGGGCAGCCAGAGCCGCGCCTCCAGCCCCGGCTCCACCTTCACCTCCGCCCGTGGCCAGGCCGCCCGCAGCAGGGCGATCTCGCCCTCTGCCTGCACGCCCTCGCCGGGCCCCCGCTTCAGCGCCGCGCGGCGCCACTCCTCCAGAATCCGGGCCGACCATTGCGGCTCGAAGAACCCCGCCTTCGCCGCGCCCATGAGCAGCTCCCGCATCACCGTGGGGTAGAGCACGCAGGCGTCGAGGCACAGTCTCACAGCCCGTGCCTCACGGCAGCAGCCGGTAGGTCAGTGCCTTCAGGTAGCCCGATTCCGCGAGCTGCGGCAGGGTCGGATGGTCTGCCGCGGCGTAGCCCGTGCGCAAGAGCTGCGCCGCGCGTCCTGCCCGCCCGATGCCCCGCGCGCAGGCATTGCCGAACTTGGCCACATCGGCGGCATGCGAGCAGGAGCAGAGCGTGAGGTAGCCGCCCGGCGCCACCAGCGGCGCGGCAAGGCGCGCCACCCGCTCATAGGCCCGAAGCCCCTGCGTCAGGGCCTTCTTGGAGGGGGCAAAGGCCGGCGGATCGCAGATCACCACGTCAAACTGCGCCCCCTCGGCTCCGAGCGCCTCGAGCACGGCAAAGGCATCGCCCTTCCGGGTCTCGAACCTCTCCGCCATGCCGCCGGCCTCGGCGCCGGCCTGGGCCAGCGTCAGCGCGGGCTCCGAGCCATCGACGGCCAGGGCCGAAACGGCCCCGCCCGCCAGCGCCGCGAGGGCAAAGCCGCCCACGTGGCTGAACACGTCGAGCACCCGCGCGCCCTTGGCCAGCCCGGCGGTGAAGGCGTGGTTGTCGCGCTGGTCGTAGAAGAGCCCGGTCTTCTGCCCGCCCATCAGGTCGGCCATGTAGGTCGCCCCGTTCATCGGCACCGGCACCGGCGCCTCGGGGGCTGTGCCGCAGGCCACCTCGAGCCCCTCGCCCAGCCCCTCGAATTTCCGCGCCCGGCCCATGCCGTTGAGGATGACCGTGCGCGCGCGGGTCACCTGCACCGCGGCCTCCGCCAGCATCGCGGAGCGGGCATCGGCCCAGGCCGCGTTGGGCTGCACCACCAGGATGTCGCCGAAACGGTCGATCACCACCCCCGGCAGGCCATCGGCCTCGGCATGGACAAGCCGGTAGAACGGCGCGGCGTAGAGCCGCTCGCGCAGCGCCAGTGCGGCCTGCAACCGCGCTGCAAACCACGCTTCGTCGATCCTGGCTGTCAGGTCCCGATCGAGCACCCGCGCCGCGATCCGGCTCTCGGGGGTCACCGCCACCAGGGCCAGCGGGCTGCGCTCGGCATCCTCCAGCACCGCCACGCTGCCGGCGGGCAGCGCCTTGGTGCGACGGTCGAGCACCAGCGCATCGGAATAGACCCAGGGGCTGCCATGGCGCAGGGCGCGGGCATCGGCACCGGGTTTCAGACGGACGGTCGGAAGAAGGTCGGCATCACTCATGAGCCTGACCTACCCGGTCAGGCCCCTGCCGAAAAGAGCCGTCAGCGAAAGCTGCCGGTCGACCACAGAGTCGTGGTGTCAAGCTGGCGCACCGGCGTGGTGCCGGTGGGCGCCTGCGCGCAGGCGGCCAGCGTGGCAAAGGCCATCGCAATCAGGGAAATCTTCGTCTTCATCATCGGTTTTATCCTTTGAGGCCCAACGCAGAGCCCTATCTGCTCGATCCCTTTATACGTCAAATGACCGCAATCAGGGAGTATGGTGCATTTTCGCAGGTATTGCCTGCCTCAGGGTAACCTGCATGCAACACCGGCGGTTTTCCGCTTCCGCCGGTGCCGTTTGCCTCGGGTCAGCCCGCCGTCGGATGGGCCGAAAGCTCATTGGTGAAGGTGTTGGCCAGATGTTGCGTGATACGGGCCTTCTGCCCCCACCCCTTGGCCTCCATCGCCACCGCCTTGGTGCCGCCGTAGGCCTTCAGGTCGGCGGTGATCACCCGGCTTTCCAGCTCTTCGCCGGTTTTCGGGTCGACCATGGTCATGCGGAACTTGATCGAATGCACCCCGCCCACGGTGTAGCGGGTCTTCTCGGTGAGCGAATGGAAGCGCAGAACCTCGATTTCCACGTCCACCGGCTTGCCCCTGGTCAGGCGCACGCCGCCCCGGCCCAAGGCCTCCTCGAAGATCGCCTGCACCTGTTTGTGCCGGTCACCGGGCGCGTCGCCGCGCCAGACGATATCGGCGTTGGGGTAATAGGTGTTGGCCTCCGACACGCGCAGCGAGAGCGGCACATCCACGCGGATATCGTGGATCTGGTAGCCCTGCAGGGAGGGCGCGGGCTTGGCAGCCGCCTCCGGGGTGGCCAGTTGGGCGGTGCCGAGCGGCGCCGAACGGGTCGCCACGGGCACGCTGGATTTCACGGCGCAGCCGGCCACGGACAGGACGGTCAGCGCGAGGGCGGCGGTATGGGTCAGCTTGTTCATTCTCTCAATCCTCCGGGCCGATTGCCGGCTCCTGATCTGCTCATGCCCGCAGGGAACGCTGCAAATGCGGCGAGAATTGGAAGATTTTAGGTGAATTGTTCGCACATCCGCGACAATCGCCCCCTGTGGCCCAAAAGGCGCGATCAGCCCGGGTCGCCCACCAGGATGAAGGGGGCCCAATAGGCCGGATGGCTCCACTTCGGGGTCTGCATCAGAGCCAGCGCGGCCTGCCGCTGCGCCTCCGCCGCCGAGAGCGCCGGATCGGCCGCGCGGCGGGCGAAGATATCGGTCATCAGCGCCACCGCGCTCTGGCTTTCCACCGGCCAGTGGCTCACCAGCAGCGCCCGCGCCCCGGCGTAGAAAAACCCCTGCGCCAGCCCCGAGAGCGCCTCTGCCCCCGGCTTGCCGCCCACCGCGGTGTTGCAGGCCGAGAGCACCACCCAATCGGCGTTCAGCTTCAGCTGCGCGATCTCCGACACCTTCAGAAATCCGTCCTCCCCCTCGCCCGGCGTCAGGGCCAGGGCGGATTCGTCGAGCACGTCGCCCTCGACCGCATCGCCGCTGACCAGCCCGTGCGTGGCAAAGTAGAGCACCCGGAAGCGATCGAGCGCCCGGCCCTTCAGCCCCGCCTCGCTGGCCTCCGCCCCCTCCAGCACCGCGCCCGCCCCGGCCCGGACCGCATCGGCCACCGAATGCACCTCGCCCGCCGTCTCCGGCAAGGGCGCGAGGCCCGACCGGAGCTGCGCTGCGCGGGCGTTGCCGGCGGCCGCCTCCACCCCGTAATCGGGGTTGGCGAGGCCCAGAAACGGCTCCGGCGCCCGGCCCACTTCCGCGCCCAGGGCGGTGATCTGCAACGAGAGCACCGAGGGGATCACCGTCACCGCATGGTGCCGCAACAGCCAGTCGGCCTCGGCCAGGTCGCCCTCTGGCAGGCTGCGCAACAGCAGCTGCGGCGGCAGCGACGAGAGCGCCCCGCGCAGCTCGACATAGATGTGGCTCACCCCCTCCAGCGCCGGCGCCACCTGCCCGAAGGTCAGCGCATAGAGCTCGGCGGCCGCCTCCGTGTCGAACTCCTCGGGCGCCGCGCCGGTGGCCGCCTTCAGCGACAGCGCGGCGCGCACTCCGATCTTCAGCTCGATACCCTCGCGCACCCGCTCGACCAGGGCCGCAAGCTGCGGCTGGTCGGCCGGGATCGGCGCCCAGGCGGCGCTCTCGGGGGTCACCACCACGATCCGGCTGCTGCCCCAGGCGCGGGTGGTAACATCGACGATCACCACCGCCTCGCCCGGCTTGAGACTCTCGCGCACCTCCTGCGCCGAGGCAGCCATGCCCTCTTTCAGCCCGTTCATCCACGGATCGCGCCCCGAGAGCTCGGCCTGCCGCGCCTCGATCTCGGCCAGGGTCGCGGCCAGCTCGGCCTGAAGCGCCGCTTCCGCCGCCGGGTCACGCTCGTCGAGCGGCAGGCCCGAATGGTCGAGCAGCGCGGCCTGCAACGTGTTGCGGCGCCGGAGGCTGTCGGTATAGGACCGCGCCGCCTCGCCCGCGCCCTCGCGGGCCAGCGCAAGCCTCTGGCGCAGCATCAGCGTGCTGGTGGAGGCGACCGAGAGGTAGCTGGCCTGCACCGCCCGAAAGGCCTCTTCCGCCGAACTGACCGCGGTCATCTTTCCGCTCGTCTCGGCGGCGGCCAGGGCGTCGAACCACGGCCCCGACATGGCGGTGCCGATCTCGCCCGACCAGCGCGCCAGCTCCAGCGCCCGCTCCCAGCGGTTCTCCTCCATCGCCAGCGTCGCAGCCCAGGTCAGCGGCTCCGACAGCGCGGGGTGACTGCGCCCCAGCACCTCCTCCATGTTGGCGATCGCCAGGTCGAGCAGGTGCACGCCCAGCTGGTAATACTGGCTCCCCGGCCCTTCCCGGGTGAGAACCAGCGCGATCATCGCGTTGTATTCGCTCACCTGCCGGCTCTTCGGCCCGTAGATCTCCTCGGCCAGCTGCACCCCGTCGAAGAGCACCTCGCCCGCGACACTTAGATACCCCATTCGCCCCGCCAGCTTGCCCATCAGGTAGTTGATCCGCACCAGGTCGGGGTGGCGCGGCCCGAAGGCCTCCCGCGTGGCGGGCAGGCTCTCGGCATAGAGCATGATCGCCTCGTCGTGGCGCCCCAGCTGCTCGGCCATACGCGCGGCATGCACCGTCACCACCGCCCGGTGCTTGCGCGCGCGGCCGTCGTCATGGGCGGCCAGCCCGTCCTTCACCGCGATGAACTCGGCCAGCGCCAGCTCGTATTCGCCGGTCCGCTCCATCAGACCGGCCACGTTGTAGCGAAAGAACAGCGTCGTCACCGCCTGCGCGCCCCAGTGGCCCCTGGCAAACTCGTAGGCCTCCAGCGCAAAGGGCATCGCCTCGCCCGCCCGCCGCGCGTTCGAGAGCGCCATGGCCAGGTTCATCCGCGCGCGCTGCGCCTCGGGATGGTCGCGCCCGTGGTGCTCCACCCAGTCGTCGAGCAGGGCGGCATAGGCCTCTATCGGCTCGGTCCCGAGGCGCGCCCGGCTCGAGGCCATCGCGGCCCGGTTCTGAAGCGCCTCCACGCTGAACGCGCCGAAGGCCTCCACAAGCCTCGGATGCAGCGCCTCGACAAAGGCCAGCGCCTCCTCGTAGCGCCCTTCGCCGAAGAGCCTGTCGCCCTCCAGCACTGCCTCGCGCAACGCCTCGGGCGTGTCCTGCGCGGCGGCAGGCGTGGAAAGCGCGAGCACCAGGCCGAGAAGCAGCGCCGTCACCAGCCCTGTCCTCCGGGATGGAGGGCGGTTGCCCGTCAGGCCGGGGGTCATGTGCCGTCTTGCGCCCCCGGCGGCCGCGCATAAAACCAGCCAATGAGCGAGCATGAAGTATCGCATGGCTTGAAATATCCGGGCCCCGCGCTGCATGGTCAAAGGAAATCGCGTGACAAATCGCGTCATGCCACGGTCGGTTTGCTCCGTTAGCGCTAACACGCTATGCTGCGGCCAGCCAGAATCGCCACCAGACCGAAAGGCCGCAGCCCGTGCCGCTCAACCCCACCATCGCCGCCGTCACCGACCGTATCATCGCCCGCTCGGCCGAGGCGCGTGGCGCCTACCTGGAGCGGATCGGAAAGGCCGCCGAGGCCGGCCCCGTCCGGGCCCATCTGAGCTGCGGCAACCAGGCCCATGCCTACGCCGCGATGGGCGCCGACCAGTCCGCGCTGGCCACCGGCAATGCCCCCAACATCGGCATCGTCACCGCCTACAACGACATGCTCTCGGCTCATCAGCCCTTCGAGCGCTTCCCTGCCCTGATCCGCGAGGCGGCCCGCGCCAAGGGCGCCACCGCCCAGGTGGCGGGCGGGGTTCCGGCCATGTGCGACGGCGTCACCCAGGGCCAGCCCGGCATGGAGCTCTCGCTCTTCTCGCGCGACGTGATCGCCCTCGCCGCCGGGGTCTCGCTCAGCCACAACTGCTTCGATACCTCGATCTACCTTGGCGTCTGCGACAAGATCGTGCCGGGCCTCATCATCGCCGCCGCCACCTTCGGCCATATCCCCGCGGTCTTCCTGCCCGCCGGCCCCATGCCCTCCGGCCTGCCGAACGACGAAAAGTCGAAGGTTCGCCAGCAGTTCGCCGCCGGCGAGATCGGCCGCGACAAGCTTATGGAGGCCGAGATGGCCTCCTATCACGGGCCGGGCACCTGCACCTTCTACGGCACCGCCAACACCAACCAGATGCTGATGGAGTTCATGGGCCTGCACCTGCCCGGCTCCTCCTTCGTCAACCCCAACACCCCGCTGCGCGACGCGCTCACCGTCGCGGGCACCGAGCGCGCGCTCGAGATCACCGCGCAGGGCAACGATTATCGCCCGGCCGGCCAGGTGCTCGACGAAAAGGCCTTCGTCAACGGCATCGTCGGCCTCATGGCCACCGGCGGCTCGACCAATCTCATCCTGCACCTGCCCGCCATGGCGCGGGCGGCGGGCGTGCTCCTCGATCTGCAGGATTTCTCCGACATCTCCGAGACCGTGCCGCTGATGGCCAAGGTCTATCCCAACGGCCTGGCCGACGTGAACCACTTCCACGCCGCGGGCGGGCTGCAATACCTCATCCGCCAGCTGCTCTCGGCGGGGCTGCTGCACAACGACACGCTCACCGTTGCGGGCGAGGGCCTGGGCTCCTACACCGAGGAGCCCAAGCTGATCGACGGCAAGCTCACCTGGCAGCCCTCCGCCGAGGAAAGCCAGAATGACAGGATCCTCCGCCCCGCCTCCGACCCTTTCCAAAGGACCGGCGGTTTGAAGGAGCTGAAAGGCTCGATGGGCAGGGGCGTGATGAAGGTCTCCGCCGTCGCCCCCGAGCGTCAGGTGATCGAGGCCAAGGCCCGCGTGTTCCACGACCAGAACGACGTGAAGAAGGCCTTCCAGGCCGGTGAGTTCACCGAGGATACCGTGGTGATCGTCCGCTTCCAGGGCCCCAAGGCCAACGGCATGCCCGAGCTGCACAGCCTCACCCCGCCGCTCGCCGTGCTTCAGGATCGCGGGTTGAAGGTCGCCCTGGTGACCGATGGCCGCATGTCCGGCGCCTCGGGCAAGGTGCCCGCCGCCATCCACGTCACCCCCGAGGCCGCAATGGGCGGCCCCATCGGCAAGGTGCAGGACGGCGATCTCGTCCGCGTCGACGCCGTGGCCGGCACGCTCGACATCCTGGCCGAAGGCTGGGAGGCGCGCACGCCCGCCAGCCCCGATCTTTCGCGCAACAAGCACGGCATCGGCCGTGAGCTTTTCGAGGCCTTCCGCCAGACCGTCGGTGCATCCGACGAGGGCGCGGCCGTCGTCGTCTGACAACCCAAGGAGCCATAGATGACCCCCGCCGAAGCCTCCCTGAAAACCAAGGAAATCTGCGCCCTTGCGCCCGTCGTGCCCGTGCTGGTGGTCGATGAGCTGGCCCATGCCGCGCCTCTCGCCACGGCCCTCGTGGCCGGTGGCCTGCCCGCGCTCGAGGTCACGCTGCGCACCCCCGCCGCACTCGACGTGATCCGCGCCATGTCCGAGGTCGAGGGCGGCGTCGTCGGCGCAGGCACCCTGCTCACCTCGGCAGACGTGAAGGCCGCCGTGAAGGCCGGCGCCAGGTTCGGCGTCAGCCCGGGCGCCACCGACACCCTGCTGAAGGCCTGCGAAGACGAGGGCCTGCCGCTGCTGCCCGGCGCCGCCACCGCCACCGAGGCCATGGCCCTGCTGGAGCGCGGCTATACCGCGATGAAGTTCTTCCCCGCCGAGGCCTCCGGCGGCGCGCCCGCGCTCAAGGCCATCGGCGCGCCGATCCCGCAGATCAGCTTCTGCCCCACCGGAGGCGTGAGCCTGAAGAACGCCAACGACTACCTGAGCCTGCCCAACGTCATGTGCGTCGGCGGCTCCTGGGTCGCGCCCGGTGACAAGGTGCAATCCGGCGACTGGGAGGGCATCACCGCGCTCGCCCGCGAGGCGGCCGCCCTCCCGCGCTGATCCCGGCTCAGAGGAGCCGCTGCAACAGGGCGGGCGAAGGCTCGCCCGTCACCGGCAGGCCGTTGGCCTGCTGGTAGGCCCGGATCGCCGCGGCCGTCTTGTTGCCCAGCACCCCATCCGGCGTGCCCGCATCGTAGCCCGCCCGGTTGAGGCCCTCCTGAAGCGCCATGCGCTGCTTCTGGGTCAGCCCGTATCGGTCCGGCCCGAACTCCGCCTGCAAGCCGCCGCGCCCGGCGATCCGGTCGCTGAGGTAACCCACCGCCAGCGCGTAGTTGTCGGAGTTGTTGTAGCGCTTGATGACGTTGAAGTTGTGCCCCACCGCAAAGCGCGGCCCGCCCGGATCGGGCTGGAGCCCGCCGCTCGACACCTCGCTGCCCCAGCGCTCGCCGCGCCGCCAGCCGTTGCGCGCCAGATAGGCCGCCGTCGAGGCCAGGGCGTCGCTCGGGTCTTCGCCCCAGATGTCGCGGCGCCCGTCGCCGGTGAAATCCACCGCGAAGAGCTGAAAGCTGGTGGGGATGAACTGGGTGTGCCCCATCGCGCCCGCCCAGCTGCCCACCATCCGCTCCGGCGTCGTGTCGCCCGCCTGCAGGATCTTCAGCGCCGCGATCAGCTGGCTCTCGAAGAAGGCCCCGCGCCGCCCCTCATAGGCCAGCGTGGCGCAGGCCGAGATCACCGGGATATCGCCACGCCGCGTGCCATAGGTGCTCTCGACGCCCCAGATCGCACAGCACACCTCCGCCGGCACGCCATATTTGGCCTCGATGGCATTGAGCCGCCCGCGCTGGCTGGCAAAGGCCGCGCGGCCCATCTCCACCTTCTTCTCGCTGGCCACCAGCGACAGGTAATCTTCGAAACTGCGCTTGAACTCCGCCTGGTTCCGGTCGCGCTCGATCACGCCGGGAAGAAAGCCCGCCCGCGCAAAGGCCCGGTCCACCACGCCCTGGCTCACGCCCGCGCTCACCGCCCTGGGCTTGAAGTTCGCCACCCAGGCGTCGAACCCGGCATTGGCCACCGGCCGCATCGCCGGGTCGGGGGCGGAAGGCGCCACGGCGTCAAAGCCGCCCGGCCCGCCGCAGGCGGCCAGAAGGCCCGTCGCCGCCGTCGAAATCAGAAATCCGCGCCTGTTGAGCACTGCTCGCATCATCGGGTGTCTCCCCGTTTGTGAACTGCTTCGTTGCTGCCGAACCTAGCCGATCCCGCGCGCCGCCCCAAGGGCCAAGCGCAGACCCGCGCGGCGCACCGCCGTCGGGCGGGCCAAACCCGCGCTTCAGCCCATCCAGGGCGCCCTGCGCTTGTCGAAGAAGGCGGCGATCCCTTCGCCCGCCTCGGCGCTCTCCCAGCGCCGCACCAGCGCCGCGACGCTGGCCTCGACCTCCGCCTCCGAGGGCGCCGCGCCCAGCCGCAGCGCCAGCGCCTTGGCCTCGGCCACCGCGCCGGGGGCACAATCGAGGTAGGGCCGCACCTGCCGCTCCACCGCCGCATCCAGCGCCTCCTCGGGCACCGCCTCGGCCACCACGCCGAGCCGCACCGCCTCGGCCGCCCCGAAGATCCGCGCGCTCATGAACACCCGCCGCGCCATCGCCTCGCCCATCCGTGCCAGCACATAGGGGCCGATCGTGGCCGGAATCAGCCCCAGCCGGGTCTCGGTAAAGCCGAACTTCGCGCCCTCGGCGGCCACCGCCAGGTCGCAGACGCAGGCCATGCCGACGCCGCCACCGAAGGCATTGCCGTGGATGCGCCCGATCACCGGCTTGGGGCAGGCGTTCACCGCGCCGAGCATCTCCGCCAGCCGCCAGGCCTCGGCGGCCCGCGTCTCGCCATCGGCGGCCATCTGCTCCTGCATCCAGCCCAGGTCGCCGCCCGCGCAAAAGCTCTTGCCCTCGCCCGCCAGCACCACGACCCGCACGGCCTCATCCGCGCCCAATCGTTCGATCGCGGCGTGGATCTCGTCGATCAGCTCCGCCGAGAGCGCGTTGTGCTTCTCTGCCCGCGTGAGCCAGAGCGTGACCACGCCGCGCGCATCCCTGTCGATCCTGACCAGGCTCATTCCGCCCTCCCTGCCCGCATCGCCCGCGCCATCTCCGCCGCCTCCTGCAGCACGCCCATGTCGAGGCCGGTCTCGTAGCCCAGCTCCGCCAGCCGCGCCGCCACCGCCTCGGTGGCCACGTTGCCCGCCGCCCCCGGCGCATAGGGGCAGCCCCCGAGCCCTCCCACGGCGGCATCGAAGACCCGCAGGCCGCGGGCCAGCGCCACCTCGATGTTGTCCAGCGCGCGCCCGCCGGTGTCATGGAAATGCCCGGCCAGCCGCTCGGCGGGCACCTCGTTCAGCACCGCGCCCAGCATCGCGTCCACCCGCTCCGGCACGCCGCGCCCCAGCGTCTCGCCCAACGAAATCTCGGCGCAGCCCATCTTCAGCAGGACTCCCGCCACCTGCGCCACCGCACCCGGATCGACCTCGCCCTCGAAGGGGCAATCGGTCACCACCGAGACATAGCCCCGCACCGGCACCCCGTCGGCCTTTGCCGCCGCCAGCACCGGCTCGAAGCGCTCCAGGCTCTCCGCGACCGAGCAGTTGAGGTTGGCGCGGCTGAACCCCTCCGTCGCCGCCCCGAACACCGCCACCCCGTCGGCCCGCGCCGCGCGCGCCGCCTCGTAACCCTTCATGTTGGGCGTCAGCGCCCAGTAGCTCACCCGCTCCGACCGCGTGATCCCGGCCATCACCTCGCCCGAGGAGGCCATCTGCGGCACCCACCTGGGGCTGACGAAGCTCGCCGCCTCGATCCGGTCGAACCCGGCACGCGACAGGCAATCCACCAGCGCCACCTTCTCGCCCACGCCGATCACCGCCTTCTCGTTCTGCAACCCGTCGCGCGGGCCGACCTCGAAGATCTCCACCTTCACCATGGCGCGTAGAACTCCTCGCTGTAGAGCAACTCCGCCCCCTCCGGCGGCAATGAGGCCACGAAGCCCTGCCGCGACGACACCCGCGCCCACCAGTCCGCCAGCGCCGGAAAGGCCTCCAGCCGGGCAAACCGCTGGCCCATGTAAACCGCCTGCCCCACGGCGACATCCGCCGCCGAAAAGCCGCCCTCCAGCAGGTGCTCGCGCCCCTCGAGCCGGTCGTTCACCGCGCCGAGGCACTTGCTCAGCCGCGCCGCCTCGAGCTTCATCACCACCGGGCTGCGCATCGCGTCGTCGTAGAGCATGATGTGCTGTTGGGTGAGCGCGGCGAGATGCTGGCTGATGGTCTCGGCAAAATGCAGCCAGATCAGCCAGTCCGCCCGCTCCGAGTGGCCCGGCGCCCGGCCCAGCCCGGCCTCGGGGAAGCGCTCGCAGAGCAATTCCATGATTGCACCCGACTCCCACCAGACCTCGCCGTCGATCTCCAGCGCCGGCACCCGCCCGGCCGGGTTCAGCGCCAGGTAGCCCGGCGCCCGCAGCGACTTGTCGAAGGGATGCACCACCAGCTCGAAGTCGACGCCCAGCTCGTGCAGCAGCCAGAGCACCCGCATCGAGCGGGTCTGGTGGCAATGATGCAGCCGGATCATCGCGCCATCCCGCCGCGAAGACGCCTCGAAGGGCGGATGAGCGGCCCGGTCATGGCTGCGCCTCGATCCGCACGATCAGCGCCCCGGCCTCCAGCTGGTCGCCCGCCGCCACACCGAGCTCCGCCACCACACCGTCATGGGGCGCGCGCATCACATGCTCCATCTTCATCGCCTCCATCACCGCCAGCCGGTCGCCGGCCGTCACCGCATCGCCCTTGCGCACATGGATCGAGCGCACCACGCCCGGCATCGGGGCCATCACCGCCCCCTCGCCCGCCGCCTCGCCCGCCGTCTCCAGCGGGTCCGGCAGGGCAAAGACCATCGGCTCCGCGCCGAAGACATGCACCTTGCCGCCCACCACCTCGGCCCGCGCCAGAGCCGGGCGGCCGTCCAGCACCCACCCCTGCGCGCCGCGCCGCGCCTGCACCTCGGCCCCACCGATCGCCACCGCAAAGGCCCCGCCGCCGAGGGCCGACACCCGGCCTTCGATGCGGTCGGCGCCGCGCAGCAGCAGCACCGGCCAGCCGAGCGGCGTCCAGAGCGCAAAGCCCTCGCCCGGCCTGGCCTCGTTCAGCCCCAGCGCCTCCAGCGCGGCCAGCGCCAGCAGGTCCGGCGCCGCGCAAGGCGCCACCAACCCGTCGAGCTCGCGCGCGATCAGCCCGGTCTCCACCTCGCCGCTGCGAAAGCCCGCATGGTCGATCAGCCGCCCGAGGAAGCCGAGGTTGGTCACCACGCCCGCCACCTCCGTCTCCGCCAGCCCGCGCGCCAGCGCCGCCCGCGCCTCGTCGCGCGTGGCCCCCCAGCAGGTCAGCTTGGCGATCATCGGGTCGTAATGCGGGCTGATCGTGTCGCCCTCGCGCACCCCGGTATCCACCCGGCCCGGGCCAAAGCGCAGCCGCTCCAGCCGCCCGGTCGCGGGCAGAAAGCCCGCCGGCACGTCCTCGGCATAGAGCCGCGCCTCCATCGCGTGGCCGCTGATCGCAAGCTCCTCCTGCCGCATCGGCAACGGCTCGCCCGAGGCCACCCGCAGCTGCCATTCCACCAGGTCCACCCCGGTGATCGCCTCGCTCACCGGATGCTCCACCTGCAACCGCGTGTTCATCTCCATGAACCAGAAGCCATCCGGCCTGAGCCCGCCTGCGCCATCGACGATGAACTCCACCGTCCCCGCGCCCTTGTAGCCGATCGCCTCCGCCGCCCGCACGGCGGCGCTGCCCATGGCCTCGCGCACCGCCTCGGTCATCCCCGGCGCCGGGGCCTCCTCGATCACCTTCTGGTGCCGCCGCTGCAACGAGCAGTCGCGCTCGAAGAGATGCACCGCCCGCGCCCCGTCGCCGAAGACCTGCACCTCGATATGGCGCGGGTGCTCGATGTATTTCTCGATCAGCACATCGCCGTTGCCGAAGGCCCCCAGCGCCTCGACCCGCGCCGATTCCAGCGCATCCTCGAAGTCCTCCGCCCGCGTCACCAGCCGCATCCCCCGGCCGCCGCCGCCCGCGACCGCCTTGATCAGAACCGGGTAGCCGATCAGCGCCGCCTCGGCCTCCAGCCGCCCCGGGTCCTGCTCGGCCCCGTGGTAGCCCGGCACCACCGGCACGCCCGCCGCCTCCATCCGCGCCTTGGCGGCGTCCTTCAGCCCCATCGCCCGGATCGCCTCTGCCGACGGCCCGATGAAGGTCACGCCCGCGCGGTCCAGCGCCGCCACGAACTCCGGGTTCTCGCTGAGAAAGCCGTAGCCCGGATGCACCCCCTGCGCGCCGGTCTCCACCGCCGCCGCCACCACCTTGGAGATGTCGAGATAACTCAAGGCGGAGGCCGCCGGCCCGATGCACACGGCCTCGTCGGCCATCGCCACGTGCCGCGCGCCCGCGTCCGCCTCGGAGAAGACGGCCACCGTGCGCACCCCCAACCTGCGGCAGGTGTCGATCACCCGGCAGGCGATCTCGCCCCGGTTGGCGATCAGGATCTTGTCAAACATCGCTCCCGCCCTCCCCGGCGTCCCCGGCGAGATACCTGTGCCGGTAGATGAAGTTCGGCCGCTCCCCCGTCAGCAGGTAGAACCCCGCCGCCACCGCCGCCACGGCCTCACCCAGCGCCCAGAGTTGCCCGCCCCAGGCGCCCTTCATGCCGGTGGCGAAATCGACCAGGATCATCGCGCAGGCGGTGATCCCCATCCAGCCGCCCGGCGGCAGCCGGAAGAACAGCGCCGCCGCCGCGAGCAGGAAGAACACCACCTCGACCCCCATCCAGACCCCGCCGAAGACGAAGGTCCAGAGCACCAGCCGCCAGGCCGCCATCCCGAAGAGAAAGACCACCACCGCGTAGAGCGCCAGGTTCAGCCGCCCCTGCGGATGGGCCGCCACCATTTCGCCCGTCACATGCACCCAGCGCTGCCCGCTCACCGGGTCACGCGCCCCTGTGATGAACTGCCCCCTGGTTTCCTTGCGCTCGCTCATGCCTCGTCTCCGCTTCCACACCAGCCCGCGCGCCACCCACCTTCATAGGTCCGCGCCAGTCCGCGTGCGATCATCATTCTCGCCACCGGCTCGCCGTCGATGGTCATGCGCACGAGCACCCGCCCGTAGCGGTCCTTCTCACCCATCGGGGCGGCAATGCGCCAGCCGCTCCAGACGCGCCAGCGCAGGTATTGCGTCGCCATCCAGGCCCGCCCCGCCTCGCTCATGCACCGGGCGCTGATCTCGGGCGTGTCGAACCCGAGCAACCGCCCCGAAACCAGCCCCTCGCCGCGGCAGATCATCCGCACCGTGTCGCCGTCGATGATACCCACCACGCGGCACCCGTCGCGCGGTTTCACATAGGCCTGCGCCACGTCGACCACCGGTGCCAGCAGCACCGGGCCAAGCGCCAGCCCGGCCATCCAGAGCCGCCAGTTGCCGAGCCTCACCCGTCGCCGACCCCGCCGGCGCGGTCGCCCGAGCGATTCCAACCGCTTCAGCTGCCGCCTGCGCGCCCAATAGCCCATGCCGCCGCCTCACATCCGGAACACGCCAAAGCGTGTCTCCTCGATGGGCGCGTTCAGCGCCGCCCGCAGGCTGAGCGCCAGAACCTCGCGCGACTTTCGCGGGTCGATGATCCCGTCATCCCAGAGCCTCGCGCTCGCATAGAGCGGGTCGGACTGCTCCTCGAACTGGTCGAGCACCGGCTGCTTGAACGCCGCTTCCTCCTCGGCACTCCAGCACCCGCCGCCCCGCTCGATGGCGTCGCGTTTCACCGTGGCGAGCACGCCGGCCGCCTGCGCCCCGCCCATCACCGAGATCCGGCTCGTCGGCCAGGTCCAGAGGAACCGGGGGCTGTAGGCCCGGCCCGCCATGCCGTAATTGCCCGCGCCAAAGGAGCCGCCCACCAGCAGGGTGATCTTGGGCACGGCGGTGGTGGCCACGGCGGTCACCATCTTGGCTCCGTGCCGCGCGATGCCCTCGTTCTCGTATTTCCGGCCGACCATGAAGCCGGTGATGTTTTGCAGAAACACCAGCGGGATCTTTCGCTGCGAGCAGAGCTCCACGAAATGCGCGCCCTTCACCGCGCTCTCGCTGAACAGCACGCCGTTGTTGGCGATGATCCCCACGGGCATCCCCTCGACATGGGCAAAGCCGCAGACCAGCGTCTCGCCGTAGCGCGGCTTGAAGGCGTCGAAGCGCGAGCCGTCCACCACCCGCGCGATCACCTCGCGGATATCCCAGGGCTGGCGCGGATCGGCGGGCACGATGCCGAGAATCTCCTCGGGGTCGTAGAGCGGTGCCTCGGCAGACTGCAACATGGGCGACGCCCCGGCCTCGCCATAGCCGCGCAGCGAGCCCACCGCCTCCCGCGCCAGGGCCAGGGCATGGGCGTCATCCTCGGCCAGCATGTCGGCCACGCCGGAGAGGCGCGTATGCACGTCGCCCCCGCCCAGGTCTTCGGCGCTCACCACCTCGCCGGTCGCCGCCTTCACCAGCGGCGGCCCGGCCAGAAAGATCGTGCCCTGCTCCTTCACGATGATGCTCACGTCGCTCATCGCCGGCACATAGGCCCCGCCCGCCGTGCAAGAGCCCATCACCACCGCGATCTGCGCGATCCCCTTCGCGCTCATCTGCGCCTGGTTGTAGAAGATCCGGCCAAAGTGGTCGCGGTCGGGAAAGACCTCGTCCTGGTTCGGCAGGTTCGCCCCGCCCGAGTCCACCAGGTAGACGCAGGGCAGCCGGCAGGCCTCGGCGATCTCCTGGGCGCGCAGGTGCTTCTTCACCGACATCGGATAATAGGTGCCGCCCTTCACCGTGGCGTCATTGGCCAGCACCATCACCTCGCGGCCCTTCACCCGGCCGACCCCGGCGATCATGCCTGCCGCGGGCGCGTCGCCGCCATACATCCCGTGCGCCGCCGTGGCGCCCACCTCGAGAAACGGCGAGCCCGGGTCGAGCAGCCCCGCCACCCGGTCGCGCGGCAGCATCTTGCCCCGGCCCAGATGGCGCTCCCGCGCCCTCGCGCCGCCCCCCTCCGCCGCCGCCTCTGCCGCAGCCCGCGCGCGCGCCAGCGCGGCGTCCGACGCCGCCCGGTTGGCCGCGAAGTCCTCCGATTTCACAGAGAGATGTGACGTCAGGATCATGCCTCTTCCCCAGTCGAAAATTCCGGCGCCGGCAGGAGCTGCCGGTGCATCAACCACCTGAGCCTGAACCCGTAGCGCGCCGCCCGCGCCACGTCGGTCTGAAAGCTCGCGTTCACGCCCGCGCCGATCGCCGCACCCGCCAGCGGCACCACCTGCGCGGCCTTGCGCTTCAGAAGATCGGTACCCAGCCCGCGCGCCACCCGGTCCACCACCTTGTCGACCACCCAGTCGGCGCCCTTTTCCAGCACGTAGCGCACCTCGGGGGCCTGCAACTCGCGGGCCAGCTGGTTGACCTTGCCGAGGCTCTCCTTGCGCCCCTCCAGCCCGCGCACCGTGGCAAGCTCCAGCACCATGAGGCGAAACACCAGCTCCTCCTCGCCCTCGCCTTCGAAGCCGTAGCACTGGCCCGTGGCCCGCACCGTGCGTGCCGCGAGGCTGATGGTTGCCGGAATATCCAGCGTCATGCCCAGGCCCCCGAACCAGCCCGCCGCCCCGCCCGAGGCCGCGCCGGAGCCCGCCGCCCAGCCCTGCACCCGCAGCGCGACCACATCGCAGGCCGCGAGGTCGTTGGTGTCATGGGCCACCGCAGGCAGCGTCCACCCCGCGCCCCGGTCGGCCATCACCAGCGCCCGGCGCAGCATCCCCGGCGGCACCAGCCGCCGCAGCAGCCCGCCGAGCGGCGCGGTCGCCTTCTCGGCCCCGCGCCCGAGCCGCGAATAGCGCTTCTTCTCGTATTTCTCCTGCTCCGCCAGCGCAGCCGTCAGCGCCGCCTCGAAGCGGCGGTCACGGTCCGGAAGATCGCCCTTCTCGCTCACATCCCCTCCGCCTGCACCTGGAGCCAAAGCGCCTGCCGCCCGGTCTCCTGCATCAGGCAGGACAGCATCGCCGGCCCCTGCCCGGTGCCACCCGACCACTGCGAGCGCACGTAATCGCATTTGGCGTCGCGGAACACGATCCAGGCCCGCTGCATGTCGCGCAGCGTCTCCTCCGCCGACAGGTGCCCGTTCTGCGCCGTGGCCATCTCCACGTCAAACCCCTTCGCCCGCGCAATCGCCTCCCGGTAATGCTGGTTCAGCCGCGCGTCCCAATACTGCCACTCCGCATCGAGGCAGCCGTTCATCCCCGCGGTCGACTGCCCGCCCTCGGTGTTCTCCATGCAGGCATTCGCCGCCCAGCCGATGCATTGCTCGCGCGCGGCAAACTCCGGCCGCTGCTCCTCGCATTCCTCCGCCAGCAGCGGATCGAAGGCCAGTTCCTGCGCCGCCGCCGGGCTGGCCAGGGCCAGCAGAACAAGGATCCATCTCATTTCGCCGCCTCCTTCCGTGCCGCGATCAGCGCCTCGCCGGCGACCCTGAGCTTGCAGCCCGGGGCCGGCAAGCCGCCCGCGCAGGCCGCCTCGGCCCGCGCCAGCATCGCCGCTGCCAGGTGATCGGCGCAAGCCTCGTAGCTGCCTGCGTTCAGGCACTCGGCCAGTGCCGCCTCCACGCAGGCCCGGTCACTCTCGCCCGCCGCGAGGCAGGCGTCGAGCCGCGCCACGATGGCCTCGTATGTGCCGGGTTGCTTGGGTTTCACCTGCGCCTCCACGCTCGACGTCATCAGGAGGAGGGCCACCGCCGCCCTCACACCGCCCCCATCAGCTCGCGGCCCACCAGCATCCGCCGGATCTCGGACGTGCCCGCGCCGATCTCCATCAGCTTGGCGTCGCGGAACAGCCGCGCCACCGGCGCATCGGCCATGAAGCCCGCGCCCCCCATCGCCTGCACCGCCTGGTGCGCCTGCACCATCGCCTGCTCGGAGGCATAGAGGCAGCAGGCCGCGGCATCCGCGCGGGTCACCTCGCCCCGGTCGCAGGCCTTGGCCACCTCGTACACGTAGGCCCGGCTGGAGTTCAGCGCCACATACATGTCGGCGATCTTGCCCTGCATCAGCTGGAAGCTCCCGATCGGCTTGCCGAACTGCTTGCGCTCGGCCAGGTAGGGCATCACCTCGTCGAGACAGGCGGCGATGATCCCCGGCCCGATGGCCGCCAGCACCACGCGCTCGTAGTCGAGCCCGCTCATCAGCACGCGCACGCCGCCGCCCTCTTCGCCCAGCACGTTCTCGAAGGGCACCTCCACATCCTCGAACACCAGCTCGGCGGTGTTGGAGCCGCGCATCCCGAGCTTGTCGAAGTGCTTGGAGGTGGAAAACCCGGTCATCGACTTCTCGATCAGGAAGGCGGTGATCCCCTTGCTGCCCGCTTCCGGGTCGGTCTTGGCGTAAACCACCAGCGTGTCGGCATCCGGGCCGTTGGTGATCCAGTATTTCGTGCCGTTGAGCCGGTAATGGTCGTTCCGCTTTTCGGCGCGCAGCTTCATGCTCACCACGTCCGAGCCCGCCCCCGCCTCGCTCATCGCCAGGGCGCCCACATGCGCGCCGCTGACCAGACCGGGCAGGTACTTTGCCTTCTGCTCCGGCGAGCCGTTCAGGTTGATCTGGTTGACGCAGAGGTTGGAATGGGCGCCGTAGCTCAGCGAGATCGAGGCCGAGGCCCGCGCGATCTCTTCCACCGCGACCGCATGGGCGAGGTAGCCCATCCCTGCCCCGCCGTACTCCTCCGGCACGGTCACGCCGAGCAACCCCAGCTCGCCCAGCTCGCGCCAGAGCGCCGCCGGAAACTCGTTTTTCGCATCCACCTCCGCCGCAATGGGCCGGATACGCTCCTGCGCGAAGCGCTGCACCATCTCGCGCAGCGCCCCCACCTCCTCGCCGAGGTCAAAGGTCAATTGTCCTGCAAACATCCGCCTGCTCCTCCCGTTTATTGAACAAGCGTTCAAATAGTAGGAGAGCTGCGCCCCGCGGTCAACGATTCCCGTCGCGCACCGCGATCGGGGCAAAAAGAAAGGAGCGGCCGGGGGAGGACGGCCGCTCCTTGGCCATGCCGGGGCGGGAAACCCGCGAGGCAGCCCGGCAGGGGAGATCAGCGAGGCAACGCCCCGACCGGGACCCCGGTTCCCTGCTGCATAAAAAAAGGGCGGCCCACGCGGGGCCGCCCTTCAGGCTGGAGGTCTTCCGCCTTAGCGGTAGATGTAAACGATGGTCCGGTCCTCGCGCACCAGCACGTCCTGGCCGTTGATGTTGAGGTAGGAGTACTCGCTATCCGGCACCGGGTAGATGGTGATGTCTTCCGGCACGCCCGCGCCGAGCACCACTTCGCCGTCAAGGTAGACCGGCTCGACCGGGTTTTCGGTGACATAGGTCACGGTGCGGGTCTCGGGCTCGGGCACGGCATCGCTGCCGGCATTGGCGCCGAGCACCACGCCCGCGGCAATCGCCGCCGGCCCGCCGATCAGCGCACCGGCGATGGCTCCGCCGGTCACGGCACCGGCCGCAGCGCCTGCACCCTCGTTGCCGCCTTCCTTCATGTAGGTCACGGTGCGGGTCGTGGTCACCTGGGTGGCCTCGGTAGCCGAACCGCTGAGGTAGTGCCGATGGGCCCAGCCGGTCTCGCCGTTATAGGTGACCTGGCACCAGGCGCCGGTCTCCATGCAGCCCTCGACCTCGGCCTGGTCCAGGCCGGGGATCACGCCGATCACTTCGAACTCGGGGCCGGGGCCGGCCCGCAGGTTGAGGTCGGTGGTGGCGGTGGCCGTGTCGGCCAGCATCGGGGTCGCGGCCACGCACAGGGCGGCGGCGCTCAGGGTAAGTGTCTTGAACATGGGTCTCTCCGTTCTTGTCGTCTGCTCTGCCGGGTCTTCCGCGAGATCATCTCGCTGCCCGGTCGGTGTGGGCGCACAACAAGCCCGGCTCGGGGGTGGTTCCAACGCCGTTGCGCCCTGCAACCGGAACGCGAGAATAGTGAGCGGTATCAAGCCGTTGGATGTTACAGGCTGCAAGATTTCTTGATCCTCACGCCTGCGCAGGCACCGCTTCGCCCCGCACGAAAACGGGGCGCCCGTCAAGACGCCCCGCCTTTTCTCCCGCGCCGCGTGGCGGCCGAAATCCCTACCGGTAGACGTAGACGATGCTGCGGCTCTGCCGCTCCACCAGCACGTTCTGACCGTTGATGTTGACGTAGGAATAATCGCTGTCCGGCACCTGGTAGATCGTCACCGTCTCCGGCACCCCGGCGCCCAGCACCACCTCGCCATCGAGGTAGACCGGCGCGACCGGGTTCTCGGTCACATAGGTCACCACCTGGGTGCCCGGATCGTTGGCCGCGGCCTGGGCGGCGAGCAGGGCGCCGTTGCGGGTGGCCGAGGGGCCCGAGAGCAGCGCACCCATCACCGGATCCTGGGTGGTGGCGGTGGTGACGGTCGTCGTGCTCTCGTCGCCCTTGGTCTTGGTGACGGTGCGGGTATAGGTCACCGTCTTGGGCAGCTCGATCGGGGTGGCGGTCTCGGCGCTGGCGCTCAGATAGTCGCCAAAGGCCCAGCCCTCCTGGCCCATGTAGGTGACCTTGCACCAATTGGCCGCCTCCAGGCAGCCTTCCACCTCGGCCTGAGTCCGGGCCTGGATGGTGCCGACAACGGGGTACTCGGGGCCGGGGCCGGCCCGGAGGTTGAGGTCGGTGGTCGCGGTGGCCGGAACGGCGAGGCTCGGACCGGCCACGAGGACAAGCGCCACTGCCGTGGCGAAAAGTTGGGGTTTCATGGTTCAAATTCCTTGGCAGGCGTAAATGCCGCCGGACTTGCGCAGCACGGGCTGCCGCCGGGGCGCGTATGGTCAGTCAACTCGCCATCACGGGGGCTTGTTCCTTCACGCCCCCGAGACCATCGGCAAGATCTGGCCGCCACAGGTAGCGCCGCCCGGCCTCACCGCGCCTGAAACACCGCGCCCACCTCGGCCCGGATGATCCGCGCGATCAGCTCGCAATCGGCAATCGAGAAGGTCAGCGGCAACCGCATGTCCATCAGCCCCGAGAGCACCCCGTCGGTCTGCTCCAACTCGGGCGGCGCGGCATAACGCCAATGGGCATAGCGCGAGGTAAAGCCCACCGGATCGGGCCCGCCGAACCACTTCAGCTCCACGCCCCGTTTCAGGCAGCGCTCCAGCACCTCGCCCACCGCCCCCGCGCCCCAACCCTTGAGCAGGAACTGGATCGACGATCCCACGAAATGCTCCTGGTCCGGCCGTTCCACCACCGTCAACCCCGGCGTGCCCCGGATGCCCTCTTCCACCGCCCGATACCGCGCGTTCCACCGTGCGATCTGGCGCGGCAGCTCCGCCAGCTGGGGTCGCAGGATGGCGGCCCGCAGGTTGTCCATCCGGCCGGAGATATTGGGCATCTCCATCCGGTGGCGGGCAAAGACCTCCGCCCCCGGCGCCGCCTTGTGGCGCTCGTAGAGCATGTAGGACCCCGAGAGCAGCACCGCCTTGGCCGCGATGTCCTCGTCATCTGTCACCAGCAGGCCGCCCTCGCCAGAGTTCATATGCTTGTAGGTCTGGGTCGAGTAGCAGGCCACCGCGCCATGCCGCCCGCTCGGTACGCCCTCCCATGTGGCGCCCATGGTATGCGCGCAATCTTCGACCACGGTCACATTTGCCGCATCGCAGATCTCCATCAGCCGGCCCATGTCGCAGATATGGCCGCGCATGTGGCTGAGCAGCAGCACCCCGGCCTCGCCCGCCTTGGCCGCGAGGTCGTCGAGGTCGATCACCAGCCCGTCGGTCACCTCCACGAACACCGGCTCCGCCCCCACCGCAGCAATTGCGCCCGGCACAGGGGCGAGCGTGAAGGCATTGGTCAGCACCCTGTCCCCCGGCTTCACGCCGACCGCACGGAGCGCCAGCCCGATCGCCGAGCCGCCGCTTGCCGTCGCCAGGCAATACTTCGCCCCCACGAAGGCGGCAAACTCCTGCTCCAGCAGCGCCACCTCCCCCAGCTCTCCGGGCTTGAGGTTGTAGCGATGCAGCCGGCCATGCCGCAGCACCGCCATGGCCGCCTCCAGCGCCGCCTCCGGCAGCGGCTCCTGCTGGGTGAAATTTCCGGTGAACACCTCTGTCATGGCCGCACCCTGCTCCGCCACCTGCCGCCGGTCAATCCGCCAGCAGCCGGCCGGCCAGTTCCGGCAGGTCCTCGAAGCGGTCGAGCAACGCCTCGGGCTCCAGCGCCTCCACCCCGCGCCCGTCCGGCCCGAAGGTGACCAGCACGCAAGGGATGCCCGCTGCCCGCGCGGTGTTGCGGTCGGTCTCGGTGTCGCCGATCAGGATGCCCCGCGTGCCCCCGGCCCGCTCGACGGCGGCGAAATAGGGCGCCGGGTCGGGCTTGCGCGTGGGCAGCGTGTCGGCCCCGATCAGCGCCCCGAACATGTCGCGCACCCCGAGCCGCCGCGTCAGGGTCTCCGCCAGCCCCTCCGGCTTGTTGGTGCAGATCGACACCGCATAGCCCGCGCCCCGCAGCGCCTCGACCGCCTCCATGGCGCCGGGGTAGAGCACCGTGTGCACGTCGATATGCGCCCCGTAATGCTCCAGCAGCAGCGGATAATCCGCCTCGACCTCGGCCACCCCCAGCCCGGCGCGCCCGTGCCCCAGCGTCAGCATCGCCCGTCCGCCGCGAAAGGCCGTGCGCGCATCGGCCACCGGATCCAGCAATGCGCCCAGGCCGCGCGCGACAAAGCAGGCATTGGCCGCCGCGATCAGGTCCTTCGAGGTGTCCGCCAGCGTGCCATCCAGGTCGAAGACCACCGTTTTCATTGCCTGCTCCTGTTACAATCCGTCACCACAAGTGACATTGCAGCCCCTTGCCACGAACCGCCCCTCGGGTAGAACGGGGCCAAGGTCTTCGGGTTAAACCGGAGTGGAGCAGAACAAAAGGGGCAGAGGGCCATGAGCGCCAGCCTGATCATCCTCGCCGCGGGGCAAGGCACCCGCATGCAGTCCGATTTGCCGAAGGTGCTGCACCGGGTCGGCCACGCCCCCCTTCTGGCCCATGCCATGCAGGCCGGCAGCGCGCTGGAGCCCGCGCGCATCGTCGTGGTCGCGGGCCACGGCGCCGAAGAGGTCGAGAAGGCCGTGGCCGAGATCGACGAGACCGCCCAGGTGGTGATCCAGGACGACCGCCTCGGCACCGGCCATGCCGTGCTGCAGGCCCGCGCGGCGCTGCAGGGCGCCGAGGGCGATGCCATCGTCCTTTACGGCGACACCCCCTTCATCCGCCCCGAGACCCTCCAGGCCATGCAGGAGGCCCGTGCCCGCCACGCCGTGGTGGTGCTGGGTTTCGAGCCCGCCGACCCGGCCCGCTACGGCCGCCTCTTCATGGACGGCGACAGCCTCGAAGCCATCATCGAGTACAAGGACGCGACCGCGGCGCAACGCGCCATCCCGCTCTGCAACTCGGGCGTCATCTGCGCCGACGCGGCCCAGCTCTTCGCGCTGCTCGATGACGTGACCAACGACAATGCCGCCGGCGAGTACTACCTCACCGATATCGTCGCCATCGCCCGCGCCCGCGGCCTCTCCTGTGGCGTGGTGATCTGCGACGAGGCCGAGACCCTGGGCGTCAACTCCCGCGCCGACCTCGCCGGAGCCGAGGCCGCCTTCCAGGCCCGCAAACGCAGCGAGGCGCTGGAGAACGGCGTCACCCTCACCGCCCCCGAGACCGTCCACTTCGCCTGGGACACCTGGATCGGCCGCGATGCCATCATCGAGCCCTACGTCGTCTTCGGCCCCGGCGTGACCGTCGAGACCGGCGCAGAGATCCGCGCCTTCTCGCACCTCGAGGGCTGCCACGTCAGCCAGGGCGCGCAGGTCGGCCCCTACGCCCGCCTCCGTCCCGGCGCGGAACTGGCCAACAACGCCAAGGTCGGCAACTTCGTCGAGATCAAGAACGCCGAGATCGCCGAGGGCGCCAAGGTCAACCACCTCAGCTACATCGGCGATGCCTTCGTGGGCGAGGCCGCCAACATCGGCGCGGGCACCATCACCTGCAACTACGATGGCGTCTTCAAGCACCGCACCGAGATTGGCGCCCGCGCCTTCATCGGCTCCAACACCATGCTGGTCGCCCCGGTGACGGTCGGCGCCGAGGCCCTCACCGCCTCGGGCTCGGTCATCACCGAGAACGTGCCCGACGGCGCCCTCGCCGTCGCCCGTGGCCGGCAGTCCAACAAGCCCGGCCTTGCCCGCAAACTCATGGACAGGCTGCGCGCCGCCAAGGCCGCGAAACAGGAGAAACACTGATGTGCGGAATCGTCGGCGTCCTCGGAGATCATGAAGCCGCCCCCCTGCTGGTGGAGGCCCTGAAACGGCTTGAGTATCGCGGTTACGACAGCGCCGGCATCGCAACCGTCAACGGCGCCGCGCTCGACCGCCGCCGCGCCGTCGGCAAGCTGGTCAACCTGTCTGACCTGCTGGTGCACGCACCGCTCGCCGGCAAGGCCGGGATCGGCCACACCCGCTGGGCCACCCATGGCGCCGCCAACGAGACCAACGCCCACCCGCATCGCGCCGGCCCCGTCGCCGTTGTCCACAACGGCATCGTCGAAAACTTCCGCGAGCTGCGCGAGGAGCTGGCCGGCCACGGGCTCAACACCGTGACCGACACCGACACCGAGGTCGTCGCCCTCCTCACCCAGCACTACCTCGCCCAGGGCCTCGCCCCCCGCGACGCCTGCGAGCAGGTCATCGCCCGCCTCACCGGCGCCTTCGCCCTCTGCTTCCTCTTCGAGGGCGAAGACAACCTGCTGATCGCCGCCCGCAAGGGCTCGCCGCTCGCCATCGGCCATGGACAGGGCGAGGTCTTCGTCGGTTCCGACGCCATCGCCCTGGCCCCGATGACCGACCGCATCACCTATCTCGAAGATGGCGACTGGTGCGTGCTCACTCGTCAGAGCGTCGAGATCTTCGACGCCAAGGGCAACCGCGCCAACCGCCCGGTGAAGACGGTGAGCATCGACGCCACCCATATCGACAAGGGCGGGCACAAGCACTTCATGGCCAAGGAGATTGCCGAGCAGCCCACCGTGCTGGGCGAGGCGCTTTCCTACTATCTCACTGACGCAGGCATCGCCCTGCCCGAGCCGGGCCTCGACTTCACCAAATTCGACCGCCTCACCATGGTCGCCTGCGGCACCGCCTTCTATGCCTGCCTGACGGCAAAATACTGGTTCGAGCAGATCGCCCGCCTTCCCGTCGAGGTCGATATCGCCTCCGAGTTCCGCTACCGCGAGCCGCCGATCCCGGCCCGCACCCTGGCGCTTTTCGTCAGCCAGTCGGGCGAAACCGCCGACACCCTGGCCGCCCTGCGCTACTGCGAAGACAAGGCGATGATCGCCTCCGTGGTCAACGTGCCTGAAAGCTCCATCGCCCGCGCCTCCGACATCGCCCTGCCGATCCTCGCGGGCGCCGAGATCGGCGTGGCCTCCACCAAGGCCTTCACCTGCCAGCTCACCGTGCTCTTCCTGCTGGCCCTCAAGGCCGGGCTCGACCGTGGCACCCTGACGCCCGAAGAGGCGAGCGAGCACCTCGCCCAGCTCAAGGCCCTCCCCGGCCTCTTCAACGCCGCACTCGCCGCCTCGCCCGAGATCGAAGCCACCGCGCAAAAGCTCGCCGAGGCCCGCGACATCCTCTTCCTGGGCCGCGGCCCGCTCTACCCGCTGGCCATGGAAGGCGCGCTGAAGCTGAAGGAAATCAGCTACATCCATGCCGAAGGCTATGCCTCCGGCGAGCTGAAGCACGGCCCCATCGCCCTGATCGACCAGCACACGCCGGTCGTCTTCATGGCCCCCTCCGACGGGCTCTTCGACAAGACCGTGTCGAACATGCAGGAGGTCATGGCGCGGGCCGGCAAGGTGGTGCTGGTCACCGACGCACGCGGTGCCAAGGCCGCTGCCGAGGGCACCTGGCGCCAGATCATCCTCCCCGAGGTCTCCCCGGCGCTGGCCCCCATCCTCTACGCTCTGCCCGCGCAGCTGCTGGCCTACCACACCGCCGTCGCCAAGGGCACCGACGTGGACCAGCCCCGCAACCTCGCCAAGTCGGTAACGGTGGAATAACGCCGCCGAATGACGCCCGAAAACGCCCTCTCCGCCCTCCGCGCGCTGGCCGAGCCCGGCCGCGCCGAGGGCATGGCCGCCTATCACAAGCAGGCCCGCGAGGTCATCGGCATCCCCAACCCGGCGCTGAACGAGATCACGACCCATTGGCGCCGCACCCTCCCCGTGCCCGAGCGGGTCACGCTGGCCGATGCCCTCTGGCAAACCGACATCTTCGAGGCCCGCATCGCCGCCACCAAGCTCCTCACCCAGGCCCGCATCCGCCCCGACGACGCCGCCTGGGCGCTGATCTGCCAATGGGCGCAGGATCTCGACAGCTGGGCCATCGCCGACCACGCCATGATGGCCGCCCAGAAGCGCCTCGCCGCCGACCCGTCCCGCCTCGACACCGTCGCGACCTGGACCCACAGCGAAAACCTCTGGACCCGCCGCGCCGCCCTTGTCGCCACCCTGCCCTTCGCCAAGAAGACCCATCCCAAACCGGCCGAGGCCCGCGCCCGCACCCGCGTGCTCGGCTGGGCCGAGAGCTACGTCACCGATCCCGAATGGTTCATCCAGAAGGCCGTGGCCTGGTGGCTGCGCGACCTCTCCAAGCACGACCCGCAAGCCACCCGCGCCTTCCTCGACGGCCCGGGCCAGGGCCTGAAGCCCTTCGCCCGCCGCGAAGCCGCGAAATATCTGTGAAGCGGCGCTAGCCGCACCGCCTGGGCTGGCGCGCTACCCGGTGTGCCCCGCGTAGACCACCAGCTCCGGCAGCCCGGTCAGCGGCGCACCAAGCACCTGGAACGCCGGGAGCGACACCCGCGTGCCCGAGCCCGCAGGCCCGCCCGAGGGCCGCAGTTCCACCTGCACCGAGTTGCCGTTGCCCGGATAAACCAGCCGGCCCGACTGCGCCACCGTCACCAGCGGCGTCTCCGCCCAGAAGCCCGGGTCGGTCGGGTCGCCCAGCGAGGCGATCGTGGTGCCAAGCTCCCGCTCCGCCGCCACCGGCGCCGCTGCGGCCGCCGCCTTCTCTTCCTCTGTCGTGGTGTCGAACTGCGCCGCCGTGCGCGCATTCGCCGGCGGCGGCGGCGCCTCTGCGGCTACCGGGGCCGCGCTCTCGGAGGGCGCCTCCGTGGCCTGCGCCCCGCCCGCCTTCGGCTTCATCGAGAACGGCCCCTCCGCGCAGCCCGCCAAAAGCAGGGCCACACCCGAAACCGCCAGAACTCCCCGCACCATCCGCACCGTCCGTCTCCTTGCCACCTTCGTCGAAGCTGCCGCAAATCTCCTTGCCGCACCGTCTCTTCCGGCCTAGCTATAGCCCATGCAAACGCCCCTGATCGACCCCTTCCAGCGCCCGATCACCTATTTGCGGGTCTCCGTGACCGACCGCTGCGATTTTCGCTGCGTCTACTGCATGTCCGAGAACATGACCTTTCTGCCCAAGAAGGAGCTTCTCACGCTGGAAGAGCTCGATGCGGCCTGCACGGCCTTCATCGGGCTGGGCGTCCGCAAGCTCCGCATCACCGGCGGAGAACCGCTGGTGCGCAAGGGCATCATGACCTTTTTCGAGGCGATGACCCGCCATCTCGAGTCGGGCGCGCTCGATGAGCTGACCCTCACCACCAACGGCTCCCAGCTCGAGCGCTTCGCCCCGCAGCTGGCAGCGGCGGGCGTCCGGCGCATCAACGTCTCGCTCGACACGCTGGACGAGGCCAAGTTCGCCCGCGTCACCCGCTGGGGCCGCCTGCCCCAGGTGCTGCGCGGGCTGGATGCGGCGCAGGCGGCGGGCCTGCGCGTCAAGCTCAACGCCGTGGCGCTGAAGGGCTTCAACGAGGACGAGCTCATCACCCTCGCCGAATTCTGCGCCACCCGCGACATGGACCTGACCTGGATCGAGGTCATGCCGATGGGCGATCTCGGCAACGAGGACCGCATCGGCCAGTACTGGTCGCTGAAAGACCTGCGCGCCAAGCTGGCCGAGCGCTACACCCTGATCGACCTGACCGAGCGCACCGGCGGCCCCGCCCGCTACGTCCAGCTCCAGGAAACCGGCCAGAAGATCGGCTTCATCACGCCGCTGACCCACAACTTCTGCGAAAGCTGCAACCGCGTCCGGATGACCTGCACCGGCGAGCTCTACATGTGCCTCGGCCAGGAAGACCGCGCCGACCTGCGCGCACCGCTGCGCCAATACGGCCCCGGCCCCGCGTTCGAAGAGGCCATCCGCGCCGCCATCGCCCTCAAACCCAAGGGCCACGATTTTGACTATTCGCGCCAGACGGTCGAAGGCCAGGTCTCCCGCCACATGAGCCACACCGGCGGCTGAAGCCAGGATTGCCGAAACCCCGCGCTTGCGGTATGTTACTGCGGTATAATCAAGGTGCCCGCATGACCGCTGCCAAACGCAAGACCTCGCTGACGATGGATGCCGCCGATCTCGACGCCGCGCGCGATCTGGGCGTCAACGTCTCCGCTGTGGCAGGCGAGGCGCTTCGCCGGGCCGTGGCCGAGGCCCGCCAAAGGCGCTGGCGCGAGGAAAACGCCGAGGCCTTCGCGGCCCAGGCCGACTGGCACGCGCAGAACGGTCACCCGCTCGCCGCGATCCAGACCGGCCCGGCAACGTGGAAGAGCTGAAACGCTTCGACATTGCCGAATGGAACGGCATCGCGATGGTCGTGGTCGAGAGCGATATCCTCCCGCCCGACCCCGCCCTCGTGGTCATCCCGCTCCTGCCCGATTATCCTGCCGCAAAAGGCCTGAACCCGACCATTCCCCACAAGGGTCAACCTCTGGTTCTGGCCACCCGCCTTGTCACCTCGGTGCGCCGCTCCGCCCTGTCCCGAAAGGCGAGTGCCGCCGGTCATGCCGATGAAATCACCCGCGCCCTCGATATCCTGCTGACCGGCGTCTGACCTCCGGCACAAGCCACCGCCCCTCAGGCCCACTCCGCGCCCAGATCGTCCCGCGCCCGGTCGATCCAGTGCTCGGCGAGCCAGGGCGTCGGCCTGCAATACCGCAGCCAGGAGCCGGAATAGCCCTCTACCGCCTCGTGCATCTTCGGATGCCCGTGAAAACACACCACCTTCGCCGCCTCGGGCAGGCGGGCGGGCCTCAGCCAGTTCACCGGCGGCAGGCCGAGGCAGTCGTGCTTGAAGCTCACCACCTCGTCGCCCGGAAGATAGGCAAACTCGCCCCGCTCCTGCGCCAGCGTCGAGGTATAGCGCTGCTCGCTCCCCCGCGCCTTCTCCACTTGGCGCTTCGCGTCGCCCGCCAGCACCTCGTAGAGCCAGCCGTGCCGGGCCGGGTCGAAGCGAAAGACCGAGCCGTGCCCGGTGGCCCGCCCGCGCCGCGCCTCCACCCAATCGGCCCGCATCGCCACCTTGCCCGGCGCGAAGTTCAGCAACCCGTCGAGCGGCCCCGTCACCACCACGTCGAGGTCGAAGCCCAGCAAGGGCCCGTCGAGATCGGGGATCAGCCCGGGGCGGAACAGCGAGACCTTGCGCATCGCCCCCTGCCGGTTGGCCACGGCCAGGGCGGCATCCATCTCGGCCAGGAAGGGCTCCACCGGCAGCTCCAGCACCTCAACGTCGGGGTGCAGCCCGGCCCGCTCCTCTGTCATGCAGAAGAACCGCACGTCATCGCTCAGATGCCGCCGCGCGCCGGAATAGAGCCGGTTCACGTATTCGGGGCCAAACAGCGTGCCCCACTTGATGCAGATGACATTGGCAACCATGGCGCTGCCCTACCCGGCTCAGTCGTACTTGGCCAGCAGCTTCTCACGCACTGCAGGGCTGACGAACTTGGAGACGTCTCCGCCCAGGCGCGCGATCTCCTTCACCAGCTTGGAGGCGATCGCCTGCCGCTCGGCGCTGGCCATCAGAAAGACGGTCTCGATGCTGGCGTCGAGCTGACGGTTCATCCCCACCATCTGGTACTCGTATTCGAAATCCGCCACCGCCCGCAGGCCGCGCAGGATGATCCCCGCGCCCACGTCGCGGGCACAGTCGATCAGCAGGTTCTCGAACGGATGCACCACGATCTCGCAATGGGTCTTGGCCGAGATCACCTCGCAGGCCGAACCGACCATCGCCACGCGCTCCTCCAGGTTGAAGAGCGGGCCCTTGTCGGCATTGATCGCCACCCCGATCACCAGCCGGTCCACCAGCGCCGTGGCGCGGGTGATGATGTCGATATGGCCCAGCGTCACCGGGTCGAAGGTGCCCGGATAAAGCCCCACGCGCATGGCTGTCCCTCCCTGGCGCCTCAGGTCGAGGGCAGAAAACACCAGCCTCCCCCGAGGGGCAAGGCGAAACCCCGCTCCCGCAACATTCTTTCACCACGCCGCTTTAACGCCCGCCAAACCCTTTTTTCACGGCGGCTCTCTTGCGCGGGCGCCAGCGGTGCTTACCTTTAGGCCAATTGAATAGACCCAGTTCATTTTGAAAATCGTCGAGTCGTCATGGACACAATCGACTTCAGATTCTTTCGCGCCCAGATGCCGCCTGGCTGGGACAACCAGGTCATGGTCACCTGCACCCCGCCTCCCGGAGAGGAGCCGCGCCGCTCGGTCGTCTTTCTCCGCAAGGAGATGGCACCCGCCGAGAGCCTCTCCGCCTTCGCCGCCTTGCAACGCAATGCCCTCGCCGCGCAGTTGCCCAGGTTCTCGCTGATGTACGACAAGCCGACAGAGCTGGCCGGGCAGACCGTGCCGCTGATCGTCTATGGCTGGCAGGCCGACGCGGGCCGGCTCACCCAGGTGCAGGCCTTCTTTCCCGCCGAACCGGGGTATGCCTGGCTGGTCACCCTGACCGCGGCCGCCGAGGCCTACGACGCGCTCCTGCCCGAGTTCCAGGCCATGCTCGCCGTCTTCGCACCGGCAAGGGAGGGCTGAGCGATGGTCACCACGCCCGCCACCCGCATCACCGATCGTACCAGCCACATCGTGCCCGCCGTGGCGGCCCTCGCCGCGGCCCTCACCGCCGCCTGCGCCGGGGCCGACGCGCTGCTGAACTCGCCGGTCATGACCACCCCCGCAGGCGGCGCCGTGGCCGCCGGTGTGGCGGCCGGGCTCTCGGCCATGGGCGCCATGTTCAACCTCATCCCGCCCACCGGCGCGGTGCCCTCCATCGGCTTTCCCACCGTGCTCACCGGCTCCCTGCCCCAGGCGCGCACGCTCGATGCCCACGGCTGCTTCTTCCACGGCCCGAACACCGTGATCGAGGGCGCCATGACCGTGCTCACCGGCGGCCTGCCCACCGCACGGGTGATGTCGAAGACCGCCTGCTCGGCCATGTGCTCCTCGGGCCAGTACAACGTGCTGATCGGCGGCAGCTCGGTCACCATCCCGATCAACGTGAACGGCACCGATGCCTTCCGGCTCCAGGTCCAGAATGCCGCCGCCACCCTCTATGGCACACCCTCGGGCCGCGAGATCTTTCGCGGCATCGCCGCATCGGGCAACATGGTCGAGATGCATGAACTCTCCGACCCCAACGGCTACTGCACCCCCAACGATGGCACCGCCGCCACCGACGGCACCGGCACCGGCAGCCGGGTCGACTGGAACCCCACCTACGACGACCGCGCCGCCTACCCGGGCCAGACCCCGACCATCGTGCTCGGCCACGAACTCGTGCACGCCTACCACAACGCCAACGGCACCCAGGCCACCGGCCCGATGGACAGCTACCCCGGCCAGACCGGCAGCTCCAACCGGGGCGAGGAACGCGCCACCGTGGGCACCCGCGGCACCTCGATCACCGATCCCTCGGGCAACCCGGCCACCGTGCCCGACCACGGCAACGACGTGCCGACCGAAAACTCTATTCGGCGCGACCTCGGCGTGCCCGAGCGGCAAACCTACTACCCGCCCACCTGGCCCGGCGGTGCGCCGTGGTAGGCCGTCGCCCGCTGCTCGCCGGGGGCGCCGCGCTCCTGCTGGCCCCGCTCGCCGCCGCCTGCCGCCTCGGCCCCGCCGGCTCGGGCAGCGCCGCCGCCGGCCCCCTGCCGTCCGCAAAAGGAACCCGATCCATGCAACAAGACGGACTGATCCTCCAGGCCAGCCTCGAACCCGACCAGGACGCCGGCCAGCTCACCCTGGCCTACACCGTCGAAAACCACGGCCCCGGCCCCGCCTACATCCACGACAAGCTGATCGTGCCCGACCCGAAGGGCGGCCAGATGGCCGAGGCTGGCCGTGCCTATGTCTATCCCCGTCCCGAGCACGACGAAGTGCTGGTGATGAAGGATATCCCGCCGGTCCCGCCCGGCCTCTCCCCGGCGTCCCTCGTTGTGCCGCTCATGGTCCGGTTGGCCCCCGGCGAGGCGCTCGACGGCCGCCTCCGATTTGCCCTGCCGCTCAAGCCCTGGCGGCAGTACGCGAACAATGCCCTCGCCTATCCCCGGCAAACCACCGTGGACAGCCTGCGCTTCCGGCTGGGCTATGCCCTGCCCGCCCCCGGCGCCGAGGAAACCACCTTCGACTACGCCGGCGAAACCGCGTTCAACTTCCGCAACCCGCCCGGACAGAGCCACAAGGCCGCGGCGCTGGAGGCCCGCTTCGACACGCCGGGCCTTCCGGTCTTCCTGCCCGAGTGAGCACAAGGGGCGGCCCGCGTCTCCGCGGCACCGCCCCCTGCGCCTCGTCCGGTGATCGGTGGGCTCAGTGGCCCATGATCATGCCTTCGAGCGCATCCTTTTCCATCGCCAGCTCCGCCAGCCGCGCCTTCACCACGTCGCCGATGGAAATGAGGCCGATCATCTCCTCGCCCTCCATCACCGGCATGTGGCGAAACCGCCCCTCGGTCATCATTTCCAGCACACCCAGCGCCGTATCCTCCTTGGAGCAGGTCACCAGCTTGCGGGTCATCATGTCGTCCACCACGTCGCTCAGGCACCCCGGCCCGCGACGGCCCAGCTCGCGCACGATGTCCCGCTCCGAGAGGATCCCCTCGGGATGGGCGCCGTTCGCCGACACGATGACCGAGCCGATGCGCCGTTCCGAGAGCAGCTTGGCCGCATCCGCCACCGAGCTTCCCGGTTTCACGCAGAGCACGCCGTCACCACCCTTGTTCTTCAGAATTTGTTGCACCAGCATGGCTTACCTCCAACGTCGCTCACTTGGGTTGACCGTCGCGCCAGCAGGCCCCACCTGTCAAGTCTCGGCTTCCAGCCGCTCCACCTCTGCGCGGAGCCCCTCGCACAGAAGCTCGGCAAATCGGCCAAGGCGGCGCACCCGCCGATCGTCGGCATGGCGCACCAGCCAGAAGGTCCGGCGCAGCTTCACCTGGTCGGACAGCACCGGCTCCACCCGGTTGGCGCTGCCGAGCGCGAAGCCATGCACGATCCCCACGCCCGCCCCGCTCTTGACCCAGGCGAACTGGACCGAGACCGAGTTGGAGGCCAGCTGCACCCGCTCCAGCCCGAGCTCGCCGAGGTAATCCAGCTCCTTGTCGAAGATCATGTCGGGGATGTAGCCCACCAGCCGCTTGCCCCTCAGGTCCTCCAGCCGCTCCACCGGGTTCTGCTTCAGCCAGCGCCGATGGGCGGCGAGGACCAGGTGGTAGTCGGTGATCTTCTGCACCGTGAGCCGCCCGGCCGTGGGCCGGGACACGGCAATCGCCATGTCCGCCTCGCGCCGGTTGAGGTTGAACACCCGTGGCAGCGAAACGATCTGCACCTCGAGCCCCGGATGGGCGTTGCAGATCCTCTCCACCACCTGCGGCAGCAGGAAATTGGCGCAGCCGTCCGGCGCGCCGACGCGGATCGCGCCGGTCAGCCTGTCCTCCTGCCCGCGCACCGCGTCCTCGGCGTTCAGCATCGCCTGTTCCAGCTCCTCGGCATGCGGCATCAGCCGCTCGCCGGCCTCGCTCGGCGCGTAGCCCTGCGGCGATTTCAGAAACAGCGGCGTGCCGAGGCTCTCCTCGAGCCGCTGCACCCGCCGCCCCACCGTCGCCGGATCGAGCTTCAGCACCGTGCCCGCGCCCGAAAGGCTGCCCTCCCGCGCCACGGCAATGAATATCCGCATGTCGTCCCACGACACGGTCATCCTTCTCTCCCATGCATTTTTGCAAGACGTGTTTGCCAAACTGCCGCTTCTACCGGGATAAATGCAAGAGTATGGTCCGCACGACCCCGGAAACAGGAGGAGTTCCGCCATGAGCCAGATCGGACATTTCATCGACGGCAAGCACACCGCCGGCACATCCGGCCGCAGCGCCGATATCTTCAACCCCGCCACCGGCGAGGTTCAGGCCTCCGTCACCCTCGCCACCAAGGCCGAGGTCGATGACGCCGTCGCCCGCGCCGCAGAGGCCCAGAAGGAATGGGGCGCCACCAACCCGCAGCGCCGCGCCCGGGTGATGATGGCTTTCGGCGCGCTCATCAACACCCACATGGACGAGCTGGCCGAGCTGGTCGCCCGCGAGCACGGCAAGACCATCCCCGACGCCAAGGGCGATGTGCAGCGAGGCCTCGAGTTCGTCGAGGTCTGCATGGGCGCGCCCCACATGCTGAAGGGCGAATACACCAACGACGGCGGCCCCGGCATCGACCTCTACTCCATGCGCCAGCCCCTCGGCGTGGTCGCCGGCATCACCCCCTTCAACTTCCCGGCGATGATCCCGCTGTGGAAGATGGCCGGCGCGCTGGCCTGCGGCAACGCCATGATCCTCAAGCCCTCCGAGCGCGTGCCCTCCACGGCCATGCGCCTCGCCGAACTGCTGCAGGAGGCCGGCCTGCCCGACGGCGTGCTGCAAGTGGTGAACGGTGACAAGGAAGCCGTCGATGCCCTGCTCGACAACGAGACCATCCAGGCCGTCGCCTTCGTCGGCTCCACGCCGATCGCCCAGTACATCTACGCCCGCGCCACCGCCACCGGCAAGCGCGCCCAGTGCTTCGGCGGGGCCAAGAACCACATGATCGTCATGCCCGACGCCGACATGGACAAGGCCGCCGACGCGCTGGTGGGGGCCGCCTACGGCGCCGCCGGCGAGCGCTGCATGGCCATCTCCGTGGCCGTCCCCGTGGGCGAGAAAACCGCGGACACGCTGATCGAAAAGCTGGTGCCCCGCATCGAGGCCCTCAAGGTCGGCCCCTATACCTCCGAGAACGATGTCGATTACGGCCCGGTCATCACCGCCGCCGCCAAGCAGCGCATCCTCGGGCTGGTCGAGTCGGGCGTGAAGCAGGGCGCCGAGCTGGTCGTCGACGGCCGCGACTTCTCGCTGCAGGGCTACGAGAACGGCTTCTTCGTCGGCCCCCACCTCTTCGACCGTGTCACCCCCGACATGGACATCTACAAGGAGGAGATCTTCGGCCCCGTCCTCACCCAGGTCCGCACCGCCAGCTACGAGGAAGCCCTCAAGCTGACGATGGACAACCCCTACGGCAACGGCACGGCGATCTATACAGCCGACGGCGACACCGCCCGCGACTTCGCCCACCGGGTCAACGTCGGCATGGTCGGCATCAACTTCCCGATCCCGGTGCCGCTGAGCTACCACACCTTCGGCGGCTGGAAGAAATCCGGCTTCGGCGACCTCAACCAATACGGCCCCGACGCCTTCCGCTTCTACACCCGCACCAAGACCGTCACCGCCCGCTGGTTCTCGGGCATCAAGGACGGCGGCGAGTTCGCGTTCAAGCAGATGGATTGAGCGGGGCAGCGCGGCCATGAACACCCTGCAGGCGGACTCCTACCGCCTGCAGGCACTCTGCAAAACCGAGGTGGAAAACCTCGAGGGCATCTTGTAAACAAGAGCCGAATTCGATGCGGAGACAAAAATTGGCGGCATGGAGAAAGCTAACGACCAGAAAACCCCGGACCAGCACGCCAATGCCTCCGGAAGAGAGGAATCATTTGAATGAGGCTTACTTAAAAGCCCAAACGATTCTTGAGTATGGCTCGGGTATCTCAACCGAATTCGCAGCAACTTTGCCCGGCAAGACGGTGTTCAGCATTGAGAGCGATAGTGCATGGTGCGAAGCACTACGGCATCGCTTGCCCGCTCCAGCTGACGGAACCCACGTGCATCTTCGCCATGTAGATATTGGTCCAACCGGGGAATGGGGGCGCCCCACCGGAACCAAACATTGGAGCGAGTTTCATACCTACCCCCTCTCAATCTGGCAGGAGCCCGGTTTTCAACAACCGGATCTTGTCCTGATCGACGGCCGCTTCAGGGTCGCGTGTTTTGCGGCAACCTGTATCTTCGCAGAGAAACCGATCAAGCTCTTGTTCGACGACTACTACCCACGACCGCGATACCATTGCGTGGAAGAAATGTTTCATCCAGTCCAGCGCATTGGCCGAATGGCGGAATTCCATATCCAACCGCGCGCCTACACGCCGTTAGAGATTGCCAAGTTTATCACGTTCTTTTCTATGGCCTCATACGCGCCGGCTTGACGATCGTATCAACTCACCGGCTTTCAACATGCAGTCTTTCGTGACTCGGTGCATAGTGCCGGCTCTTCAAGCCCATCGTGGCACGCAATAGGCCTGTTGCCATGCCAAACTTGAAGCCCGCATTCACAAGCGCCTTTCGTCCACGAACCGGCACCGACAGGAAGTTCAATAATGCGTCGGTCAACCGCTGCGTCGCTCTGATCCAGGTCTTTATCGTGCTGTGTTGGCGGATCAGAACGTCATTGCTTGCTTGGTCCCTTGCACGGCCAGCGTAGTAGGAAAGCGTCAGGCGTTTCCGTGGCAGCACTTCGCTCACCCAAGCGGAGGGGGCCCATCCAATACTGGCGCCCGCACTTCGCATCTGCCGACTGAAGCGGGTATCGCTGCCACCAGTATAGCGCATCGCTTCATCAAACATCAGTCCGTGGGTGCGCACAGCGTCAATGCGCACGCACCAATTGTTCGTGTAGATATTAAGTCTGGAATCTTTGTTGGCCGCGGCATCGGCTTCGCGTCGAGTGATGTTCTTAAGCGAGCGCTCGGTCTTGTGAATGAAGACAGCTTCTTGCATTGGACTCAAGCGATCATCCGGCCGCGTAAACTCAACCGGCCCACCGCAAAGGTCCAAGCTGCGGGCCTGCATCGCTGACAGCAGATTTACCAGCCAATCCGGCTTCACCACCTCATCGTCATCCACGAAGGTCAAAAAGTCGAATCCCTGTTCCAGCGCCGCCGCCAACACCCGATTGCGCGCAAAAGGAATTCCCTTCTGCGGTTCCAGCATCAGTTGGACCGGCTCGGGCACCTCGCTCCGAAAGTTTTCCACAACATCGGAAACACGGCTCTCTTCGTCGTTCTCGCAGAATACGAACTCGATATCGGCCCCCTCCGGCCGTTCCATTCGTGCAAAACTGTCGAGCAAGCGTTTAAGGCCCTCAGGCCGACGGCGCGTGATCGCGCCCACTGCAATACGCAAGCGAAAACCCCCTATAACTAAACCACTCTTACACGGCGCAAATCGTGATCCAGATAGCGCCCCCAATCACCGGTTGCGCCGCACACCTAAAAGCAGCCTTAGCGGGCCAATTTCCGTGGTTCAACACATTTGACCCTCAACCCCCAATCAATAGGCGAGGATCCGCTGCAAATCCGCCGGCTCCCTGCAAGGCTCCCAGGCCCTTCGCCGGTAGACAATCGGCCTGACGTCACGCAAACAGTCGGGACCCCACCAAGGATACCCCATGCCCGTCACCTACCGCATCTTTCCCGAAATCGGCCTCGTCTTTGTCCGCTACGCCGGGCATGCCTCCATTTCGGAGACCATGCAGGCTTTCGGTCGCTACATGGCGGACCCCGCCTATCGCCCCGGGCAGAAGCAGCTGGTCGATCTCTCCGCGGTCACCGGCTTCGACACCGACTATGCCGCCCTCCTAGCGATCCAGGCCAAAAAGGCCGAGGCGTTTCTGCGGGGGCCCGAAACGGTGATGGTCTATCACGCGCCCACGCCCGAGACGGCGGCGATGGCCCGGCTCATCATGCGCAGCTGGGAGGAACTCGACGCCATCGTGCCGATCCTGCAGGACACCGAGCGCGGCGCCCTCGAGGTGCTGGGCCTGACCGAGACCAGCTTTTCCGCCCTCGCCCGCCGCCCCGCCTGACCGGGCGGAACCCCGCGCCCGCCGCCGCGTTGTCCTTTCAACCGAAAGGACACCTCATGACCCGCACTGCCCTCGCCCTTCTCGCCAGCCTCGCCGCCGCGCCCCTCGCGGCCCAGACCTTCCAGAGCCCCGCCTGCCCCTCCGGCTCCACCCGCACCGGCAACGAGTGCATCGCCCCCAACGGCATCGTCACCCAGCGCTTCATCCTGCCGCAGGTCACCGCCGAAACCGACGATGGCCGCGTGGTCTACAACCTGTCGTCCAACTCCCCTTCCGGCCTGCGCTCCATGTCGGACGGCGACCGCGTGGTGATCCGCAAGAACTCGCTCTTCGTCACCGATCTCGATGTCGACCTGACGGTGATCGCCGACTGACGCGGCGCAAGATAGCCTCTTCCCTCCGGTATGAAACTTATATATTCTCGTATTCGAATGTATTCAGTCCAGGAGGACCCCATGTTCAAGTCAAATGTTGGCGGCATCGACCGCATCCTGCGCATCGTCATCGGCGCGGCGCTCATCGCGGGCTTCTTTCTCAACCGGGAGGGGGCCTGGAGCTGGCTCTACCTGCTGGGCATCATCCCGCTGGTGACCGGCCTTCTCGGCACCTGCCCGCTCTACTCGCTCCTGGGCATCAAGACATGCCCCATGCATCGCGGCTGACCGCCGTCACCTTTCCGGCACATCCGCCCAACTCAAGCCCCCGTGATGAAACCCTTCACGGGAGCATGGGTTGAGCGGCATGCTCCCTTCGGGGAAGCCAATGTTGTCTGAAAGGTAAGCCCATGTTCCGACTGCCCCCCCTGACAGCGGCCACCATGGCACTCTGCCTGGCGGTCGGCTCGCATGTTCTCGCCGAGAGCAAGGACAACGCAAACCCAAGGGCGGGGGCGCGCGCCGAGCAGGCGCAACCCAAGGCCACCCGCTGCCCGCCCGGCCTCGCCAAGAAGAGCCCGCCCTGCGTAGCGCCGGGCCAGGCCAAGGCATCCGCCCCCCGCGATGACAAGGCGCGCATCCGCGTGGGCCACATCCTCGACGGGCGCGATTACACCCTCGTCCGGTCCTGGCAATATGGGCTCGAGCCCGCCCCCCGCGGCTCCCGCTACGCCGTCTCCGACGGCATGCTGGTCCTGATCGACGAGGGCACCGCCGAGGTGCTGGACCTGATCCGCGCCGTCGGGCAACTGCCCGACTGACCGGCCCGGCGCCAGCCGCGGCCGAAAATGAAACCACCCGCCCTCCTGCTGCGTTCTAGGAGCATGGAACGCATCAAGTCACTTCTCGTGCTCATCGCGGCGGTCACCTTCGCGGCCTCGCCCTTTTTCGTGCAGAGCTTCGCCGGCTATGACCCCTCGCTCTTTCCCGTCCCGCAGATCGACCCCCCGGTGCAGCCCGCCGGCTGGGCCTTCTCGATCTGGGGCGTGATCTACCTCTGGCTCATCGCCTCCGCCGCCTTCGGCCTCTTCGCCCGCGCGATGGACGAGGGCTGGGACCGCCCGCGCTGGCCGCTCTTCGGCGCGCTGGCGCTCGGCACCTTCTGGCTCGGCACCGCCAATGCTTCCGCGATCTGGGCCACGGTGATGATCTTCGCCATGCTGGCCCTCGCACTCGGCGCCTGCGCCCGCGCGCCCGCGCGCGAGCCCTGGCTGCTCTCCGCGCCGCTCGGCCTCTTCGCGGGCTGGCTCACCGCCGCGAGCTTCGCCTCGCTCGGCATCACCGCGGCCGGGTATGGCCTGCTGATGGGCGAAACCGCCTGGGCCATCGCCTGCATCACCGGCGCCCTCGTTGTCGGCCTGACCGTGCTGCTGACGATCCGCCCGCACCCGACCTATGCCCTTGCCCTTGCCTGGGCGCTGGCCGCCATCGCGGTGAAGGACTGGAGCACCCACACCGACGTTGCCCTGCTGGCCGCGCTCGGGGCGCTCGCCACCCTCGCCGCCACCCTGAGCGCCCGCCTGCGCACCCGTTCCGGCGAGCGTCCGGCCCGATGAGGTAATCCGGCGGAACCGTTCCGCCGTTCACGGGGTTGTCATTCAAACCCGATCAGCAACCGGACCAAGACCATGACCCGAGAGCCCCTTCTCGGCGCCCGCACAGCTGCGCCGATCCTCGCCGCACGCCCGCTCGCCAGCGGCCTTCTCCTCACCATCGCCGCCCTTCTCGCCTCCAGCCAGCCCGGCCACGCCGCCTGCCGGATCAACGTATCCGGCGCAAAGTGCGAGAGCGCGGCCCGCTTTGCCAGCGCGTCCACGGCCCCCGCGCTGCCGGTCGCCATCGGCGAGCCACTGCCCTACGAGTACATGATGCTGCTGAACAGCGAGTATTTCGGCCTGCCGCCGGTCTCCGATGGATGGGTCTACTTCCGCGTCGGCAACCGCGTGGTCCGGGCCGACTACAGCACCCGCGAGGTGTTGGAAGACGTGACCGGCCAGACCAACCGCGCCTTCTTCTAGGCTTGCCAGGGCGTTACCCCACCGACCCCGCACATTAACACCGCGATTTGCGCCTCATGTGCGCTGATCGCGTATGTATGGGTTGTGCATGGGTTGTGTATCGGTTGTGCCTGTGGCTATTCCGCCGCAACCCGCTTGGCCGCCAGCAACTCCTTAAGGTAACGCCCGGTGTGGCTGGCCTCGACCTCGGCGACCTCCTCCGGTGTGCCGGTGGCCACCACGGTGCCGCCGCCGTCGCCGCCCTCGGGGCCGATGTCGATGATGTGGTCCGCGGTCTTGATGACGTCGAGATTGTGCTCGATCACCACCACGGAGTTGCCCTGGTCGACCAATTCATGCAGCACTTCCAACAGCTTGCGCACGTCTTCGAAGTGCAGGCCGGTGGTCGGCTCGTCGAGGATGTAGAGCGTGCGCCCGGTGGACCGCTTGGCAAGCTCCTTCGAGAGCTTCACCCGCTGCGCCTCGCCGCCGCTCAGCGTGGTCGCCTGCTGGCCCACCTTGATGTAGCCAAGGCCCACCCGCACCAGCGCATCCATCTTCTCCCGGATGCTCGGCACCGCCTTGAAGAACTCCTGCGCGTCCTCCACTGTCATGTCAAGAACGTCGGCTATGCTCTTGCCTTTGAACCTTATTTCCAGCGTCTCGCGGTTGTAACGCTTGCCCTGGCAGGTCTCGCAGGTGACATAGACATCCGGCAGGAAATGCATCTCGATCTTGATGACTCCGTCGCCCTGGCACGCCTCGCAGCGCCCCCCCTTCACGTTGAAGGAGAACCGCCCCGGCTTGTAGCCCCGCGCCTTCGCCTCCGGCAGCCCGGCAAACCAGTCGCGGATCGGGGTGAAGGCCCCGGTGTAAGTCGCTGGATTGCTTCGCGGAGTCCGGCCAATGGGCCGCTGGTCGATGTCGATCACCTTGTCGAGCAGTTCCAGCCCCTTGATCGTCTCGCAGGGCGCCGGGGTCTGGCGCGCGCCGTTGAGCCGCATGGAGGCGGTCTTGAACAGGGTCTCGATCGTGAGCGTCGACTTGCCGCCACCGGAAACCCCTGAAACACATACGAATTTCGCCAGCGGGAAATCCACGTCGATGCCCTTGAGGTTGTTGCCCGTGGCCTTCTTGACGGTGAGCTTCTTCTTGTTTCCCGTCCTGCGTTCGGTGGGTACAGGAATTTCACGCTTTCCGCTGAGATACTGCCCGGTGACCGACTTCGGGTTGGCCGCGATCTCGGCCGGCGTGCCATGCGCCACCACTTCGCCGCCATGCACCCCCGCGCCCGGCCCGATGTCGAACACGTAATCGGCCTCGCGAATGGCCTCCTCGTCGTGTTCCACCACGATGACGGTGTTGCCCTGGTCGCGCAGGTTTTTCAGGGTTTCCAGCAGGCGGCCGTTGTCGCGCTGGTGCAAGCCGATAGAGGGTTCGTCGAGCACGTAGAGCACGCCCGTGAGGCCAGAGCCGATCTGGCTTGCCAGCCGGATCCGCTGGCTCTCGCCCCCCGACAGCGTGCCACTTGAACGCGACAGCGTAAGATACTCCAATCCCACGTTATTCAGGAATCCGAGCCGCTCGCGGATTTCCTTCAGGATGGCCCGTGCGATCTCGTTCTTCTGCTTGCTCAGCGCCTCCGGGGCCGCCTCGATCCAGGCCAGCGCCTCGCGGATCGAGAGCTGCACCACCTGCCCCACGTGGTCGCCCGCGATCTTCACCGCCAGGGCTTCCTCCCGCAGCCGGTAGCCGCCACAGGCGCCGCAGGGCCGGTTGTTCTGAAACCGCTCGAACTCCTCGCGGATCCAGTTGCTGTCGGTCTCCCGATAGCGCCGCTCCATATTGGGGATCACCCCCTCGAAGGGCCGCGAAATCTCGTAGACCCGCCCGCCCTCGTCGTAGCGAAACTTGATCTCCTCCTCGCCCGACCCGTACAGAAAGACCTGCTGCACATGCGCCGGAACGTCCTTCCAGCGGGCGTTCTTGTCAAAGTCGTAGTGCTTGGCAATGGCCTGGATCGTCTGAAGAAAATACGGGCTCTTGCCCTTTCGCCACGGCGCCAGCGCGCCATCGGCGATCTTCAGCGCCTGGTCCGGCACCACCAGCCGTTCGTCGAAGAACAGCTCCACCCCGAGGCCGTCGCACTCCGGGCAAGCCCCGAAGGGCGCGTTGAACGAAAACAGCCGCGGCTCGATCTCGGGGATGGTGAAGCCACTGACCGGGCAGGCGAAGTTCTCGCTGAATGTGATCCGCTCCGGCTCCTCGTCCGCCGCCACGGCCGTCTCCAGAATGGCAATGCCCGAGGCGAGGTCCAGCGCCGTGCGGAACGAATCCGCCAGCCGGGTCTCGATCCCTTCCTTCACCACGATCCGGTCCACCACCACGTCAATGTCATGCCGGAACTTCTTGTCGAGCTTCGGCGCCTCATCCAGCTCGTAGAAGGCGCCATTCACCTTCACCCGCTGAAAGCCCTGCTTGCGCAACTCGAGGAATTCCTTGCGATATTCCCCCTTCCGGTCGCGCACGATGGGCGCCAGCAGGTAGGCCCGCGTGCCCTCGGGCATGGTCATCACCCGGTCCACCATGTCCTGCACCTGCTGCGCCTCGATCGGCAGCCCGGTGGCGGGGCTGTAGGGCGTGCCCGCGCGGGCGAAGAGCAGGCGGAGGTAGTCGTAGATCTCCGTCACCGTGCCCACGGTCGAGCGGGGGTTCTTGCTCGTGGTCTTCTGCTCGATGGAGATCGCCGGGGAGAGGCCGCTGATGTGGTCCACATCAGGTTTTTCCATCATGTCGAGGAATTGCCGGGCATAGGCGCTCAGGCTCTCGACATAGCGCCGCTGCCCTTCCGCGTAGATCGTGTCGAAGGCCAGCGACGACTTGCCCGACCCCGAGAGCCCGGTGATCACCACCAGCTGGTCGCGCGGAATGTCCACGTCGATGCCCTTGAGGTTATGCTCCCGCGCACCCCGCACCTCGATATGCTTCAACTCGGCCATGTCACCCCCGGCACTTTGACAAGGCCCACAGATAGGGGGAACGGGACGAGTCTCCAACACAAAAGTGAGAACAAAGAGTGAATGTGCTGTCAGCTTCCTGTCAGGAGGCCGCGACCCGCCGAAAGATCAGGCCGACCGCCATCATTCCGGCCAGCGAGAGCCCGACGACCAGCGCCGCCATTCCGCCCAGGCCCGCGCCGAGCGCCAGCGAGAACAGCGGAATGCTCAGCGCGGTGCCGATGTTGCCGAACTGGGCAATCGCCCCGTTGGCCCGCGCCGTATCGGCCGGATCGGGGTTGAGCAGTGGGGCGGCGGCAAAGGCCGCGCCGGGCACCGCCCCGAAGGCCAGCAGCATCGGCACTGCGATCGCCAGCCGGGCGCCGGGCAGCGCCCAGAAGGCCAGCATCAGCACCGCCCCGGCAGCAAAGGCCCCCAGCGCCAGCCTTTCGGGCGAAACGCGCCGCGTTGCCGCCCCGGCCCAGAAGGTGCCCAGGAGCGCCACCAGGGGCAGCAGCGGCGCGGTCCACTCGCCCAGAAAACCCGGAAGGAAGGTGATCAGCGACATGAACATCAGCGCATGCCAGAAGAACATCAGCGCCGGCGCGAACCGCCGCGCGCTGGTGTAGATTGCCACATGCCGCGCCAGCCAGCCCTCCGCCACCACCGCGCCCCGCCCCACGCCGCGCGGCAAGAGCGGCGCGAGCACCGCGCCGACCACCGCGAGCAGCCCGGCATGAACCCAGTAGACCCCTGTTCCAAAGAGCTTTTCCGCCAGAGACATTACGGCAAACCCGACCCCGAAGAAGGTGCCCCAGAGCCCCATCACCGCGCCCCTGTGCGCGTCGGTGCAGCTGGCCGCCATCAGCGTGGGCGCGGCCACCACGATGGCCAGGTGGGCAAAGCCCTCCGCCAGTCGCAGCGCCAGAAACAGCCGGAAGCCGGGCAACAGCGCCTCCGCCGCGCCCAGCGCCACCCCCGTCACGACCGCCACCAGCAGCACCCGCCGCGCGCCGAAGCGGGCCACCACGATCCCGGCGGTCGCGCCAAAGAGGATCCCAGCCGCCGAGGTCATGGAGACCGCGAAGGGCAGCATCGCCCCGGCCTCCGGGTAGCGCACGCCCAGTGCCGCCAGCGTCAAGGCCACCTTGGCAAAATGCCCCGCCGCCAGCAGCCCCAGCGCGTAGAGCAGCACGACAAGCGGCCAGTTGGTGCGGTCGGGGGAGGTCATGCCCGCTTATCGTCCCGCCCGCCGATGCCGTCAATCGCCCCCCCCTTTGTCGCGTCCGACTCCTGTGCTTTACTTTGCGCAACACATTTTGCATGACCCGGAGATTTTCGATGCTTCGCCTGATAACCCTTTGCCTTTGCACGCTCTTTGCAGTCGCGGCCCAAGCGCAGGAGCGCCCCCGGGCGATTCTGGTGATGGATGGTTCCGGCTCGATGTGGGGCCAGATCGACGGCAAGGCGAAGATCACCATCGCGCAGGAGGTCGTCGGCACGGTGCTCGGCACCATCCCGGACGAGCAGGAGCTTGGCCTCACCCTCTACGGCCACCGCCGCAAGGGCGACTGCGCCGACATCGAGACGGTCGTGCAGCCCGCCACCGGCACCAAGGCCGCGATCCAGAGCGCGGTGGACGCGGTCAGCCCCAAGGGCAAGACCCCGATGACCGAAGCGGTGAGACAGGCCGCCGAGGCGCTGCGCTACACCGAGGAGAAGGCCACCGTCATCCTCGTGTCCGACGGGATCGAAACCTGCGACCCCGACCCCTGCGCCGCCGCCGCCGCGCTGGAGCAGGCGGGCGTGGACTTCACCGCCCATGTGGTCGGCTTCGATGTGTCCGAGGCCGAGGCGCTGCGCCAGATGCAGTGCATCGCCGACGAGACCGGCGGCACCTTCCTGAAGGCCTCCAACGCCGAGGAGCTGGCCACCGCCATGGTCGCCGTGGTCGACGTGGAGGAGACCCCCGAGCCCGAGGTCGTCATCCACGACGTGCGCTTCCGCGCCACGGCAGGCGACGGCGGCGCCTTCATCTCCGAGACCCTCGCCTGGGAGATCACCCGCGACGGCACGCCTGTGGGCGGCACCATCCTCGAGGCCGCGCCGACCGTTCCGCTGGAAGAGGGCACCTATACCGCCAGCGCCACCCGCCCGTCCGACGAGCTGACCCGCGCGGCCACCTTCACCGTGAAGCCCGGCAGCCAGACCGTCACCGTGGTGTTCCCCGCACCGCCCGTCCGCGTGAGCTTCCACGCGACCGATGGCAAGAACGGCCCGCGCATCGGCGATCCGCTGGTCTGGGATCTCTACCGGGGCGAGGAGCTGGTCGAGGGGCCGCTCAACGTGGATGGCTTCACCGCCGAGCTGGAGGCGGGCGAATACCGCGTCACCGTCATGCGCCCGGCCGACGAGGCGAGCGCCGAGGCCATCCTGGGCGTCGGCAAGGTCGGCAAGACCGTCATCGTCGAGCTGCCCGAATACAGGCCCGCCGCCACGCTGGAGGCCGCTGCGAGCGCCGCCGCCGGCTCCACCATCCCGGTCCGCTGGACCGGCCCGGACGAACAGAACGATTATCTCTCGGTCAGCCAGCCCGGCGAGGTGACCGATATCAACTACAGCTACACCCGCGAGGGCTCGCCGCTCGACCTGGAGATGCCCCCCGAACCCGGCACCTACGAGCTGCGCTACCGCCTCGGCAAGGGCCGCAAGACCCTGGCCACGCAGACCATCGAGATCACCCCGGTCGAGGCCAGCGTGACCGCGCCCGAGAGCCTGCCCGCTGGCGGCAAGGTCCAGGTCCGCTGGACCGGGCCGGACTACAGCAACGATTTCGTCGCCATCGCCCGGCCGGATGCAGACGATGCCCGCTACGAGGCCTACGCCTACACCCGCCACGGCTCGCCGCTCGACCTGCAGATGCCCGCCACGCCGGGCAGCTACGAGCTGCGCTACGTCATGCGGCAGGGTCACACGGTGCTGGCGCGGGTGCCGGTCGAGGTGACCGCGGTCAGCGCCACCGTCACCCCGCCCGAGGCCCTGCCCGCAGGCGCCGCGGTCAAGGTCGGCTGGACCGGGCCGGACGACCAGAATGACTACATCGCCATCTTCGCCGAGGGCGAAGACCGCTACGCGGCCTATACCTACACCCGCCACGGCGCGCCGGCCGAGCTGCGCCTGCCCGCCGAGCCGGGACGCTACCGCATCGCCTATGTCCAGAGACAGGGCAACACCGAGCTGGCCTCGGTCGACGTCGAGGTGACCGCCGTCACCGCCTCGGTCACGCCCCCCGCCGAGCTGCCCGCAGGCGGCACCGTCAAGGTGGGCTGGACCGGGCCCGACGATCAGAACGACTACATCGCCATCTTCCCCGAGGGGGCCGACCGCTACGCGGGCTACACCTACACCCGCCATGGCAACCCCGTGGACCTGCGTCTGCCCGCCGAGCCGGGTCGCTACGCCATCGCCTATGTGCAGGACGTCGGCGACACGGTGATCGCCTCGGTCGATGTCGAGGTCACGGCGGTCACCGCCTCCGTCACCCCGCCCGCCGAACTGCCCGCAGGCGGCATGGCCAGCGTCGAATGGCAGGGACCGGACAACCAGAACGACTACATCGCCATCTTCCCGGAGGGCGAGACGCGCTACACCGGCTACGCCTACACCCGCCATGGCTCGCCCGCCAATCTGCCGCTCCCGGCCGACCCCGGCAGGTATCGCATCGCCTATGTGCAGGACGTGGGGGATACCGAGATCGCCTCCGTCGCGGTCGAGATCACCGCCGTCTCCGCCACCGTCACCGCGCCGGCCTCCGCCGAGCAGGGCGGCACCGTGCAGGTGACCTGGACCGGCCCCGACTTCGACGACGACTACATCGCCCTCTTCCCCGCCGGCGAAGCGCGCTACGCCAGCTACACCTATACCCGCGAGGGCTCTCCGCTCCAGCTGCGCATGCCTGCCCTGCCGGGCGCCTACGAACTGGCCTATGTGCAGGCGCGCGGCGACACGGTGCTGGTGCGGGTGCCCTTCACCGTAACCGCAGCCACCGTCACCCTCGCACCGCAAGGCGAGGCCACGGCGGGCGGCATGCTCAAGGTCGACTGGCAGGGCCCCGACAACCCCGAGGACTTCATCGCCATCTACCCCGTCGGCGCCGACAGCTATGCCAGCTATGCCTACACCCGCGACGGCAGCCCGGCAGAGCTGACCCTGCCCGACACGCCCGGCGACTACGTGGTGAAATACGTGCTCGATCGTGACTACACGCCCATCGCCGAGGCCCCCGTCACCGTGAAGTGACCCGCAGAGCGTGCTCCCCCCGCACCAGGCGCGGGGGAGCACGGGCTCATCCGCCACGCGAAACCCGGTTTCGCAATCCCCTTCCCCTCGCCGCCCAATGCGTTACCTTGCCCGGCAAAACACCGGGAGGAGAATGCCATGTCCGACAAAGCCACCTTCACATGGGAAGACCCCTTCCGCCTCGACGACCAGCTGGGCGAGGACGAACGGATGCTCTCCCGCGCCGCCGCCGAGTTTGCACAGGCCGAGCTTGCGCCGCGCATCGTCGAGGCCTACCGCGAGGCCACCGTCGCGCCCGAGCTCTTTCCGCTCATGGGCGAGGCCGGGTTGCTGGGCGTCACCATCCCCGAGGAATACGGCGGCCTTGGTGCCTCCTACACCTCCTACGGGCTGATCGCCCGCGAGGTCGAGCGGGTCGATTCGGGCTACCGCTCGATGATGTCGGTCCAGAGCTCGCTGGTGATCCACCCGATCAACGCCTATGGCTCCGAGGAGCAGCGCCGCAAGTATCTGCCGGGCCTCTGCTCCGGCGAGCTGATCGGCTGCTTCGGCCTCACCGAGCCCGACGCCGGCTCCGACCCCGGCGGCATGAAGACCCGCGCCACCAAGACCGCCAACGGCTACATCTTGAACGGCTCCAAGATGTGGATCTCCAATTCCCCCATCGCCGATGTCTTCGTGGTCTGGGCCAAGTCCGAGGCCCACGGCGGCAAGATCCGCGGCTTCGTGCTCGAAAAGGGCATGAAGGGCCTCTCCGCCCCCAAGATCGGCGGCAAGCTCAGCCTGCGCGCCTCGGTGACCGGCGAGATCGTCATGGATGGCGTCGAGGTCGGCGAGGAGGCGCTGCTGCCCAACGCCGAGGGCCTCTCCGGCCCCTTCGGCTGCCTCAACCGCGCCCGCTTCGGTATCGCCTGGGGCGCCATGGGCGCGGCCGAGTTCTGCTGGCACGCGGCGCGGCAATACGGGCTCGACCGCAAGCAGTTCGGCAAGCCGCTGGCCGGCACCCAGCTCTTCCAGCTCAAGCTCGCCAACATGCAGACCGAGATCGCGCTCGGCCTGCAAGGCGCGCTCCGCGCCGCCCAGCTCTTCGACGGCCCCGGCTGCCCGCCCGAGTTGATCTCGCTGATGAAGCGCAACAACTGCGGCAAGGCGCTCGAGATCGCCCGCATCGCGCGTGACATGCACGGCGGCAACGGCATCTCCGAGGAGTTCCAGGTCATGCGCCACGCCGCCAATCTCGAGACGGTCAACACCTACGAGGGCACCCACGACATCCACGCATTGATCCTCGGGCGTGCACAAACCGGACTCCAGGCCTTCTTCTAGCGCTCAATTGTCAACAGCGCGTGCGGGCGATGGATTCCGCCCGGCGTTGGTTTTATGGTTAACCAGGAAGCGCACGTGGGGTGCGCCGGGGCTGCCATGACCCAGACGACCGATGACGCCACCCGCCGCGCCCGCTGGCGCGTGACCCTCGACGCCCATGGCGCCGAGCAAGGGGCACATGTCCGCCTGGGCGACGACCATGGCGCGCTCTTCACCGAGGATGGCGAGACCCTGCTGGTCACCTTCGAGATGGCCGAAACGATCCGCGACACCGGCCAGGGCGCCCTGCCCTACGGCCTCCAGATCGCCGGGCGCGAAGGCTGCTCCCAGCTCTGCCTCTACTCGGAGACCAATGGCTTCTTTCGCGCGGCAGAGGTCTACGGCTATTTCGACGGTCTGGTCGACGAGGGCTTCTTCGACCAGTTCGAGCGCGTCGTGTTCTACGGCTGCGGCCCCTGTGGCTACGCGGCGGCGGCCTACTCTGTCTGCGCGCCCTTCTCCACCGCCGTCCTCCTTGCCCCGCTGGCAACGCTCGACCCCGCCCGCGCCGCCTGGGACGACCGCTACCCCGAGATGCGCCGGACCGATTTCAGCGCCCGCTACGGCTACGCGCCCGACATGCTGGAGGCCGCCGAAGCCGCCTTCATCCTGCACAACCCGGCGGCAACGAAAGACGCGATGCACGCCTCGCTGTTCAGGGGCGAGACCATCCACCACCTGCCCACCCGCTGGATCGGGCACCGGATAGACCAGGAGCTCGAGGACATGGGCGTGCTGGAGCCGATGCTTCGCGCTGCCCTGCGCGGCAAGCTGACGCCCGAGGGCTTTGCCCGCCTCTACCGCGAGCGGCACCGCCACGGCCCCTGGCTCAGGCGCCTTCTCGGTAGCCTCGACGCCGCCGAGCGCCCCTGGCTCACCGCCCTGGCGGCCCGCGCCGCGCTGGCCCGCTTCGACTGGCCGCGCTTCCGCAAGACCTACCAGGCCGCAACTGCGGCACTCGCCGAGGAGGGCCGCACCCTGCCCGCGCCCGGCACTCCCAAGCAGAAAGAGGCCGCCGAATAAACGGCAGCCCCTTTGCGTCCGTCCCTCCCGGAACGTCGTCCCGCCCTTGCGGCGCGGTCTCTCAGGCCGTCAGGCGGGCCCTCTGCCCGCCCGTCGCGCTCACACGTAGTAGATGTCGCGGAACACGTGGCGCACGATGTCTTCGCGCTTCAGGCCACGGGCGGCGAGCTCTTCGTCGCTCATCGCGCTCAGGCGGTTGACCGCCTTCATCCGCGGGTTCGCCTCGGCCGCCGCCACGAGGACGGTCAGCACACGGTCGAAGGCCGCGCCGATGCGGGCCATCAGGCCGGGGCGGGTGAATTGAATGTCGGTTGCTTGCGTTGCCATCTGGAAACCTCCTGGAACTGCTTTGTCTCTTCGGTTTCCTCCCTTGCTTCCAACATAGGCACCCAAGTGGTTGATCCACCACATACAATCCCGCATGCCGGGGTTGCATTCGCTGCAACGCAGAGAAACGCGGCAATCTCGCCGGAGGTGCAAGCGCGCTATTCCGGCGGCGCCTTGAACAGCTCCAGGATGCGGTAGATGTCCGGCGCCGCCCCGGCCTCGCCGGCGCCCAGGAAGAGCGAGATGCCGAACTCGGGCAGGTAATCGAGGTATTCCACCTCAGCCGGACGGGCCTCGTAGCCGTAGGTCACCCGTACCGGGATCGCCTGCACCGCGCAGTCGCCATAGAGCACGCGACGCATCAGGCTGGTCTCGATCACCACGGAGACCGCCGTGACCACGCCTTCGGCGTCGCGCTCGGTGCCGGTCAGCTCTCGCCGCCGCCCCTCGGCCACCGGAAAGGCCGTGTCGGGCGCGTCGAACTCGGTCAGCACCACCGAGGCCGCGACCGCCTCGCCATTCTCGATGTCGTGGCTCTCCGCCACCAGCAGGCCGCCCGCCGAACGGATGAAGAACCCGGTGTTGTCGTCGAACAGGGTCGTTTCGGTCACCTCGCCCGGCACCGAACCGGCGCGAAACACCGTGACCCCGCCCGCATCGTCGCGCAGGGCGATTCCATCCGCGAGGTCGCCCGGCGCCGGACATTCTGCCGTTGCCGCCCGCGCGAGGCTGGCCGAAACCAGCAGAAAACTGAACAAAAGCCTCATGGTGTCAGCGCTCCCGGCACGACTGTTACAAAAACCCTACTTTGCCGCGCCCAAATGGCCAAGGCGCAACCCATTCGCAAGAGTTTCGTGCTAGGATGCCGCATGCCGATAGACCAAGACTCAGACGATCACCGCAATGGCCCCGACCCGCGCGACGGCCCGACCGTGGTCCTCCTGCCGCTGCCCAGGCTTTCGATGCTCCCGCCCGACGCCTGGTTCGAGGATGCAGAGGGTGAAGAAGCCATGCGCCGCGCCGAGGAAGACCGCCTGAACTCGCTGCGCCGCCGCCAGTCGCTTGGCTGACGCCTTGCCGGTCAAGCGGGCGTCTCCAGCCCGCGTCGTTCCATCCCTGTAGAGCCTGGCGAAGCGCGAGCCCGCCAGCCAGGTCGTGCTCAAGCGCGGGGGATACACAGCCGCACCCGCCCTCGGCCCCGAGCAGGCAAGCGGCCCGGCAAGCGGCCAGGCGCAGGGTCAGGCGGTAGCCGGGTTCGCCTGGCGCGCCAGACCGGCAGAAAGCCGTGCCCGTGCTGCCCGCCGCTTGCCGCCGTGCTCCTTCCGGATACGCTCCAGCCGCCGCAGGTTGCGCCCGGTGGTGTGGCGCAGCGGGTGCATCATCGCCCGCCAGATCTCGTCGGGCCGCCGCCCGCTGAGCGCCAGCATCGCGCCGGCAATCGCCGCCGCCGAGAAGGCCGTGCTCTTTTCCAGGAACATCCGCTGGACCTCGTCCTGCCCGCGCGGCGCCAGGCCCGAGAAGCCGAGCAACCTGTGCGAGATCACCGAATGGCTCTCCGCCGCCAGCCAGGCCGCCTGAAGCCCGGTCGACCAGACCTCCAGCGCCAGCCGCTCGGGCCGGACTTGCGCGAGGTGCGGCCAATTCAGGCCAGTGTCAGGAGAGATAAACCGATGCAAAGACGCGCTCCAGGTAAAGGGAGGCCCGACAATCGGACCTCCGGCCAGTTCTGTGGTTCAGGACAATCCCCGAGGCAGTCACCGCGGCTCGAATTCGGGCGCAAGGGTGATCTTGCCTTTGCCACCCGGCCGGCGGGCGGCCCCATCGGCCTTGGCGTCCTGAGTGGTCTCGGGGGCGTCGGCCTGGGCTTCGGTCTTCGGAGCCTCGTCCTTCACGTCGGACGCCGCGCTCGGCGCTTCGGCCTTGGGTTCGGGCGCATCGGCCTTCAGCTCAGGCCGTGCGGCCTCGGGCTTCACGTCAGCCACCGGCTTCGGCGCTTCCGCCTTCACCTCGGGCGCGGGCGTTGCGGCGGTCACCTCGGGGGTGGCCTTGGGCGCGTCGGGCGTCACGGCGGCCACCGGCTTGGCGGCGGGCTTCTTCGCCGCCACCTTGCGCTTCGGCGCGGGCTTGGCGGCGGGTTTGGGCGCGGCCGGCTTGGGCGCCGCCTCCTTCGCCGACACGGGCTTGGAGGGCGCAGCCTTGGGCGCCGCCGTCTTGGCAACCGAGGTCTTCACGGCAGGCTTCTTCGCGGCCGGCGTCTTGGCAACGGCCTTCTTGGCAACGGCCTTCTTGGCGGCAGGCTTGGCCACCGGCGTCTCGGCCACGGGCTCCGCGGTCAGCGGCACCACTTCGGCCGTGGCCTTCGCAGCGGGCTTGGCGGGGGTGCGCTTCGCGGGCTTGCGCGGCGCCAGCAGCCTGTCCCCGGTACCGGGCCAGAACTCCATCATGCCAAAGCTCTTGCGGGCCAGGTCGACCTGGGTTTCGATCATGGAGCTCCAGAGCACCACGCCATTGCGCCACATGTCGATCGCTGTGAGTGCATGCCTCATCGGGTATCCTCTTCCTGCATTGCGCCCCGGGATCAACCTCCACCCGGGAACCATCCAATCGTCATTCAAGTCCGCGCCTGCCCCGACTCGCGCCGCTTGACAGGCCCCGGCCCCCACCTGCCAGGTAGGGAGCCCTCAACCGCAACCTACGCGATTGCTGCACCCGCGAAAAGGGCTCATCTGGTCGCAGCACGCCGGTTTAACCCTTTTTCCATTGGAAAAATGGACCGATGCCTAATGCTTCGGCACTGCGGATATGCCGCATTGCAGCAAGCCAGGACGGGCAGATGGCCGGCATGCCACGGAAAACACGGCACATTCGCGCCGCGCCCCTCAAGCCGGCCCTGCGCGAGCCCTGCGCCCACTGGCGCCCGACTGCCGCGCGCGCTATCCCTCGGCTCATGACCCAACGCCTCACCATCCGCCGCCCCGACGACTGGCACCTGCACCTGCGCGACGGGGCGATGCTCCGCGCCGTGCTGCCCCAGACCGTCGCCCACTTCTCCCGCGCCATCATCATGCCCAATCTGGTGCCGCCTGTCGTGACCCTCGACGACGCCATGGCCTACCGCGAGCGGATCCTTGCCGCCGCGCCGGGCGTGGGGCTCTTCGAGCCGCTGATGACGCTCTACCTGACCGAAAACACCGATCCCGAGAATGTGGCCGCAGCCCATGCCACCGGGCTGGTGAAGGCGGTCAAGCTCTACCCCGCCGGCGCCACCACCAACTCCGCCTCCGGCGTGCGCGACTTCGACAAGGTGCGCGGCGTGCTCGAGAAGATGGCCGAAATCGGCATGCCGCTCTGCGTCCACGGCGAGGTCACCACCCACGAGGTCGATATCTTCGACCGCGAGGCCACCTTCATCGAAACCGTGCTCGACCCGCTCCGCCGCGCCACGCCCGGCCTGCGCGTGGTGATGGAGCACATCACCACCGCCGACGCGGTAGACTACCTGCGGGACGGCGGCGACGACCTCGGCGCCACGATCACCACCCACCACCTGATGATCAACCGCAACCACATGCTGGTGGGCGGCATCCGTCCGCATTACTACTGCCTGCCCGTGGTCAAACGCGAAAGGCACCGCGCCGCCCTGGCGGAGCTGGCCACCTCGGGGTTCAGCCGCTGTTTCCTCGGCACCGACAGCGCCCCGCACCTGGCCCGCGACAAGCAAAGCCCCTGCGGCTGCGCGGGCGTGTTCTCCGCGCCCGTCACCATGAGCTGCCTTGCCACCGTCTTCGAAGACGCCGGCGCGCTCGACAAGCTCGAGGGGTTCACCTCGCTGAACGGCCCCGCCTTCTACCGCCTGCCCGCCAACGAGGCCACGATCACCCTCAGCCGCGAGCAAGAGCCTCTCACCTTCGCGCCGCAGATCGAAACCGAGAACGGGCCGGTTGTGGTCTTCGATCCGGGTCGTCCGCTGCACTGGCACGTGCTCGACGAGCTCTGACCTCCCTCCCGCGCAGGCGCCCGGGAGGTTGCAGACGGCAGCGAATGGATATTTAGAGCAGGAAACTGACAGGAGCCGCGCCATGATCCCCACCTCGCACCCAGATGACGCCACCATCGCCCGCATCGCCGCCGGGATGCTGCTCGAGATCGAGGCGGTCCACTTCAACCAGCGCGAGCCCTTCACCTATTCCTCCGGCCTCAAGGGCCCGACCTACATCGACTGCCGCAAGCTCATCAGCTTTCCGCGCATCCGCTCCACGCTGATGGATTTCCTCGTGGTGAAGGTCATGCGCGACGCGGGCTTCGAGGCCTTCGACAACATCGCCGGCGGCGAGACGGCGGGCATTCCCTTTGCCGCCTTCGTGGCCGAGCGCATGGCCCTGCCCATGACCTACGTCCGCAAGAAGCCCAAGGGCTACGGCCGCAACGCCCGCATCGAGGGCGTGATGGCCGAAGGCGACCGGGTGCTGCTGGTCGAGGATCTCACCACCGACGGCGGCTCCAAGATCTCCTTCGTCGATGCCATCCGCGACACCGGCGCCACCTGCGCCCACACGGCGGTCGTCTTCTACTACGGCATCTTCCCCGAAACCGAGAAAACCCTCGGCGACCACGGGGTGACGCTCCATCACCTCTGCACCTGGTGGGACGTGCTGGCCGTCGCCCGCGAGCGCGGCAGTTTCGACGCCGAAACCCTCGACGGGGTGGAGACCTTCCTGAACGATCCGGCCAAGTGGCGGGAAAGGTTCGGGAATTAATTTCAGGGGATAAAACCTGAGAAACTGCCGAGTCGCCGCCTTGGACGCATCCCGCATCTAGAGGGCGTGCTCGCAGAAATCCGCAAGATGTGGTAAGCCAAGACCGGAGTCCGCACCACCCCACAGGGTTTAGCCTGGGTTATCCACAGAGATTTCCAGATACCCTCTGCGCGCGGAATCGGAGTATCACCTGCCTTCACAGGGGGACCGAGCAGAATGAACGAGATCACCGCCTTCCGACCGGAAGGACCGGCGGAGGCGCAACAGGCTGCGCCGCACAACATCGAGGCCGAGCAGCAGCTGCTCGGAGCCATCCTCACCAACAACGACGTGTTCGACCGCGTCGCCATGGTGGTTGGCTCCGAGCATTTCTACGACCCGCTTCATGCCCGCATCTTCGAGGTGGCCGCAGCCCGGATCGCCAAGAACCTCGCGGCCACGCCGGTGTCGCTCAAGAGCTACCTCGAAGACGAGCCGGGGCTGAAGGAGGTGGGCGGCGCGGCCTATCTCGCCAAGCTCGCAGGCGTCGCCGTGGCCAGCTTTGCCGCCCGCGACTACGCCCAGATCGTCTATGACCTCGCGATCCGCCGCGAACTGATGGGGCTGGGCCGTGACATCGCCGCCAAGGCCTCCGACGTCAACGTGGCCTCCGAGCCCAAGGACCAGATCGTCGAGGCCGAGCAGGCGCTCTACAAGCTCTCCGAGCAGGGCCGCACCGAGAGCGGTTTCCAGAGCTTTCTCAAGGCCGTGACCGACGCCGTCAACGTCGCCAACGCGGCCTACCAGCGCGAGGGCGGGCTCGCCGGCATCTCCACCGGCCTGACCGACATGGACCGCAAGCTGGGCGGCCTCCACCCCTCCGACCTGCTGATCCTCGCGGGCCGCCCCTCGATGGGCAAGACCTCGCTGGCCACCAACATCGCCTTCAACATCGCCAAGGCCTACAAGCGCGGGCAGCTGCCCGACGGCTCCGAAGGCGCGGTCGATGGCGGCGTGGTGGGCTTCTTCTCGCTCGAGATGAGCGCCGAACAGCTCGCCTCCCGGATCCTCTCCGAGGCCGCCGAGATCAGCAGCCACAAGATCCGCCAGGGCGACATGGACGAAACCGAGTTCCGCCGTTTCGTCGAGGCCGCCAAGGCGCTCGAGGCCTGCCCGCTCTTCATCGACGACACCCCCGCCCTGCCGATCTCCCAGGTCGCGGCGCGGGCGCGGCGGCTCAAGCGCACCCAGGGGCTCGACGTGATCATCGTCGACTACCTGCAGCTGCTGCGCGGCACCGCCGAGAACCGGGTGCAGGAGATCGCCGAGATCTCGATGGGGCTGAAGGCCATCGCCAAGGAGCTGAACATTCCCGTCATCGCGCTCTCCCAGCTCTCCCGTCAGGTCGAAAGCCGCGAAGACAAGCGCCCCCAGCTCTCCGACCTGCGGGAATCTGGCTCGATCGAGCAGGACGCCGACGTGGTGATGTTCGTGTTCCGCGAGGAGTATTATGCCGAGCGCGAGAAACCCTCCGACGACCAGCTCGACAAGATGGCCGAATGGCAGGAGCGCATGGCCCGGCTGCACGGCAAGGCCGAGGTGATCATCGGCAAGCAGCGCCACGGTCCCATCGGCACCGTGGAGCTGAGCTTCGAGAGCCAGTTCACCCGCTTCGGCAACCTCGTCCAGCCCTGGCAACAGGGCGGCGGCCAGGTCGATCAGTTCTAGGCCCGCAGTCATCCTCGGGCCTGCCCCGATGATGACCGCCCGCCCGCGCCCCCGAGATCACAACCGCGCGACCCCCTTTCGCGGAATCGCCCGCTCCCGCATGATTGCCCTCATGCGCCACGCCCTGCTTGCCCTAGCCCTCACCGCCCTGCCCCTCCAGGCCCAACAGATCGAGGTCGATGTCGAACTGGCCCTGATGGTCGATGTCTCCCGCTCGATGACCCCAAACGAGGTCGAGATCCAGCGGCGCGGCTATGCCGAGGCGATCCTCTCGAACGAGGTGATGACGGCCGTGCAATCGGGCCTCCTGGGCGCCATCGCGGTGACCTATGTGGAATGGGCCGGCAACTACACCCAGCGCGAGATCGTCCCCTGGACGGTGATCCAGACGCCGGAGGACGCCCGCGCCTTCACCGAGGCCCTCTCGCAAACCTTCGCCGGCGGGATGCGCCGCACCTCGATCTCGGGCGCCATCGAATACGGGATGGATTCGATCGAGGGCAACGCCTACACCGGGCTGCGCCGGGTGATCGACGTTTCGGGCGACGGCCCCAACAACCAGGGCAGCCTGGTGGAGCGCGCCCGCGATGCGGCAGTGGGCAAGGGCATCGTGATCAACGGCCTGCCGCTGATGACCAACGAGGGCCTCTCGGGCACCTGGGATATCGGCGGGCTCGACCTCTACTACCGCGACTGCGTGATCGGCGGGCCGGGCAGCTTTGTGATCCCCGTCCTCGAATGGAGCGAGTTCGCCGCGGCGGTCCGCCGCAAGCTGGTGCTCGAGATCGCGGGCCTGCCGCCGCCTGCGCAGATCATCCGCGCCCAGGCCCCCTTCGATTGCCTCATCGGCGAGAAGATGTGGGAGCAACGCCGCCGCTACTGGGACGAACCCTGAGACCGAACCGGCAACCCCGGCGCGCTTCCGCACCGCAGCGCGCTTTCACGCTTGACGCCGCCTTCCGCCCCCCGCACAAACCGGCCCCATGGGCACCGGGCAGTTAACGATCGACCTTGATGCAATCGCGGCCAACTGGTCCGCGCTCGACTCCATGTCGGGTGGCGGCACCGAGACCGGCGCGGTGGTCAAGGCCAATGGCTACGGCCTCGGGGCAGCCCGGGTGGCGCGGGCCCTCGCCCACGCGGGGGCGCGCCGGTTCTTCGTGGCCCATGCCGAGGAAGGTGCCAGCATCCGCAACGCGCTGGGGCGTGGCCCCGAGATCTACGTCTTCTCGGGCCACATGCGCGGCGACACCGACATGCTGGGCGATCTCGACCTGATCCCCATGATCAACTCGATCGAGCAGCTCACCCGCCACATCGAGGCCCTGCCCGATGCGCCCTTCGGGATCCAGCTCGACACCGGCATGAACCGGCTCGGCATGGAGCCCGGCGAATGGGCCGCCGTGCGCGACATCGTGGTGCCTCGCAAGCCCCGGCTGATCATGAGCCATCTCGCCTCCGCCGACGAACCCGAGAGCCCGCAGAACCAGGCCCAGGTAACCCTCTTCCGCGAGCTGACCGCCGGCTGCGGCATCCCGCGCTCGCTCGCGGCCACCGGCGGCATCCTGCTGGGGCCCGAGTATCACTTCGAGCTGACCCGGCCCGGCATCGGCCTCTACGGCGCGCGCCCCTTCACCGAGGCGCGCCCCGTGGTGCAGCTCGACCTGCCGGTGGTGCAATGCGGCGTGGTGCTGAAGGGCGAGGCCGTGGGCTACAACGCCACCTGGGTGGCCGAGGTCGACACGCCCACCGCCACCGTGCTGGGCGGCTATGCCGACGGCATCCTGCGGGCGCTGACCAACAAGGGCAGCCTCTGGGCCGACGGCATCGAGTGTCCGATCCTCGGCCGGGTGTCGATGGATGCGATCACCGTCGATATCTCCGGCCTCGACCGCGAGCCGCGCGCGCTCTCGCTGCTCTGCCCCGAGCAGGGGGTCGACGCCGTGGCTGATGTCGCCGGCACCATCGGCTACGAGATCCTCACCGCGCTCGGCCCCCGCTACACCCGCCGCTACTCCGGTCGCGCGGGCTGACCGCGCCTTGGCCGCCCTCCTGACACCCCTGGCACTGCTGGGCCGCAACACCCTCGCGGCGCTGGCCGCCATCGGCCGCGTGGCGCTCTTTCTGTGGTCCACCCTCAGCCACATCCTGCGCCCCCCCTTCTACCTGAAGGAACTCTGGCACGCCGTTCTGAACGTTGGATATTTCTCCCTGCCCGTGGTCGGGCTCACCGCCATCTTCACCGGCGGTGCCCTGGCCCTGCAGATCTACTCCGGCGGCTCGCGCTTCAATGCCGAGGCGGTGGTGCCGCAGATCGTCGCCATCGGCATGGTGCGCGAGCTTGGCCCCGTGCTGGTCGGCCTGATGATTGCTGCCCGCGTCACCTCCTCCGTCGCCGCCGAGATCGCCACCATGAAGGTCACCGAGCAGATCGACGCACTCGTCACCCTCTCCACCCACCCGATGAAATACCTCACCGTCCCCCGCGTGCTGGCCGCCCTCGTGACCGTGCCCGCGCTGGTGGCCGTTGGCGACGTGATCGGCGTCATGGGCGGCTTCATCGTCGCCACCGAGCGGCTGGGCTTCAACGCCGCCGCCTACCTGCAGAACACCTGGAACTTCCTCGAGGCGCTCGACATCGTCTCGAGCCTCGTCAAGGGCGCCGTCTTCGGCTTTATCGCGGCCCTCATGGGCTGCTACTACGGCATGAACTCGGGCCGCGGCGCGCAGGGCGTGGGCCGCGCCACCAAGTCCTCCGTGGTCGCCGCCGCCGTGCTGATCCTTGCGGCCAACTTTCTTCTGACGCAGGCGTTCTTCTCCATATGATCGAGCTGCAGAATGTCCATAAGTCCTTCGGTTCAAAGGACGTTCTGCGCGGGGTCGATCTCCTCGTCGGCAAGGGCCGCTCCATGGTCATCATCGGCGGCTCGGGCACCGGCAAGTCGGTGACGCTGAAGTGCATCCTCGGCCTCGTCGCCCCCGATCAGGGCCGCATCACCGTCGACGGCGCGCCCGTGGCCGCGGTGAAGTCCGCCAGGGCGCGCGAGGCCTTTCTCGCCCGCTTCGGGATGCTCTTCCAGGGCGGCGCACTGTTCGATTCGCTCCCGGTCTGGCAAAACGTCGCCTTCCGCCTCCTGCGCGGCCAGCTCAAGCGCCCAAGGGCCGAGGCCCGTGACATCGCCATCGAAAAGCTGCGCCGTGTCGGGCTCGGGGCCGAAACCGCCGATCTCTTCCCCGCCGAGCTTTCGGGCGGCATGCAAAAGCGCGTCGGTCTTGCCCGCGCCATCGCCGCCGAGCCCGAGATCATCTTCTTCGACGAGCCCACCACCGGTCTCGATCCGATCATGGCCGGGGTCATCAACGAGCTGATCCGCGAGATCGTCACCGAGATGGGCGCCACCGCCGTGACCATCACCCACGACATGACCTCGGTCCGCGCCATTGCCGACGATGTCGCCATGCTCCACGCCGGCAAGATCCGCTGGACCGGCCCTGTCGAAGAAATGGACGCCGCATCAGACCCTTACCTGACGCAGTTCATCACCGGCAGCGCAGAAGGCCCGATCGAGACACTGCGCTGAACGGCGCCCGTTTCCAATCCGGAAACAGTTTCGGCCACCCCTTTCGACTGTCTCGAAACAAATAGATTAACGGCTCGTCAATCCTCCGCTACGCTGACGGGGCTGGGATTTTCTGTTTCGGCTCAACTGTTTGAGCCAAAGGGTGAAGGGGGATAGAATGAACGTCACGAATGAGACGCCCGCAGACCGTCTGTTTCAGGCGCTGAGGGCGCTGTCGCTCACGGCCTTCGCCGTGCTCGCGATCGGCCTCACCGGGGCCACGGCGCTCGCCACCTTCGGCACACTGCCCTGGCTGGAGGCGCGGCTCACCTTCGGCGCAACCACCTACGAGACCGCCGGAATCTGGATCCAGTCCGGCCTCACCCTCTTTGCCCTCGCCCTCTGTGCCTTCCTGCCCGCCAACCGCCAGATCCTGGCGCTGCAGAAGAGCCACCGCGACTTTCACCTCTCGATGGACGACATCGCCCGCGCCTATGCCATCTGTCATGCCGCCGACCGCGCCGGCGCCTTCTCGATGTCCTCCGAGTTCGATGCCGTGCGCGAGCGCATGCTCTTCATGCGCCGCCACCCCGACCTGCGCGGGCTGGAGCCCGGCGTGCTCGAAGTCGCGGCCCAGATGAGCCAGGTCAGCCGCGACCTCGCCACCGTCTACTCCGACGAGAAGATGGAGCGCGCCACCACCTTCCTGCGTCAGCGCCAGGAGGAGATCGACGCCTTCGCCGACCGCCTGGCGCTCGCCCAGAAGACCACCGACGAGATCAAGCGCTGGAGCCAGCAGATCAACGTCGAAGAGAGCATCCAGGCCACCCAGCTCGCCCAGCTCGAGCGCGACCTTCTCGAGCTTCTGCCCGAGTTGGGCTTCGACGTGGAGGAGCAGCCCTTGCCGCCTGCGGATGACAACAAGGTGGTGCCGATGGCCGCCAAGACCGGCAAGCCCGCCGCCGAGTAGCGCCGCATTCGCGGCGCCGTGGCCCGGCCGAACAGGCCCCGCAGCTTCACATCCCGGTCCCCGGCCCCTATGTCATGTGCAATGACAACCGCCGGAAGGCCGACGATTTGCCGCTCGCCCTCAAGCTCGCCAACCTCGCTCTCCTCGTGCTGTTTCCGGTCGCCTGGTTCGCCCCGCTCCTGCGCGCCGGCCTGCTGCCGCTCTTCGGCCTCTCCGAAATCTCGGTGATCTCCGGCCTCCAGGAGCTCTGGAGCAAGGACGTGTTCCTGGCGCTTGTGGTCACCGCCTTCGCCCTCTTCGCCCCCTACCTGAAGACCCTGGGCCTTGCGCTGCTGCACTTCGGCCTGATGCACCGCAAGGTGCTCCCCGCCCTGCACGTCCTGGGCAAGCTGGCCATGGCCGACATCTTCCTGATCGCGCTCTACATCGTGGTCGCCAAGGGCATCGGCCTGGGCCGCGTCGAGGTCGCCTGGGGCCTCTACCTCTTCACCGCCTGCATCCTCGCCTCGCTGGGTATCTCGTTTCTCACCGAGAAGAGCCGCAAGCGTTTGCCCGCTCCGGAACCGAAAATTGGTTCGCAGGTACGCCAACAGGCAACACCATCAGGCCTCGAAACCGAGAGAAGTCGCTAGAACTTCCGCGGTCTCTGCGGAATGTGCACTCGGTTGCCCGGTTGCCCCACGGTTGTACTTCCAGCCGGTAGATATCTCCTGGCAGTGCAAGAAGTACTGGTCACGCGCCCGGCACCAATCGTTCCACTGATAGCGGGCCACTCCATGTACATCCCAGGCTTGGCCCCCGAGCCGACCAGAAGGGACCACGCAGTATTTTTCCTTGCAGAACCGCTCCGGAACATGCGTCCGCACATGTTCGGCATGCCGGGGCTGGTGGCCTGCATCCGGACCACGCAAGCGCCAGCGGCCACCGGCGGTGGCATAGCCCCACCAGCTCTGCGCGGCCGCCTCGTAGAGTGTGCGTTGCCCGCGAGAAACGAACAGCTCGTCCACATCATTGATGGCTACGGCTGCAGCCTGTCTGAAGGTCCAATACCGCGAGAGGTTCAACATCGCGGTTTGATAAAACCGTGCAAGGTTTTTGGGTGCCTTCTTGGCGGTTGGTCCAAATGGAAGATCAGCAGATAGCACCAAAGCCGACTTCAGTCCGGTTCCTGCGAGGCGTTCGACAATGTCATCCGGCGTGTAGCGCGTGGACCCGTTGTCCACCAGAACCACGCCCTCGGTCCCCTGCGTCCGCACATGATGCAGCGCCCAATCGGCAATCCAGTCGAGATCATTGTCTTTCGACTTGGTCGTCAGGCACAACAGTCCATCAAAGTCCGATACTCTCGGCAACACGCCGCAGGTCAAACGCGCGCCGCCTGCCGACTTCGGCAACAGCACCTCAATTGCAGGGCCGGGATCAGTATCACAGGAAAGCCAGAGTTCGTCGTAGCGCCGGAAGCGTCGCAGGCGCGTCGGGGTCAACCGCTGCCCCAGCCCGCGTATGTCAGCACTCCTTAGTAAGCGCGCCAAGGGTCCTAGCTTTGGACAAATCAGAACGACTGAACGCTTATGAGGTAGCCAAACCCCCGCGTAGGCCAGCGTCAGAAAGTCGAATTTGTCATCGTAATCTGGTCCTCGAGACGACGCGCGAGCCAGCCTTACCCGCCGCACTGGACCATTCTCCGGAAGCCTAAGCGGCTGCAATGTTAGAGCCTTGAACATGTTGACCAGATATCCTGCCAGCACATGAAGCGCCAACAGGTTGTAGTGGCAACCGAGAGATTTCAGCAGCATCACATCGCTGTTTACATGCACACCCGCTTCACAACCGCGTCGCGCCGGGGCATGTAGGCGCCATGGCCAAAGCCCTCGCCTTCTCCTGCACCGCCTGCGGCGCCACGCACTCCAAGTGGTCGGGGCAGTGCGACGCCTGCGGGGCCTGGAACACCATCGTCGAGGAGGCGCCGCTCTCCTCCGGCCCCAGGGGCAAGGGGCTGGGCGCGCGCAAGGGCGCCACCATCCCGCTCGCCGATCTCGCCTCTCCCGAGGCGCCCCCGCCACGCACCATCTCGGGCATGGACGAGTTCGACCGGGTGCTCGGCGGCGGCCTCGTGCCGGCCTCGGCCACCCTGGTCGGCGGCGATCCGGGCATCGGCAAGTCCACCCTGCTGCTGCAAGCCGCCGCCCGCTTCGCGCTCGCGGGGCAGAAGACCATCTACATCTCCGGCGAGGAGGCCTCGGCCCAGGTGCGCATGCGCGCCCAGCGGCTCGGCCTCGCCGAGGCCCCTGTGAAGCTCGCCACCGAAACCTCGCTGCGCGACATCCTCACCACGCTCGACGCCGAGCGCCCCGACCTCTGCATCATCGATTCGATCCAGACCATGTGGAGCGACACCGTCGACAGCGCCCCCGGCTCCGTCTCCCAGGTCCGCGCGGCCTGCCACGAGCTGACCCAATTCGCCAAGCGGCGCGGAACCGCCGTCATCCTCGTGGGCCATGTCACCAAGGAGGGCGCCATCGCAGGCCCCCGCGTGGTCGAGCACATGGTCGACACGGTGCTCTACTTCGAAGGCGAGCGCGGCCACCAGTTCCGCATCCTCCGCGCGGTGAAAAACCGCTTCGGCCCGGCCGACGAGATCGGCGTCTTCGAGATGACCGGCGCGGGACTGGCGCAGGTGCCCAACCCCTCGGCGCTGTTTCTCTCCGACAACGAGACCCCGGCCCCCGGCACCGCCGTATTTGCGGGAATCGAGGGTACGCGCCCCGTGCTGGTGGAGTTTCAGGCCCTCGTCGCGCCCGCTCCCGCAGGCCAGGCCCGTCGCTCCGTGGTGGGCTGGGACTCGGGCAGGCTCGCCATGATCCTCGCCGTGCTCGAGGCCCGCTGCGGCATTCCCTTTGCGGGGATGGACGTCTATCTCAACGTGGCCGGCGGCCTGCGGGTGTCCGAACCGGCCGCCGACCTCGCCGTCGCCGCCGCGCTCCTGTCGGCCCGCGAGGACGTGGCGCTGCCCAAGGGCATGGTGGTTTTCGGCGAGATCAGCCTCACCGGTGCGCTCCGCCCCTCGGCGCAAACCGAAAACAGGTTGAAAGAGGCGCAAAAACTTGGTTTCTCCTCCGCAACGCTGGCAGAGGGCTCCAAGGTGAGCTCCGGCGGGGGCATGGACCTGCGGCAGATGTCCGACCTCACGAGCTTCGTGGGCGAGATGTTCGGCGCAGGCTGAGAGACGCGAAAGGCAAGAAGAGAGCACATGGAAGGCTTCACCATTTTCGACGCGGGCGTGGCCGTCGTCATCGTCCTGTCGGCGATCCTCGCCTACTCCCGCGGATTCGTCCGCGAGGTCCTGGCCATCGCGGGCTGGATCGGCGCCGCCGTCCTGGCCTATCTCTTCGCCCCGCAGGCCGTGCCGCTGGTGAAGGAGATCCCGGTGGTGCAGGACTTCCTCGACAACTGCGAACTGGCCACCGGCGCGGGTTTCGTGGTGGTCTTCGCCATCGGCCTCGTGATCTTCGCCCTGTTCACGCCGCTCTTCGCCAGCCTGGTGCAGCGCTCCGCGCTCAACGCGCTGGATCAGGGCCTCGGATTCATCTTCGGCGCCCTGCGCGGCCTGATCCTCATCGCCATCGCCCTGGTGCTCTACGATTTCATCGCCGGGTCCGAGAGCCTCGCCTTCGTCGATGACAGCCAGACCGCCAAGCTCTTCGGCTCCGCCAAGGGCCGGATCGACGGCGAGATCGCCGACCAGGAGGGCGTGATGAACTGGTTCCGCGAGAAATTCGAGAACCTGACCGACCGTGCCTGCGGCGCGCCCGCCGCCGCCCCCGCCGACCCGACCGCCCTGCCCGAGCAGCCCGCGACCGAGGGCACCGGCAACTGATCTCCGCCCGGGGTGCGCCCTCAAGGCGCACCCTGTGCATCGCCCGCGCACCACCGCCCCACGGTGCGCAAACCTTGCGCACCCGCCACGCCCCCGGTCACCCTCGCGTGACAAAGGGATGACAGCCGCCCCGGCAGGCGTTACACGGGGGCCAAAGCCCACAAAGCCGGATTCGGAGCTGCCCCTTGCCCGACGATCAGCACGGCCACCATGCCATGCCCCCCGCGCACCCCTTCGACGATGACAAGCTGCGCGAGGAATGCGGCGTTTTCGGCGTCATAGGCCTCGACCAGGCGGCCAACTTCGTTGCCCTCGGCCTGCACGCGCTGCAACACCGCGGCCAGGAGGCGGGTGGCATTGTCAGCCATGACCCCGAACACGGGTTCAACTCGGCCCGCCGCTTCGGCTACGTCCGCGACAGCTTCACCAAGGCCTCGCTGATGGACACGCTGCCGGGGCTGCTCTCCATCGGCCACGTCCGCTATTCCACCGCCGGCTCCAAGGGCAACACCCAGATCCGCGACGTTCAGCCCTTCTTCGGCGAGTTCTCCATGGGCGGCGCGGCGATTGCCCACAACGGCAACATCACCAATGCCGCCGCGCTTCGCCGCGAGCTGATCGAGCGCGGCTCGATCTTCCAGTCCTCCTCCGACAGCGAGTGCATCATCCACCTGATGGCCCGCTCGCTCCAGCGCGACATCCCGGCCCGGATGGAAGATGCCCTGCGCCGGGTCGAGGGCGCCTTCTCCATCGTTGCCATGACCCGCACCAAGCTGATCGGCGTGCGCGACCCGCTGGGCGTGCGCCCGCTGGTGCTGGGCAAGGTCGGCGACGGCTGGTGCCTCAGCTCCGAGACCTGCGCGCTCGACATCATCGGCGCCGAATTCGTCCGCGAGGTCGCTCCGGGCGAGATGGTGGTTATCACCAGGGACGGCGTCGAGAGCCGTCAGCCGTTTCGCCCCAAGAAGAGCCGCTTCTGCATCTTCGAGCATGTCTATTTCTCGCGCCCCGACAGCATCCTCGGTGGCCGTTCGGTCTACGAGACCCGCGAGGCGATTGGCCGCGAGCTGGCCAAGGAGGCCCCCGTCGAGGCCGATCTCGTCTGCCCGGTGCCCGACAGCGGCACGCCCGCGGCCATCGGCTACTCCGCCGAGAGCGGCATCCCCTACGGCATGGGGATCATCCGCAACCAGTACATGGGCCGCACCTTCATCGAGCCCACCGACCAGATCCGCAACATGGGCGTGCGCCTCAAGCTCAACGTGAACCGCGCGCTGATCCGCGGCAAGCGGGTGATCCTGGTCGACGACTCGGTCGTGCGCGGCACCACCAGCCGCAAGATCAAGGAGATGATCCTCGATGCCGGTGCCGCCGAGGTGCACTTTCGCATCGCCTCGCCGCCCACCGCCTGGCCCTGCTTCTACGGCGTCGACACGCCCGAGCGAAGCAAGCTGCTGGCCGCCAACATGACCGAGGACGAGATGGCCGATTACCTCGGCGTCGACAGCCTCAAGTTCATCTCGCTCGACGGTCTCTACCGCGCCGTGGGCGAGGCCAAGGGGCGTGACCCGAAGAGCCCGCAATACTGCGATGCCTGCTTCTCCGGGGAGTATCCTGTGGAGCCCGCCGACATGATCGAGCAGGGCTTCGTGATGAAGACCGCCGCCGAGTAACGGCCCCTTCCGCCTGCTGAGCTTAAGAATGACCGCCCCTTGCGGCGGCCCGTGGGCTGCGCGCAGGTCGGTCGCCCGCGCGCGCTACTTCACCCGCGCCGCCGCCACGATGGCCCCCGGCCCGGGCTTCTGCACGATCACCACCGCCGGGGCCTCGCCGGGCGCCGCCACGCGCATCTCCAGTGCCGCGCTGCCGTCCCACTCGCCCAGCACCTGCCAGTCGCGCACGATATTGGCATAGCTCATCGTCAGCCCGGCGTTCTCGCCCCGCTCGATGGCCACCGTCTGCTCTGGCGCATAGCGGACAAGCTGCACCAGCAACGCACCCTGTGCGGGCACCGGCGGCGTGCCATCGATCTGCACGTCCTCGCCGACACGACGGGCGGTGAGCTGCATCACCGGAGGCCGCGCCTTGTGGATGCCGAGCAGGTCCACCACATCCATCGGGCGGGCCCCGACCACGTGGTCGATGCCCCCGATCACCATCTGCGGGGTGTAGATCGTCCGCGCCCCGGCCTTGGCCGCATAGGCCTTCTGGCGCTTGGTGTGCTCAGGCCGGGCAAAGGCATCCTTCCAGCCGATGTAGTCCCAGTAGTCCACATGCAGCGCCAGCGCGATCACGCCCGGTTTCTTGGCGAGCCTTGCCAGGATCTCATCGGCCGGAGGGCAGCTCGAACAGCCCTGGCTGGTGTAGAGTTCCACCACCACAGGTGGCTCCGCCGCGGCGGCGCCCGTGAGGGCCGCGCAGAAGAAAGCCGCCCCGAGGAGCTTTTTCATGCCTGATTTCAAGGCCATATCAACCTGCCAATGTCATCCCTGGGTTCCGGTTTAGACCCATAGGCGTTGAAGCGCCAATCAACGAAACGCGAGAGATGTGTCAACTCCCGCGTCCTCGCGCATCCGCGCAAATCTATCGCAACCCGCCCTTGAAATTTTTGCGGCATACCACAGTATACTAGGATGCCCCGGTCCTTCGAACCTCCTTGCGGGGTACCGTGCTGAAGGTCTAAGGACAACAGGTGCAGCCACCTTAAAGAGAGGGAGCCCCCGCATGCCCATCACCGTCGGCAATGACACGTCCAAAACCCGCAAAACGCTGAAGGTCGGCACCCAGTCGGTCGACTACTACTCGATCCCCGCCGCAGAAGCGGCTGGCCTGGGCGACTTCTCCAAACTTCCCGCCGCGCTCAAGGTGGTGCTGGAGAACATGCTGCGCTTCGAGGATGGCAAGACCGTCTCGGTCGATGACATCAAGGCCTTCTCCACCTGGGCCGAACAGGGCGGCAAGAACCCGATCGAAATCGCCTACCGCCCCGCCCGTGTGCTGATGCAGGACTTCACCGGCGTCCCCGCCGTGGTCGACCTCGCCGCCATGCGCGACGGCATCAAGGCCCTCGGCGGCGACCCGCAAAAGATCAACCCGCTCAACCCCGTCGACCTGGTGATCGACCACTCGGTGATGATCGACGAGTTCGGCAACCCCCGAGCCTTCCAGATGAACGTCGACCGCGAATACGAGCGGAACATGGAGCGCTACACCTTCCTCAAGTGGGGCCAGAACGCGTTCAACAACTTCCGCGTCGTCCCGCCCGGCACCGGCATCTGCCACCAGGTGAACCTCGAGTATCTCTCCCAGACGGTCTGGACCGACGTGGACCAGGACGGCGTCGAGGTGGCCTACCCCGACACGCTGGTCGGCACCGACAGCCACACCACCATGGTCAACGGCGCCGCCGTGCTCGGCTGGGGCGTCGGCGGCATCGAGGCCGAGGCCGCCATGCTCGGCCAGCCGATCTCCATGCTGATCCCCGAGGTGGTGGGCTTCGAGCTGACCGGCCGGATGGTCGAGGGCACCACCGGCACCGATCTCGTGCTGAAGGTGGTCGAGATGCTCCGCGCCAAGGGCGTGGTCAACAAGTTCGTCGAGTTCTACGGCTCCGGCCTCGATCACCTGCCGCTCGCCGACCGCGCGACCATCGCCAACATGGCCCCCGAGTACGGCGCCACCTGCGGCTTCTTCCCGATCGACGGCGAGACCCTGCGCTACCTGCGCAACACCGGCCGCTCCGAGGAGCGCATCGCCCTGGTCGAGGCCTACGCCAAGGAAAACGGCTTCTGGCGCGGGGCGGATTACGCCCCGGTCTACACCGACACCCTCTCGCTCGACATGGGCACCATCGTGCCCGCCATCTCCGGCCCCAAGCGCCCGCAGGATTACATCGCACTCGACAAGGCGGCCCCGGCCTTCGCCAAGTTCATCGAGGGCCTGCGCTCCGCCAAGGACGCCTCCGCCAAGGAGGAGGTCCGCTGGGAGGGTGAAGGCGGCGCGCCCGAGCCGCGCGACATCCCCGGCGACATCGGCCACCACGCCAAGGGCTGGTACAAGACCGACGATGGCGCCTACCAGCTCCACGACGGCTCCATCGTGATCGCCTCGATCACCTCCTGCACCAACACCTCCAACCCCTACGTGATGATCGGTGCCGGTCTCGTGGCCCGCAAGGCGCGCGAAAAGGGCCTGACCCGCAAGCCCTGGGTCAAGACCTCGCTGGCCCCCGGCTCCCAGGTGGTCTCGCACTACCTCGAGGCCGCCGGCCTGCAAAAGGATCTCGACGCCATCGGCTTCAACCTCGTCGGCTACGGCTGCACCACCTGCATCGGCAACTCCGGCCCGCTCGAGGCGCCGATCTCCAAGGCGATCAACGACTACGACCTGGTGGCCACCTCGGTGCTCTCCGGCAACCGCAACTTCGAGGGCCGCATCTCGCCCGATGTCCGCGCCAACTACCTCGCCTCGCCGCCCCTCGTGGTGGCCTATGCGCTGGTGGGCGATATGAACGTGGATATCACCACCGAGCCGCTCGGCACCGACCAGGACGGCAACCCCGTCTACCTGCGTGACATCTGGCCGACCCAGAAGGAGATCGCCGACCTGGTGGAAAGCACCGTCACCCGCGAGGCCTTCCAGTCCAAATACGCCGATGTCTTCAAGGGCGACGAGAAGTGGCAGGGCGTCTCCGTGCCCCAGCAGGAAACCTACGACTGGCCGGCCACCTCGACCTATGTCCAGAACCCGCCCTACTTCCAGGGCATGACGATGGACACCCACCCGATCACCGATATCGAAGGCGCCAAGGTTCTGGCCGTCCTCGGCGACATGATCACGACCGACCACATCTCCCCCGCCGGCTCCTTCAAGGAGACCACCCCGGCCGGCAAGTATCTGGTCGAGCGCCAGGTGCCGGTGCGCGAGTTCAACTCCTACGGCTCCCGGCGCGGCAACCACGAGGTCATGATGCGCGGCACCTTCGCCAACATCCGCATCAGGAACGAGATGCTCGACGGCATCGAAGGCGGCTACACCAAGGGCCCCGACGGCCAGCAGACCTCGATCTACGACGCCGCCATGGCCCACCAGGAGCAGGGCACCCCGCTGGTGATCTTCGGCGGCGAGCAGTATGGCGCTGGCTCGTCCCGCGACTGGGCCGCCAAGGGCACCGCGCTCCTGGGCGTCAAGGCCGTTATCGCCGAGAGCTTCGAGCGTATCCACCGGAGCAACCTCGTCGGCATGGGCGTCATCCCCTTCGAGTTCACCGGCGGCGACACCCGCAAGACACTTGGCCTGACCGGCGACGAGACCGTCTCGATCAAGGGCCTCGAAGGCGTGAAGCCGCTTCAGGAGGTGCCTGCCGAGATCACCATGGGCGACGGCACGGTGAAGACCATCACCCTCAAGTGCCGCATCGATACCGCCGTGGAGATCGAATACATCGAGAACGGCGGCGTGTTGCACTACGTGTTGCGCAACCTCGCCAAGGCCGCCTGAGCGCCGCCGCGACACAGATCAAAGGCCCCGCCACACCGGCGGGGCCTTTCCCGTTGGAGGGGAGCGCACTCCCGGGGGGCACGCTGCCCCGCGCTGCTCGTGCCGGCCGGACCGACCGCGCTCAGCAGTTGTAGAGACCGCTGTCGCAGTTCGGATCGCCCGTGTCGATCACGTTCGACCCCTGCTCCTCCAGGTTCTTCGCAACCTTCCCGGCCTTGCGGGCCTCCTTCTTGGAGCCGTAGGTCACATCGGCGGCGTCACCGCCCACCCGCTTGGTCTCGCCGGTCTTGGTGTCCTTCAGATGGGCCGAATAGCCACCACTCTCTTCCTTCACCACAACCTTGGTCTTGGCCACGGCGGCTCCGCTGAAAACAAGCGCGAGGCCGACGACAGCGGCAGAAAATGCTACGAACTTCATGAAATATGGTCCTCTTGATAATCGTGGCTCCCAATCGGCCACTCCCGGACCCTGCCCCGCGTGCGCCCTCGCCAACACTCCGGCGGGCCTGTTTCACGCTTCAATCAACGGCCGGATCACGCCCGTGTCACGGCACGCCGGACCTCCCCCCCAAACATGCGAAGACCCCGGCCATGGGGAGGAATGCCGGGGTCTTCTCTGAGGTTCGGGCGAGTGGTGCCCGAGGGTCCGGGGTCGGGGAGGCCCGGATCTTCTGGGTTCAAATACTGTCGTCCAAAAGGCTTGCTTGCTTTCAAATCCGCGAACCAATGCTCGGCCCGCACCAACAGCTATGCCCGCCCGATCCGAGTCGTTCCACCGCGCACCGCCCGCATTCACACGACTTTCACGCCCAATTAACGCAGGCCGCCCCGGCACGAAAAAGGGCGCCCCGCGAGGCGCCCCTTGTCTGTGTCGGCCAGCCCGTCCGTCAGTTAGGGATCAGGTCCGGCACGATCGACACGATCGACGGGAACAGCCAGAGAATCGCCAGCCCCACGACCTGGATCACCACGAAGGGCGCCACACCGCGATAGATGTGCCCCGTCGTCACCGAGGCCGGGGCCACGCCGCGCAGGTAGAACAGTGCAAAGCCGAAGGGCGGTGTCAGGAACGAGGTCTGCAGGTTCACCGCGATCATGATCGTCACCCATTTCGGGTCCATCGTGCCGCCGTAGATCACCGGCCCCACGATCGGCACGACGATGTAGATGATCTCCAGGAAGTCGAGCACGAAGCCCAGGATGAACATCACCAGCATCACGATCAGGAAGACCTTGAACTCGCTGTCGAAGCTCTTGAGGAATTGCTGGATGTAGTGCTCGCCACCGAAGGAGATGACCACGAGGTTCAGAAGCTGCGAGCCGATGAGGATGGTGAACACCATGCTCGTCACCTTCGCCGTCTCCCGCACCACCGGGCTCATCACCGACTTCCGGTAAAGCACCCAGACCCCGTAGAGCACCCCGAAGAAGGCCACCATGTAGGCCGCGAAGGCCACCAGGAAGGCCAGCCAGGTCACCACGGTCACGGTCTCCTGGTTGATCCGCAGGTCAAAGTTCACCCCCGCGAGGATCATCAGAATCGTCGCATAGGCCGAGACCAGGATCATCTGGCCCGAGCTGCCCTCTTCCTTCAGCTTGCGGTAGGCCGCCAGCATGATGGCACCGGCGGCGCCAAGGGCGGCGGCCGGGGTCGGGTTGGTGATGCCGCCGAGGATCGAGCCCAGCACCGCCACGATCAGCACCAGAGGCGGAAAGACCACCCGGATCAGCTCGTTCGAAGCCAGCCGCCCGGCCGCATGTCGCATCGCCCACAGAATGATGATCAGCGGGATCAGCAGGATCACCAGCGTCTCCGCCGAGGACATGCCCGAGTGGATCACCGTGGCGTCGAGCAGCAGCATCAGGGCAATGCCCCCTGCCCCCACCATCAGCGGCATCGGGCTGGCACTCGGCGCCACGCCCCGGGCCACCAGAAAGGTCAGCCCGAAGAGCACCGCCAGCGTGGCAACGCCCGTGCCAATCGGCGGGGCGTTGGGCACCGGCGCGGCCTCGTCCGGCGCGGCATCCTCGGTCGCCTGCTCCGTCGGCGCAGGTTCGTCCTGCACACCGGCGGCCCGGGCGGCCACCGAGGCATCCCAGCGCTCCTGGCCGTGCAGCTCGATCATCGCCGCCTGGCAGGGCTCGCTCACGTTGGTGCGCAGCAGCCCGCCCGCGACCCCATGGGTCTCGGCCTGCACCACGCGCACCACCTGGCTGCCGACCACGCCGAGCTGCCCGAGCAGCACCATGCCGCCTACCAGCACCACCGGCAGCGCCACGAACCACGTCAGGCTCTCGCGCCTGGTGATGACCTCGCCACCCGCGCCGTCATCCAGCTGGACCGAGGGCGCCTTGGAGGGGTTCACCACCGCGTAGCCGAAGGCATAGAGCGCGTAGAGCATGGCCAGCATCACGCCGGGCAGCATCGCCGCCTGGAACAGCGTGCCGACCGAAACCACCGCCGGCTTGCCCAGCAGCGTCAGCGCATCCGAGCAGCCCACCGATTGCGCCCGGGCCTCCTGCGCGGTCGAGTAGAGATCGCCCGCCAGCGTGCCCAGAAGCACGATCACGATGGAGGGCGGGATGATCTGGCCCAGGGTGCCCGAGGCGGCGATCACGCCGGTCGAAAGCTCCGGCGAATAGCCGTTGCGCAGCATGGTGGGCAGCGAGAGCAGCCCCATCGTCACCACCGTCGCGCCGACGATGCCGGTCGAGGCGGCCAGGAAGGCCCCCACGACCACGACCGAAACCGCAAGGCCGCCCGGCAGCGGCCCGAAGACCCGCGCCATGGTGGTCAGCAGGTCCTCGGCGATCTTCGAGCGCTCCAGCACGATGCCCATCATCACGAACATCAGAACCGCCAGCAGCGTCTCGATCGACTGGCCTGCAAAAACCCGCTCGTTCATCCGGTTGACCACGAAGGAGAGGTTGCGGTTGATCGCATCCTCCCAGCCGCCCGGAAACAGCGCGACCTCCACCCTCGGCAATTCGGGGTATCGGAACACCGATATGTCGTCCCTGTGGACGCCCGAGGCCAGGATATCCCTGTATTGCTGGGTTCCGGTGTCGATCGCCTGGTGAATCAGCACGCCCTGCGCATCCAGCAGCGCGATGATCCCGAAGGAAATGATACCGGCACCGCCGATGGCAAAGGCCACCGGGAAGCCGGATAGAATACCTGCAAAGAGGCAGACAAGAACGATCAGCAGGCCGATCTCGACGCCATCAAGTCCGAAAATCATCTGCCCGTCCCCTAGTGTGTGCCTTCGTAGGCTTCTTCACCCTCTCCGAGGGTGTCTTTGTCCAGATATTTGCCGTCGCTCTCCGGCCCTTCCACGAACTCGCGGAAGGAGCGGTAGAAGTACGCCACCGCCTGCAGCATGACGAGGCCGCAGAAGGCCACCATCAGGATCTTGAAGAGAAAGTAGCCGTTGAACCCGTTCGGCGAAAACCCGATGGTCTCCACGTTCCACTTGACGATCTTCGACTTGCGCATCAGCAGGTCGAGCCCCTCGGAGGCGCTGACCTTGGGCGTGATCAGCGACCGCCACAGGAAGAACCAGGCATAGAGCCAGGTCAGCACGGCCACCGGAACCATGAAGAGCAGGCTGCCCACCATGTCGATTACCTTCCTGGTCCGGTAGCGCACCACGGCGTAGATCAGGTCGACCCGCACATGGCTGCCCTGGATGAAAGCATAGGTGACGCAGAGCGCCACGATCATCGCGTTGTAGAGCTTCAGTTCCTCGGAGAACCAGCCCACCGACTGGGTAAAGCCGAAGCCGAAGGGCGCGATGGTTATCTCGCCGAAGCGGAACACCGATTGCAGGAAGACCACCATCACCTGCTGCAGCACCATCAGAAGGCCGATCCAGGCCACCAGCCGGCCCAGTCCGTTGGCGAACCACTCCAGCCCACGGACGATGGCCCACATGACGCGCGGATAGATGATCCCGATCACCGTGACGACGAGGAAGATGTCGAAGACGGCGAAGAAAAACTCGACCGAGGCACCGTAGTAGATGAAGCGCATCAGGCTTTCGCCGTTGCTCCAGTCCAGCCACGAGCCCGGATGGGTGATCGCATAGAAGATGTTGTAAAAGCCCATCCCGATGTTCTGGATGAGCCACATGAGCGCGGTCCCCATACGCCCTGCCCCCTTATGTGAAATGGCCGCGTGCGTTTATCCGCACGCGGCCCTGTCTTTCAAGGGCCCTCTTGCAAGAGCCCCCTGGGCTTACATCGCCGCCAGAACGCGGTCGCGCTGCGTGGCGTAGAAGCTGTCGGACACCGAGAGCCAGCCCGAGGACGACTTCATCGAGTCCATCGCAGAGGTGTGGATCTTGGCGAAGAGATCGTCCGAGGTGTAACCCTGCAGCAGCTCGACCGAGGCCTTGCCAAAGGCGTCCCACACATCCGGGGTGAATTCCTTCACCTGGGTGCCGCCCTGCTTCAGCCGGGCCAGCGCCGGGCCGTTGTTGGCGATGAACTGGGCGTAGTTGGCCTGGTGCGCGTCGGCGCAGGCCAGCTCGACGGTCTTCTGCTGCGCCGGGGTCAGCGAGTTGAAGACCTCGAGGTTGGTGCCCACGGAGAGCGCCGCGCCGGGCTCGTGGAAGCCGGCCGGGTAGTAGAAGTCGCAGACTTCCTGCAGACCGAGCTTTTCATCCGACCAGGGGCCGATCCACTCGGTGGCGTCCAGCGCACCGGTCGAGAGGGCCTGGTAGATCTCGCCGCCCGGAAGCACCTGCACCGAGGCGCCGAGCTTGGAGAGCGCTTCGCCGCCAAGACCGGGCATGCGGAACTTCATGCCGTTGAAGTCGTCGGCCGACTTCACCTCGTTGCGGTACCAGCCGCCGCCCTGGGCGCCGGTCTGACCGGCGATGAAGGCCTTCACGCCGAAGACTTCGCCCAGCTCGTGGTGCAGCGCCATGCCGTCCTGGCCGTAGTACCAGGTCATCAGCTCGGGCACGGTCATGCCGAAGGGCACGGCGGTGAAGAAGGCCCAGGCCGGGTGCTGGCCAACCCAGTAGTAGTCGGCGCCGTGGTACATGTCGGCCTGACCCGACACGACGGCGTCAAAGCTCTCGAGCGCACCAACGAGTTCGCCGGCAGCCTTGGCTTCCACGGTGATCTGGCCGTCGGTGGCGGCCGTGATGTTGTTGGCGACCCGTTCCACCGAGTCCCACACGCCCGCCAGGCCGCGCGGCCAGGTGGTGACCATGGTCAGCGTCCGGTTGCCCTGGGCATAGGCCGGTGCGGCCAGCGTTGCGGCGGCGGCTGCACCACCACCGAGGGCGGAAGTCTTCAGAAAAGAGCGGCGATCCATAGGTGATCCTCCCCTTGTTGCTCTTCATTATGCTTCCGGCCCGGTTTTGTCCGGGCCGGTTTTACAGTGTTGGCACACTAGTCCGGGCGATCCTGTTTGAAAACAGAAAGAGCGGGGCGCGCTGCGCAAATTTTGTGAAGTGACATAGCGGAAACGGGCAATTTTCAGTCATCCGGGCTCGCACGCCCCGATGTTAGCGATCACATCGCGCGGCCGTCCGCGCTCCGTTCGGCGCGCCGGGGCGACGCCGAATCAAAGCGCTTTCAATCTGGATGAAGCTCATCCTCCAAATTCTTGTGCTGCGGACATATTTCTGCCCCAGACGGAGCCGGCCCCGGAATGATCCGGGGCCGGCAGTGTCATCGGTTGGGGGCGGGTCAGGTGAAGATCACGAACAGAAGGATGATCCAGATCGGCACGCCGAGCAGCCAGAGCAATATCGCTTTCATGGGTTCTCTTCCTCCTATGTCCAGCGGCCGAAATGCCCGAAGGTCCGGCCCTCGTCACGGTGCAGCCCGCCCACGCTCGCAGCCCAGTAGGCGGCGGCCCCCGCGATCATCAGCGAGGCGGCAAGAACGAAGGCCGAGATCACCGAGTAGATCCGCGCCGTCTCGGCCGCGTCGCGCGCCTCGGCGGGGCTGACCTCGGCGGCCTCGGCGGTGGTGGCTTCCACCTGCGCCGCCGCCTCGCCCTCCGTGGTCACCTGGGCGACCTCCTCGACAACGGTGGCGGCGGCACCGGCCACCTCGGTGGTGGCCTGAACGGTCGTGCCTGCCGTCATCCCGAGCAGCCAGGCGCCAACCAGCACACCGACGCCCCAGACCGCGAGCCCGTGGATGCCGTCGCGCACGCCGACCTCGTCGGCGCCCGCGCCATCCACCCGCCGGCGCATCCGCCCGGCGATGTAGCCGCCGGTGGCAAAGCTGGAGATGGTAGTCCAGAGCATCCAGCTTCCGACCGCGATCGCCGCGGCCATCGCGCTGCCGTCGCCGTCATAGGGCGAGATGATCGAGAGGCCGAGCGCCGCGCCGAAGGTGGCAAAGACGAAGCCGACCGCCGAGGCGACAACCGCACCGGCCAGGATCGCAGGCCAGTCGACGTAGCTGCCTTCGTGGGCGAAGGCCGGCGCCGAGGCTCGGGTGAGTGTTTCTGTGCGTTCTGTCATGTCATGTGCTCCCCATCGCCCGGCTCAAGCGAGCCCGATGAGCGACAAGACGGCCATGATCACGACCACGAGTCCGACAAGATAGATGATTCCGTGCATTGGATGTCTCCATTTCAGTTTGGCGCTCGCGGCGGCTCAAAACGCCGTGATCGCCCTTGTGTGGAAAACGTCCGCCCGTACCGAACGGTTCCACCCGCGGCACCGCCTGCCGCGTCGGCGGCTTCGTTCCTACCCCGCGCCGCGGCCCGGAACCGCCCGGCTGACCGCCCGGTTGACCTCCCATCAAATGGAGGATCCAGAAATGAACACCGCAACAGAAGAAAGCACCGCCAGCCTCGTGTCGTCGTCCGACGTGAACGGCACCGCCGTCTACAGCCGGGACGGCACCCACATCGGCTCGATCGACCACCTGATGATCGACAAGCAGTCCGGCCGCGTCGGATGGGCCGTGATGGGCTTCGGCGGCTTCCTCGGGCTCGGCGAAGACTACTACCCGATCCCCTGGGCCGCGCTTCACTACGACACCGCCCGCGACGGCTTCGTGACCGACATCACCGAAGAGCAGGTGAAAGGTGCGCCCGAGCGGCACGAGAGCTGGCACCGCGACCGCACCTGGGAGCGCCGCGCGCATGAGCACTACGGCGCCCCGCTCTACTGGATGTAAGACCGCGCTCACCGGGCCGCCCCGCAAGGGCGGCCCGCCCCCCGCCTTTGTCAGTCCCGATCGCTGTCCGTGTCGAGCCGGTCCATCGCCCAGCCCACGCTAAAGCCGTGCAGCAGCGTCGACAGCAGGATCACCAGCGCCACCAGCGACCAGATCTGCGCCTCGTTGACGAACTCCATGTGGCTGCCCGCGTAGCACAGGTAATAGATCGAGCCGATCCCCCGCACCCCGTAGACCGCCACCACCGCGCGGCTGCGCCGGTTCAGGTCGGAGCCGGCCAGCCCGAGCCACCCCGCCACCGGCCGCACCACCAGGATCAGGGCCAGCGCGATGGCCACATGGGTCCAGTCCAGATCGGCCAGCAACAGCGGCAGCATTGTGCCGAGCGCCACCAGGAGCACCGCCGTCAGCGCATGTTCGATCGATTCCGAGAAGTCGTGCAGCCGCCGGTGAAAGTGGTGATCCTCCTCGACCCTGCGCAGGGTGAGGCCAAGCACCGCCACCGCGATGAAGCCGTAGCCCTCCACAAGTTCCGTCGATCCGTAGCAGAGCAGCACGCCGGCAAAGGCCACCACGCCAGAGCCCGTTTCGGCCAGCACCGCATTGCGCGGCAGGCGAAACAGCGCCAACCCCAGAAGCCGGCCCCCGACCCAGCCCATCAGCACGCCCACCGCGATGCGATAGATCACGTCGAGCGCGAGCCATTCCGCCAACCAGCTCTCCGGCGCGACGCCCTGCGCCGCCACGATCAGCCCCAGATAGACAAAGGGAAAGGCCAGCCCGTCGTTCAGCGCCGCCTCGGTGGTGAGGGTAAAGCGCACCGGGTGCTCTTCCCCCTCATGCGGCGGGCCGACCTGCACATCGGCGGCCAGCACCGGATCGGTCGGCGCCAGCACCGCCCCCAGCAGCAAGGCCCCCGCCACCGTCAGCCCGCCGAGCCAGAAGCCCATCAACGCCACCGCGAGGATCGTCAAGGGCATCGTCAGCAGCAGCAGCCGCGCGGTTGGCCACCACCGCCGCCACGGACGCAGGCTGTCGATCCGCATCCCCGCGCCAAAGAGCGCCACGATCACCGTCAGCTCGCTCACCAGCTCCCAGGCCCGCGGCGCCTCGCGCGGATCGGGCATCAGCGCCATCTGCGGCACCAGCAGCACCGCCCCCGCCCCCATCAGGATCATCAGCGGCGCCGCCGCCGGCTCGCGGCTGGACACCAGCCGCGGCAGCCACCGCGCCGCCACCACCACCGCGCCCACCAGCGCGAGGGTCAGGTGATAGGGCGCGAAGGAAAAGAAGGCGTCGTCGTTCACGTGGTTCTGTCCCCTGTCGTCCTGGTTCTCGTCATTGCGCGGTCCGTTCCGGCATGGCCCCCGCATGGCCCCCGCATCCCCCGGTACCAGCGCCAACGCATGAACCGCCCCGATGGGTCCCTTTGCAGGCCGGCACAGGCGCCAACCCCTCCCACGCGCGCGCCTTCTGAAACAAAATTACCCATTTCCCGCCCGGCAAGAAACTTTCTCCACAAACCCGGTTGACGCCCCAGCCCCCGCGCCGTATTCAACCCCCACGAATTTGCAGGAGACCCGACAAGGTGGATAGCCTTCTTGTCATCGTAGGAGAAAGGCGCATGGGCCGGTAACCACCGGAAAGCTCAATGACTTCCCCATGCGCCCCCGACCCGGATCGGGGGTTTTTTTATGCGAATCGCGGATGACGCCAGAGTGGAGATGAAAAGATGGCACGTCAGATGACCGGAGCAAAAATGGTGGTCCAGGCCCTGAAGGATCAGGGCGTGGAGGTCGTGTTTGGCTACCCCGGCGGCGCAGTCCTTCCGATCTACGACGAGATCTTCCAGCAAAACGACATCCGCCACATCCTCGTGCGCCACGAGCAGGGCGCGACCCATGCCGCCGAGGGCTATGCCCGCGCCACCGGCAAGCCCGGCGTGGTGCTGGTCACCTCCGGCCCCGGCGCCACCAATGCGGTCACCGGCATCACCGACGCGTTGATGGACTCGATCCCGATGATCGTGCTCACCGGCCAGGTGCCGACCTTCGCCATCGGCTCCGACGCCTTCCAGGAGGCCGACACCGTGGGCATCACCCGCCCCTGCACCAAGATGAACTGGCTGGTGAAGGACACCGACGACCTCAGCCACACCATCCACGAGGCCTTCCACGTGGCCACCTCCGGCCGCCCCGGCCCGGTGCTGATCGACATCCCCAAGGACGTGCAGTTCGCCTCGGGCAACTACACCGGCCCCAAGCAGATGCAGAGCCACTACGCCCCGCGCGTGAAGGGCGATGCCGAGATGATCACCGCGCTGGTCGAGGCCATGGAACAGGCCGAGCGCCCGGTCTTCTACACCGGCGGCGGGGTCATCAACTCCGGCCGGGCCGCCAGCCAGCTGCTGCGCGAGTTCGTCACCGAAACCGGCTTTCCCATCACCTCCACCCTGATGGGGCTGGGCGCCTACCCGGCCTCGGGCAAGGAGTGGCTCGGCATGCTGGGCATGCACGGTCTCTACGAGGCCAACCTCGCCATGCACGGCTGCGACCTGATGATCAACGTCGGCGCCCGCTTCGATGACCGCATCACCGGCCGCGTGTCCGACTTCTCGCCGAACAGCCAGAAGGCCCATATCGACATCGACCCCTCCTCGATCAACAAGGTGATCCACGTCGACTTCCCGATCGTCGGCGACGTGGGCCATGTGCTCGAGGATGCGCTCCGCATCTGGAAGTCGCGCGGCCGCAAGACCAACAAGGCCGGCCTCCAGAAATGGTGGAAGCAGATCGCCGAGTGGAAGGCGGTGCGCTGCCTCTCCTACGAGCCGAGCAAGAAAAGCATCAAGCCCCAATACGCGCTGGAGCGGCTGGAGGCCCTGACCAAGGGCCGCGACCGCTACATCACCACCGAGGTGGGGCAGCACCAGATGTGGGCGGCCCAGTTCCTGGGCTTCGACGAACCCCACCGCTGGATGACGTCGGGCGGCCTCGGCACCATGGGCTACGGCCTGCCCGCCTCCATCGGCGTGCAGATCGCCCATCCCGAGGCGCTGGTCATCAACGTGGCGGGCGAGGCCTCCTGGCTGATGAACATGCAGGAGATGGGCACCGCCTCCCAGTATCGCCTGCCGGTCAAGCAGTTCATCCTCAACAACGAGCGCCTCGGCATGGTCCGCCAGTGGCAGGAACTGCTGCACGGCGAGCGCTATTCGCACAGCTGGTCCGAGGCCCTGCCCGACTTCGTGAAGCTCGCCGAGGCCTTTGGCGCCAAGGGCTTCTGCATCTCCGACCCGGCCGAGCTCGACGACGCCATCATGGAGATGCTCGAGCACGACGGGCCGGTGATCTTCGACTGCCTGGTGGAAAAGCACGAGAACTGCTTCCCGATGATCCCGTCGGGCGAGCCGCACAACAAGATGCTGCTCTCCGGCGCCTCCACCTCCGACGCGATCAAGGAAGGCGGCGCGGTGCTGGTTTAACTCTGGAGAGATCGAGATGAAAAACGTGAGCGCCCTTTTCGGGTCACTTGTGGCGGCAACCTTGATGGCCGAGACTGCCGCCGCAGACTTATATCAGTCCTTTGCCGTTCCGCCGTTTGAGGTCATCGCAAAGAACGCCAGCTCTATGCGGAAGTGCAAGCCCCCGCTGAATTTCGTGGGCGTTCACGACCGAAAAGACAACACGTTTACGGTTTACTACAGGTACCGAGATCCTAACGGTAGTGTCTTCTACACCAGTTCCATGACGCTGGTTCGGCTGACAAATGGCATATGGGAGATTTCCTGCGGAAATCCGATGGATGGCTATACCTCACAGTTGCTCAGTCTTTAGTGTCTTGGCCTCTGGTAGCCACGAGAAGGAAGCCAACCACACTCCGGTAACGGCGCTTTGCCAGTTGGATGATCTAGCCCAGAATTCGTAGCCTCCCCGAGGGGCCGCGCCAAGGAACGCCCCATGCCCCACCGCATGCGCTTCTTCTTCACCTCGCCCGCCCCGGCACTGGCAACCCTGCCGCTGCCGCCGGGCCTGGCCCTGCGTAACCTCGCGCCCCCCTTCGCCCTGCTCTGCACGGGCGAGACGCCCCTGGCCGAGCTGGAGCTGAACACACCGGGCGACGGCACCTTCGACGCCGAGATCGCGGAGTATCTCGAAAAGGTGGCCCTGGGTTCCGGCGACAAGGCGTTGGTCACCGCAACGCTCGGCAGCTGCACCGCCATCCTCTGCGCCCAGGTGCTGTTCCATGGCCGCTCCACCGATGACGTGCTGAACGATCTCGACCCGTTCTGGGATGCGCTCGACGCCGCCCACCAGGGCCTGATCCAGGCCGATGGCCAGGGCTTCTACCAGGGCGCCGACTTCGTGCTAAACATCGGCCGGATCACTCCTCCAGCTCCCGCCAGCTCCCGTCCTGCTCCATGACGCTGACCACGCCCATGCCGCCGCCCTCGGTGAACCCCGGAAACACCACCGGCCCCTCCGGCGGATCCGCCTTCATCCGGTCGAGACTGCGCGAGAGGGTTCCGCAATGAAACCGGTTGCAGATCGGCGCACGCCAGCTCCGCTCGAGGGTGCAGCCCTCAGGGCCGGCAAACACGCAGCCGCCCTCGGCGATGCTGTCCGACAGCCGTTCCTCGTAGCGGTCGCGCAGGGTGTCCGCTCCGATGTCGGGGTCCGCAACCCGGAAGCCCTGGATCACCGCCAGCGTCAGAAACGCATTGTGCTTGCCTCCCGGGCGGCAGCAGAACCCGCGACAGGTGGCACAGGCCGGCGTGGCCTGCGGCGGCTCGCCCGGGTCCACCGGATGCGGCGGGTATTCCCGCGCGGCCTCCTCCGGGGTCGTGGCAAAGGCCTGGGCCAGCACCTCGTCGAGATGCGCCAGGAAGGTCGCGCGCCGCTCCTCGTCGAGGGGCACCATGTTGGGCGGGTAATGCGGCATCGGCTCGATCCGCACCTGCTCGGGCGCACAACCCGCCTCCTGCGCCACCCGTTCCAGCAGGTCGGGCCGCGCCTCCCTGAACCGCTTTCGCCGACGCGCCGCCGTCTCGTCGAGCTCCGCCGCGAGCCTTGCACTGGCGGTGCGCGCATCCTCGGACATGCAGGCGAGCTTGCCGCAATGGCGCAGGATCGAACGGCGCACCGGCCCCATCTCGGCGCCGCAATAATCGCAGGTCGTCGGCTGGCCCGGATACATAAATCAGTTCCTCTCAATGCGGCCAGCATGAGCGCGGGGCTGACGTTCCGTCAAGCGCCGATCATTGACAATCCCCGCCCGAGCCGCAAAACCACGCCCAGAACGAGGAGGTGCCATCCATGGCCGCGCTGAAACTGAAAAAGGGTCTGTCCAAGCATTCCGCCTACGACCTGAAGGACCCGAACGCCGAGGTGATCGAGACCCACACGCTCGCCGTGCTGGTCGAGAACGAGGCCGGGGTGCTGGCGCGGGTGATCGGGCTGTTCTCGGGCCGGGGCTACAATATCGAGAGCCTCACCGTGGCCGAGGTCGACCACCAGGGCCACCGCTCGCGCATCACCATCGTCACCACCGGCACGCCCTCGATCATCGAGCAGATCAAGGCGCAGCTCGGGCGGCTGGTGCCGGTCCACGAGGTGCACGATCTCACGGTCGAAGGCCCCGCGGTCGAGCGCGAGCTGGCCCTCTTCATGGTCGCCGGCGAGGGCGAGAAGCGGGTCGAAGCCCTGCGGCTGGCCGACATCTTCCGCGCCAACGTGGTCGACAGCACGCTGAAGAGCTTCATCTTCGAGATGACCGGCACCTCCGAGAAGATCGACGCCTTCGCCGACCTGATGCGCCCCCTCGGCCTGACCGAGCTGGCCCGCACCGGCGTCGTGGCGCTCTCGCGCGGCGAGAAGGGCTGAGCCACCCCGCCGCCTGCAATTATTTCTGGAGGACCAGCACCGTGCTGCACCCGAACATGCCGCGCGCCGCCATCGCCCGCGCCATCGTGGCCGGATAGGCGCCCCGCGCCTTCGAGGCGGCGGCGCGGCACTGGCCAAGCGCCTGCGCCTCGGCCTGCGCACCGCGGCTCAGGTTGTTGGCCGCGCCCCAGGCCCCTTCAGGCGCCGTGGCAAAGGCCGTCCAGCGGCCGCGCTGCAGGCTGTCGAACCGGTCGTCCATCACATTGGCCAGCGTGCCCGAGATGTCGATGCGCCCCTTGGGGCCGGTGTTTGCGCTCTTCGGCACGATGACGGCCTGCAACACGCAGGGCCCGCGCGACTTGCGCTCGCAGCCCATCTTCGCGATCGTGCTGGCCGCAGCCAGCGAGCTTGCGCCCGCATGGCCATGCGAGGCCTCCGAGCCCCGGCTCACGTAGAAGGCACCGTAGTAGTCGTGCGACTGCCTGAACCGCGACAGCGCCGCCTCCTGGGCCGGGCGCAGCGCCGCCTTCCGGGCCAGCGCCAGCTGTCCCGAGGTCTCCAGCCGCACCTGCGCTTCGGCGCCCTGGGGCAGCGCGAGGCCGGCCACCAACAGCGCGAGGATCCTTGCAAAGGGCTTCATGGTGTCTCTCCACGGTCCGTTTCGATCGGCCGCACCCTGCCCTGACGCAGTGTCAACAATGGGGCAAAAACTCGCCCTTGGGTAGAACCATTGCGAAAATGCGACACTCCCCCGAAGCCCGCCCATGCGCTGCCCGGCCCGGGCAACAGGCAGGCCCGGCCCTTCGCCATGCCGCCTACCGCGTGTCCTGCTCGCCCGTCACGGGCAGGTCAGCGGCCCGCCGAACTCCGGCTCGGGCCAGGCCATGAGCCGAACGGCATCCGGCCCGGCACAGAGAAGCTGCGGATAGTTCCCCGCATCCACCGCATAGGTGCAGCGCACCTCCCAGCCAAGGATGTCCCCTTTCAGCCGCCAGCTCTCATGCACCCTCCCCCAGGCCAGGCGCCCTGCCGGGCCGGCACAGCCCTCCGCCCGCAGGGCCTCGCCCTCGACCACCAGCCTGACCGGGTCTTCCACCAGCCCACCGTCCGGCCCGCGCCCCACCACCTCGTAGCGGCCTTCGAAAAACCCCAGCTCCGGCCCGCCCTCCGGCCCCTCCGCCAGCGCCGCGCCCGCCATCATCGCCCAAGCCGCCAAGGCCCGTATCGCCGCACCCCTCTTGTTGCCGTGCCCCCCCGAGTGTATCTCGCCCACGACCGCTGACCAGACGCGAAAGGCCGCCCCGATGATCCCCCGCTACGCCCGCCCCGAAATGACCGCCATCTGGGAGCCCGCCACCAAGTTCCGCATCTGGTACGAGATCGAGGCCCACGCCTGCGACGCCATGGCCGATCTCGGCGTGATCCCGCGCGAGAATGCCAAGGCCGTCTGGAAGGCGAAGGACGTGGAGTTCGACGTCGCCCGCATCGACGAGATCGAGGCCGTCACCAAGCACGACGTCATCGCCTTTCTCACCCACCTCGCCGAGCATGTGGGTTCCGAGGAGGCCCGCTTCGTCCACCAGGGCATGACCTCCTCGGATGTGCTCGACACCTGCCTCAACGTCCAGCTCACCCGCGCCGCCGACATCCTGCTCGATGACATGGACGGGCTGCTCGCCGCCCTCAAGAAGCGTGCCATCGAGCACAAGGATACCGTCCGCGTCGGCCGGTCCCACGGCATCCACGCCGAACCCACCACCATGGGCCTCACCTTCGCCCGCTTCTACGCGGAGATGGATCGCAACAAGGCCCGCCTCGCCGCCGCCCGTGACGAAATCGCCACCGGCGCCATCTCCGGCGCCGTCGGCACCTTCGCCAACATCGACCCGCGCGTGGAGGAGCACGTCTGCGCCAAGCTCGGCCTCAAGCCCGAGCCGATCTCCACCCAGGTGATCCCCCGCGACCGCCACGCCATGTTCTTCGCCGTGCTGGGCGTCATTGCCAGCAGCATCGAGAACGTGGCCATCGAGATCCGCCACATGCAGCGCACCGAGGTGCTGGAGGGGGCCGAGTTCTTCTCCATGGGTCAGAAGGGCAGCTCCGCCATGCCCCACAAGAAGAACCCGGTCCTGACCGAAAACCTCACCGGACTCGCCCGGCTTGTCCGGATGACGGTGATCCCCGCGATGGAGAACGTGGCCCTCTGGCACGAGCGCGACATCTCGCACAGCTCGGTCGAGCGCGGTATCGCCCCCGACGCCACCATCACGTTGGACTTCGCCCTCAAACGCCTCACCGGCGTGATCGACAAGATGCTGATCTTCCCCGAGAACATGCTGGAAAACATGAACAGGTTCCCCGGCCTCGTGATGAGCCAGCGCGTCCTCCTCGCCCTCACCCAGGCCGGCGTCAGCCGCGAGGACGCCTACGCCATGGTCCAGCGCAACGCGCTCAAGGTCTGGGAAGAGCGTGTCGATTTCCGCGAGCAGCTGCTGGCCGACGAAGACGTGGTGAAGGCCCTGGGCGTCGAGGCCATCAACGAGAAGTTCGACATGGGCTATCACACCAAGCACGTCGACACGATCTTCAAGCGGGTCTTCGGAGCCTGACGCCCTGTCCGGCTGACGTAGCGTCAAGTTTTCGCGGAATCGTGGTATACTCCTGAGGTATTTCCATCAGGAGGTGTTGACCATGACCCCGTATGACGGTTTCAAAGCCATTTCCGATCTCGCCGGCGAAATCGGGAAAATCCAGAAAAAGATGGCGCTCTTCAAGGAGATGTCTGGCGGCGAGGAGTTCCCCGGCGCCGACGATCTGCTCGAGGGCCTCAAGGGCCCGGTGGGCGCGGCCATTCAAGCCGAGGTCATGCGCGAAAAGAAGGCCGCCGAGGATGCGGCCGAGAAGGCCAAGAACGACGCCGAGGACCCGCCCCCCGATACACCCGACGTCGGCGACATAACGCGCCGGCTGATCGACGACCTGATCGAGCGGATGGACAACCCGCCCGACCCGGCCACGGCGACGCCCGAAGAGATCGAGCAATATGAGGAGGCGCTCTGCTGCAAGCTCAAGGCCCTCGCCGCCCTGATCGGCGCCCAGGGCGCCGGAGCCGGAGCCGGTGCAGGAGCCGGAGCGGGTGGCGCAGGGGGCGCCGGCGGAGCGGGAGGAGCTGGCGGTGCCGGGGGCGGCGGCGGTGTCCTGGGCGGGTTCCGCCTCGTCGTCGGGGATGGCGGCGAGCAGAAGATGATCGACCCCGATACCATCTACGTCCGTTCCGACACCAAAATCTGGTGCCTTCACGTGTCGCGCCTCGAGTGGGTTCTCTGGGACCCGAATGAACCCATCGTCGAGGTGCTCACCCACGAGCACACCGTGCTCGTCCGCAGCAAGACAAAGGCCGCCGTCTTCAGCGCGATCCGCGGCACCTACACCGAGCTTGCGACCAATGCCACCAACGACCTGCTGGTGGAGGGCGCCGTCGGCTGACCCGCAGCCCGCGTGCCGATCACGATTCCGGCTCGGGCTCCACGTAAACGCCCTGTTCCTTCAGCGCGTCCACGACCTCTTTGGGCATGTAGGTCTCGTCATGCTTGGCGAGAATCTCGGTGGCAACAAAAACCTGCCCGTCGTAGCTGCCGGTGCCGACCATCCCCTGCCCCTCGGCAAAGAGGTCGGGCAGAATCCCGGTAAACGCCACCGGCACGGTGGCGCCGCCATCGGTCACCGAAAACCGGATCGTCTCGCCTTCGCCGCGCACGATGGAGCCCTCCTCCACCAGCCCGCCGATGCGGAACACCTCGTTGGGCGCGGGCGGGCTCTCCATCACCTGACTGGGCGAGCGGAAGAAGTTGATGCCGTCACGAAAGCCGTAGCCGATGAGGCCCGCCGAGAGCAGCAGCGCCACGGCGGCCACCATCAGCACCTGCACCCGCCGCTTCTTCTTCAGCCCTTTCAGTCCGGCCATCGCATCACCTCACGGGAACAACGGGGCCATCATCAGCCCCTCGGTCTCCTCCAGCCCCAGCATCAGGTTGGCGTTCTGCACCGCCTGCCCGCTGGACCCTTTGGTCAGGTTGTCGAGCGCGGCAAACACGGTCGCCCGGCCCTTGGCCCGCTCGGCCGCCACGCCCAGATGCACCATGTTCGAGCCGCGGATCGAGCGGGTCGAGGGCACCTGGCCCATGGGTAGCACATGCAGGAACGGCTCGTCTTGATATGCCTCAACCAGTGCCGCGTGCAGCGCCGCCGCATCGCCCTGCACATAAGCCGCCGAGAGGATGCCCCGGTTGGCCGGCAGCAGCGTCGGCGTGAACTGCACTCGCACCTCGCGGCCCGCGGCCAGGCTGAACTCCTGGTCGAACTCGCCCAGGTGCCGGTGCTTGCCGCCCGCCGCATAGGGCATCCAGCCTTCGCTCAGCTCGGCGTGAAGCAGGTTCTCCTTCAGGCTCCGCCCGGCGCCCGAAACCCCCACCTTCATGTCGAGGATCACCGAGTCGGGGTCGATCAGCCCGGCCCGGAACAGCGGCACCAGCGAAAACAGCCCCGTCGCCGCGTTGCAGCCGGTGCCCGCCACAAAGCGCGCCCCCCGGATCTCCTCGCGGTAAAACTCGGTGAGGCCATAAACAGCCTCCTTCTGCAGCTCCACCGCCTGGTGCGGCTGGCCGTACCATTTTTCATAGGCGGCCGGGTCGCGCAGCCGGAAGTCGGCGGAGAGGTCCACCACCTTCAGATCGGCCGGCAGACCGGGGATAACCTGCTGCGAGGTCACGTGCGGCAGGGCGCAGAAGCACAGGTCGATGGCGGAAAAGTCGATCTCGTCGATCGTCACCAGCGTCGGCAGGTCGAGATGCGCCAGGTGCGGGAACACGTCGCGCATCGCCATCCCCGCCTTGCGGTCGGCAGCCAGCGCCGCAACCTCCATGCCGGGGTGGGAGGCGATGATCCTCACGAGTTCGGCGCCGGTATAGCCGGACGCGCCGAGAATGGCGATTTTTGCGGTCATGCGTCTATCCTTGGTCTTGCGTTGTGTAAGCTGAAGTCAGGCGGGCTGAAATTCAACTTCTGGTCAGGCCGAGATGAACTCGACCTTTCGTCGCAGAAACCGGGTCGCCTGGTCGGTGACCTTGCGCGGGTCCCCGGTGGTGAGAAACCTGGTCTCGGTGCCTTCCCCGCGCTTGTCGGGGTGGCGGCCGAGGTAATCGGCCAGCGACTCGGCCACGATGCTGGCCTGCGAATACACGCTCACCTCGGGCCCCAGCGCCTCCTGGAAGGCCGCCTCCATGATCGGATAATGGGTGCAGCCAAGGATCGCCGCCTCCGGCTGCGGCATCTTGCGCTTCAGCGCGTCCACATGGCTGCGCACCAGCGCCTCGGCCAGGATCATGTCACCATCCTCGATGGCATCCACCACGCCGCCGCAGGCCTGCGCCTCGACATCCACGCCAATGGCCCGAAACGCCAGCTCGCGCTGAAACGCCCGCGAGGCCACCGTGGCCGGGGTGGCAAAGAGCGCCACATGCTTCACCGCCACCTCGCGCGGGGGCGAGTTGTCGCCCCACTGCCGCTCGGTCAGCGCCTCGATCAGCGGCACGAAAACGCCCAGCACCCGCTTGCCCTGAGGCACGCCCGCCTCCTGCATCCGCCGCAAGGCCGCGGCGCTCGCGGTGTTGCAGGCCAGCACGACAAGGTCGCAGCCCTCGTTCCACAGCCGCTCCACGGCGGCGCGGGTCAGCTCGTGGATGTTGTCGGCGGTGCGCACCCCATAGGGGCTGTGGGCGTGGTCGCCATAGTAGACGAACGCCTGCTCGGGCAGCCGCTTCTGCACCGCGTCCAGCACCGTGAGGCCACCGATGCCACTGTCGAAAACGCCAACCGCCATGTGGGCTTACGCCTTGTGATGTTCTTCGAATTCCTTGCCGTATTCGCGGGCGCGAACCGGCTTGCCCGAGAGGCTATACGTCGCCTCGCGCAGGAAATCCATCAGAGCTTTCGGATCGCCGGCCCGCGCGGCGATCTCATGCTGCGGGATGGGCGCGCCCACGGCAATCTCCACCGGCTCGTCCACCCGCGCGCGGAACTCCTTGATCAGCAGCGCGATGCGCAGGGTCGAGTGGATGTGGCTGGCCATCTGGAACAGGCGCGAATTGGCCCCCTCGAAGAACACCGGCACCACCGTGGCGCCCGACTTGGCGATCATCTTGGCGGTGAACCGCCGCCAGCCCGGATCGAGCGGCCGCGAGAGCAGCCGGGCCGAGGTGCTGACCGTCCCGCCCGGAAACACCCCGATCGCCCCGCCCTGCCCGAGATAGGCCAGCGCTTCGCGCCGGGTGCGCAGGTTGATCTCTTGCGCCTCGCGGGTGCCGTCGAAGTCGATCGGCAGGATCACCTTGTTCAGCTCCTCCGAGCGCTTGAAGACCTGATGCGCGAGGATGCGAAAATCGCCCCGCGTCTGGCTCAGGATGTGCCCCATCATCAGCCCGTCGAGGATGCCGTAGGGATGGTTGGCCACCAGCACCAGCGGGCCCGTCCGGGGGATGGTGTCGAGGCTGCCGCGGGTGACGTTCAGGCTCAGCCCGTAGCGCCGCACGATCACCTCCCAGAAGTCCGCGCCGCCCGCCACGTCATGCTCGTAGCCATTCGCCCGCCGGATCAGCCCGAGCCGCCCGGTGGCGTTCTCGAGGATCTTCACGAAGGCGCGCCCCGGCTTGGAGCGCACCGAATTGGCGTAGGTGATGTCACGGGCGACCTGGTGCCGCTGGGCCATGGGCCTCTCCCTTGTTCTCATGCCGCAAAATACGGCCCGAGAGCCGATCTGGAAAGGCTCTATGACGATTTCGTAACCGGAGCGTGACAGCGGTTGGGGCGGTTGTGCAACGGGGGGCCCTCACGCCCCCCGGCAACACACTCAGGATGCTTCCGGCTAGAGCGCAGGCAGCCTATTCGGCGGCCTGCCGCAGCCCCTCCTCCGGGTTCCGGAAGGCGGCGAGCAGTTCTGCGCGCCGCTTTGCAGCCGTCTCCGCATTGGCCAGCTTGACCGGGCCGAAGCCCCGGATGGTGAGCGGCAGCTCGGCCAGCGCGAGGGCGGCGGCGCGGTTCTCCGGGCGCAGCCCCGTCAGCACCTCGCCCATGTCGGCCTCGTACTGCGCGATCAGAGCCCGCTCCAGCTTGCGCTCGTGGCCATGGCGGAACGGATCGAGGAGCGTGCCTCGCAGCCCCTTCATCCCCGCCAGCAGCTTCAGCCCGCGCCGCATCCACGGCCCGAACTGGCGCTTCTTCGGGCGGCCGCCCGGCCCCTTGGTGCCAAAGATCGGCGGGGCGAGGTGGTAGCTGAACCGCATGTCGCCCTCGAAGACCTCCGCCGCCTTGGCCTCGGTGTCGAGCAGCAGCCGCGCGGTCTCGTACTCGTCCTTGTAGGCCAGCAGCTTGTGGTAGCCCTGCGCCAGCGCCAGCTTCATCTCGTCATCCGGCGCGCGGTCCACCAGCGCGCGGTAGCGCCGCGCCGTCTCGGCGTCGCCCCAGGCCTCGAGATGCGCTTCGCGGAAGGCGATGCGCTCGGCCAGCGTCTTCTCGGCAGGCGCCTCGGGTGCGAGCATCGCGCCCGCCGCCTCCGGCTCCGCCACGGCCCAGCGACCGATCTCGAAGGCCCGTCTGTTGCCCTGCACCGCCTGCCCGTTCAGCTCGATCGCCCGCATCAGCGCCTCATGGGTCACCGGCACCAGCCCGGCCTGCCAGGCCGCGCCGAGGATCATCATGTTGGAATAGATGCTGTCGCCCAGCAAAACGCGCGAAAGCGCCTGCGCATCAAAGAGTTGCAGCCCGTCCTTCAACCTGGCCTGAAGCGCGAGCACCATCCTGTCATGCGGCAGCTTGAAGTTGATGTCGCGGGTGAAATGCCCGGTGATGATATCGGCCGCGTTCACCACTGCGCCGGTCTGGCCCACTCGCATCAGGCCCAGCGTCTTGGCCCCCGCCGTGGTCACCAGGTCGCCGCCGATCACCGCGTTGGCCTCGCCGGTGCTGACCCGGATCGCGTTGATCGCCTCGGGCGTCTCGGCGATGCGCATGTGGATATGCACCGCACCGCCCTTCTGCGCAAGCCCGGCCATCTCGATCATCCCCACGCCCTTGCCGTCGACATGGGCCGCCATCGCCAGCACCGCGCCCACGGTAACGACCCCGGTGCCGCCGACGCCGGTGATGACGATGTTATGGGTGCCCTCGATCGCGGGCAGCACCGGCTCCGGCAGGTCGGGCAGATCCACCGCCTTCTCCGGCGCCTTCTTCACCTTGGCGCCTTCGATCGTCACGAAACTGGGGCAGAAGCCGTTCAGGCAGGAGAAATCCTTGTTGCAGGCGCTCTGGTCGATCTCGCGCTTGCGGCCCAGCTCGGTCTCCTTCGGCAGGATCGCCACGCAGTTGCTCTGCACCCCGCAATCGCCGCAGCCCTCGCAGACATCGGTGTTGATGAACACCCGCCGGTCGATATCCGGGAAGGTGCCGCGCTTGCGCCGCCGCCGCTTCTCCGCGGCGCAGGTCTGCACGTAAATGATGGCCGACACGCCCTTGATCTTGCTGAACTTTTCCTGAACATCTTCCAGCTCGGCGCGCTCGTGCCGGCTCACCTCCTTCGGGAAGGCCGCAAAATCCACGTCTTCCTTCTCGTCGTAGACCAGCGCCACCTCCTTCACCCCCATCGCCAGCACCTCGCGGGCGATCTGCTGGGGCGAAAGGTCACCCTCGTTGGGTTGGCCGCCGGTCATGGCCACCGCGTCGTTGAACAGGATCTTGAAGGTGATGTTGGTGCCCGCCGCCAGCGCCGCCCTGATGGCCAGCGTTCCGGAGTGGTTGTAGGTGCCGTCGCCCAGGTTCTGAAACAGGTGTTCGCGCTTGGAAAACGGCGCCTCGCCGACCCAGTTCACACCCTCCGCCCCCATCTGGGTAAAGCGGTCGGTCGAGCGGTCCATCCAGCGCGCCATGAAATGGCAGCCGATGCCCGCCCCCGCCTCGCTGCCATCGGGCAGCCTGGTGGAGGTGTTATGCGGGCACCCGGCGCAGAAATAGGGCAGCCGCGCCGCGATATCGGGCGCGTTGTCGGCCATCCGCGCGCTCTCGATCCGCGCCATCCCGGCCTTGATCCGGTCGGTCCCGCAATCCTCCTCGATGAGAATCTGCCCCAGTTCCAGCGCGATCTGGTTGGGATCGAGCGCAAAGTGGTTGGGAAACAGCACCTCGCCGTTCTTCATCCCGCCATAGACCCGCCGGCCCCGGCGGTCGTCGAAGATCGCTTCCTTGACCTGCACCTCGATCAGCTTGCGCTTCTCTTCCACGACCACGATCACCTCGAGCCCCTCGGCCCAGTCGTGAAAGCCCTTCATGTCGAGCGGCCAGACCTGGCCCACCTTGTAGGTGGTCACCCCCAAGCGCTCGGCCTCCTCGCCGTCGATGCCCAGAAGCTCGAGCGCATGGCAGAGGTCGAGCCAGTTCTTGCCCGCCGCCACGAACCCGATCCTGGCCCCCGGCTTGCCGTGCATCCGGTGGTCGATCCGGTTTGCGTTGGCAAAGGCCTCCGCCGCAAAGCGCTTGTGCGCCAACAGGCGCTCCTCCTGCGCGATCCAGTGATCGCCCAGCCGGATGTTCAGCCCGCCCTCGGGCAGCTTGAAGTCGGGCGCAACAAAGCTCAGCCGGTCGGGGTTGCCATCCACCACCGAGGTCGCCTCCACCGTGTCCTTCATCACCTTCAGCCCGACCCAGACACCGGCATAGCGGCTCAACGCCCAGCCATAGATGCCGTAATCGAGAATTTCCTGAACGCCCGCCGGGCTGAGCACCGGCATATGCACGTCCACCAGCGCCCAGTCGGACTGGTGGCAGGTGGTCGAGCTCTCGCCGGTGTGGTCATCGCCCATCGCCATCAGCACGCCGCCGTGCGGGCTGGTGCCGGCCATGTTGGCGTGGCGCATCGCGTCGCCGGTGCGGTCCACCCCCGGCCCCTTGCCGTACCAGAGCCCGAAGACCCCGTCGAACTTGCCCTCGCCGCGCAACTCCGCCGCCTGGCTGCCCCAGAGCGCGGTGGCCGCGAGGTCTTCGTTCAGCCCCGGCTCGAAGCGCACGTCATGGGCGGCCAGCACCTTGCCGGCCCTGGTCATCCATTGATCCACCCCGCCCAGCGGCGAGCCGCGATAGCCGGTGCAATAGCCTGCGGTGTTCAGCCCCGCCGCCCTGTCGCGGGCCTTCTGCATCAGCATCAGCCGCACCAGCGCCTGCGTGCCGTTCAGCAGAACGGGGGTTTTCTCGAGGTCGAAACGGTCGGTGAGACTTACGTCCTGCCTGGTCATTACGCGCTTCCTCCCAGTCGCGAGTATATCATGAACTTAGGTCATAATTTCTGACCTACAAACAGAATTGTGCGGTGGTTAACCATTTGCGCCTAGGGTCCCGACGTGCATAAGGATGCTGCGCCGCAAGCGCTTCGGATTTTGATGATTGGTTCAGGATGGATTGGGACAAGCTCAGAATATTTCACGCCGTGGCGGATGCCGGCTCGCTCACCCATGCGGGTGAGACGCTCGGCCTGTCGCAATCGGCGGTCTCGCGGCAGATTCGGTCGCTGGAAGAGAGCCTCAATGCCACCCTTTTCCATCGTCACGCACGGGGGCTGATTCTCACCGAGCAGGGCGAGCTGCTGTTCGACGCCACCCAGGTGATGAACCGCCGGCTCGATACCGCCGCCGCCCGCATCCGCGACAGCGAGGAGGAGGTCTTCGGCGAGCTGCGGGTCACCGCCACCACCGGCTTCGGCACGCTCTGGCTCACCCCGCGCCTTCCGGCCCTTTACGAGCGCTACCCCGATCTTTCGATCGACCTCAACCTCGAGGAGCGGGTGCTCGACCTGCCGATGCGCGAGGCCGACGTGGCGATCCGGATGAAGGAGCCCTCCCAGGCCGATCTCATCCGCCGTCGCCTGATGGGCGTGCGGATGCGGCTCTACGCCTCCGAAACCTACGTTGCCAGCCATGGCGCACCCGCCACGCTCGATGACATGTCGGAGCACCGGCTCATCAGCCAGGCCGCCCATTCCACCCAGGTGCGCGCCGGGGCCGAGATGATCGCCGCGCTGCTCACCCGCGACATCACCAAGCGACTCACCGTCAACAACTACTTCGGGGTGCTGCAAGCGGTCATCAACCACCTCGGCATCGGCGTGCTGCCCGACTACGTCGCGCTCGACACGCCGGGGCTGGTTCGGGTGCTTCCCGAGGAGGAGAGCTCCGAGGTGCCCGTGTTTCTCGCCTACCCCGAAGAATTACGCCAATCCAAGAGGATAGCCGCCTTCAGGGACTTCGTGACCAGCGAGATCCAGGCACAACGCAAGGCTGTACGGGACGCCGCATTCGAATAGCTTTGCCCTGTGTGCCATGCGCCACAGTCATGGCTGACATTCGCACGTGCGGCATATTAAGACTTGAATGAAAGCGTCGGCTGCCCATATGAGAGGACATTAGGCGCACCGGCTCAGGCCAGCGCGTCTTTTACCTCCCTGTTGGACTTAGGCCGAGCTTGTCTCGGCCTCTTTTTTTGTCCAACCGTCTGGCATTGCAGCAGTTTCGGGGGCCCGGGCGGGCCGAATTTGCCGGAGCCTGCACCAGAAAATCCATCCTTGCAACCCCCCGGCACGGGGCCTGGCAACACTCCGTTTCCAAAACGGAAACAGGCGCCGCGACACCCCGTGCCGCAGCGCCGAAGCCTGCCTGGCCTGGGTCAGAGGTCGCGCAGGGAGCGCGTGAACCGCCGTTCGGTCAGCCGCAATTGCACCTTCCGGTCGTCCAGCGAGCGCGGGTCGGTGGTCAGCTTCACCGTGCGCCCTTCGTGGCTCCCGAGTTCGCCCGACAGCCGCGCCACCACCTCGACGCCCGCAGAGGAGTAGCTCACCGCCAGCACCCGGCCCAGCACCACGCCGTCGGACGACAGCAGCGCCGTGCCCTTGTAGGAGGCCAGCCGCTGGGCCAGCAGCAAGCGCTTGCGCTCCGCCTCCGCCTCGGTCATCGCGGCGGGCGCGGTCATCGCGCTGGCCGTCACCGCGCCGCCTGTGCCGGAGCTCTCCGGCGTCGCACCGTGCCCGCCCCCGATGGCCACGTCCACCTCGGCACTTCCGCCCGAGCTCGAGCCGCCGACCGAAACGCCCGCGCTGACGCCACCGCCACCGCCCACGCTCACCCCGGCATCCACACCGGACTTGCCTGCCCCCACCGAGGCGCTGACCCCGCCACCGCCACCCAGCGACACGCCGATCTCCAGCGCCTGCACCGGCTGCGGGGTTGCAAGGCAAAGGGCTGCGGCGACCATCGCCGTTGCGGCCTTCAGTCCATTCTTTGTCAAATAATCCATGGATCTACCTTTCGTCACCTTTACCCCGCCCGAATCAACCTTGGGGTCACAAAGGGACGATTTTGTGTCGGCCTCGCAAGAAAGGATGAAACAGTCATTTGCATGTCCGCCGCATAGTTCCGCATCCGGCGACCAACATCGCGCAATGCGGCAGAACCGTGAAGCCGGCACCTCGCCAAACGAGAAAAGGGTGCGCCCTGCAGGACGCACCCTTCCCGAGCTGCCTCAACCTGGGGGGCGAAGTCAGCTGTTCTTGACGCTGCTCACGAAGCGGTTGCGCGACATCGAGAGCCAGACAACGCGGTCCTTCACGCTGCTCTTTCCGAGCGAGAGCACCACGTAGTCGGCCCGCACCTTCAGCGAGTCCGCCAGGGCCACACGGGCGCGGATCTTGCCGTTGGACATCGTCGCATGCACGACCTCGCCCACCAGCTGCCCGTCCGACGAGAGCACCACCGTGCCCACGAGGTCGCCCGCCATGAACCGCTTGGCCGGGATCGCAGAGCCGAAGGGCTCGGCGCGCGTGGTCGTCACACCCGGCGTACCCGGTGTGGTCGGCGTTCCCGCGCCCCCGCCCGAGCCGCCCCCCGAGCCGCCGCCCCCCACCGACACATCCACATCGGCCAGGTTGCTGCCGCCGCCCCCGACGCCCACGTTCACATCGGCCACGCTGCCGCCGCCGCCACCCACCGTGGCATCGGCGTTCACGCCCCCGGAGCCGCCCACCGAAACATCGGCACTGGCCACCGAGCCCCCGCCAACGCTCACCCCGGCGGAAATGCCGCCGACACTCACGCCCACGCCCAGGCCTCCGGCTTGCGCCGGCACAACCAGAGCGAAAGATGCGCCGACCACGGCCGCAGCCTTCATTGACTTGTTAAGTATCTGCACGCTAATCATTTTTCTGCTCCTGGCAATAGTTCCATCGGATGCCCCACACCTCAGATGATAGCATTCCGCTCTCCCTCCGGCTGCATCACATGCCGGTAACGGAACCGTGAACTGACCCCATGGAACCGTAAGCATACGCAATGAAATTAACGATCTGCCAACAATCGCTGGCTGGCCTTCATCGGCGAAAATCTGGGCCTACGACCATGGTCGGTGTGAGACTCAGGCACTGACCCCGCGTCAACAAACTGTTTCCAAACGGTTTTTGCCCACCTGCAATCGGTTACACACGCCCGGCGTGAAAAAGGTTAACGCCAGATGCAGCTTTTACGCCCCCCGCGCCGGCCCCTCCGATTCGCCAATCCCGGCCCGCTGCACTTTGCGCCTTTCCCTCCTGCGGCCCTTTTTCTAAAAGGCGCGTGAGCATCAGGGGAGCCATCATGACCGAACCCGAAATCACGCCCGAACTGATCGAAGCCCACGGGCTGAAGCCGGATGAGTATGAGCGCATCCTCGAGATCATCGGGCGCGAGCCGAGTTTCACCGAGCTCGGCATCTTCTCGGCCATGTGGAACGAGCACTGCTCCTACAAGTCCTCCAAGATCCACCTGCGCAAGCTGCCCACCTCCGGCCCCCAGGTGATCTGCGGCCCCGGCGAGAACGCGGGCGTGGTCGACATCGGCGATGGCCAGGCCGTGGTGTTCAAGATGGAGAGCCACAACCACCCCAGCTACATCGAGCCCTATCAGGGCGCGGCCACCGGCGTGGGCGGCATCCTGCGCGATGTCTTCACCATGGGCGCCCGGCCCATCGCGGCGATGAACGCGCTCAGCTTCGGCGAAACCGCCCACCCCAAGACCCGCCAGCTGGTCAACGGCGTGGTCCACGGCATCGGCGGCTATGGCAACTGCTTCGGCGTGCCCACCGTGGGCGGCGAGGTCCGCTTTCACCCGGCCTACAACGGCAACTGCCTCGTCAACGCCTTCGCCGCCGGCCTGGCGGACGCCGACAAGATCTTCTACTCCGCCGCCTCCGGCGTGGGCCGCCCCGTGGTCTACCTCGGTGCCAAGACGGGGCGTGACGGCGTCGGCGGCGCCACCATGGCCTCGGCCGAGTTCGACGACACCATCGAAGAGAAGCGCCCCACCGTGCAGGTCGGCGACCCCTTCACCGAAAAGCGGCTGATGGAGGCCACGCTGGAGCTGATGCAGACCGGCGCGGTGATCTCGATCCAGGACATGGGCGCCGCCGGCCTCACCTGCTCCGCCGTCGAGATGGGCGACAAGGGCGGCCTCGGCATCCGGCTCAACCTCGACGCCGTGCCCCAGCGCGAGCCCGACATGACCGCCTACGAGATGATGCTGTCCGAGTCGCAGGAGCGCATGCTCATGGTGCTCGACCCGGCCCGCGAGGCCGAGGCCCGCGCCGTCTTCGAGAAGTGGGATCTCGACTTCGCCATCGTCGGCGAGACCATCGCCGAAGACCGCTTCATCGTGATCCACGGCAACGAGACCAAGGCCGACCTGCCGCTGGCCACCCTCTCCGGCTCCGCCCCCGAGTATGACCGGCCCTGGGTCGAGACGCCCCCCGCCGCGCCGCTCGCTCCGATCCCCGAGATCGACCCCATCGACGGCCTGAAAACCCTGATCGGCTCGCCCAACTACGCCCACAAGGCCTGGGTCTGGGAGCAATACGACACGATGGTCATGGCCGATACCGCCGTGCCCCCCGGCGCGGGCGCCGGCGTGGTGCGCGTCCATGGCACCGGCAAGGCGCTGGCCTTCACCTCCGACGTGACCCCGCGCTACGTCAAGGCCAACCCCTACGAGGGCGGCAAGCAGGCGGTGGCCGAGGCCTACCGCAACCTCACCGCCAAGGGCGCCCTGCCGCTGGCCACCACCGACAACCTGAACTTCGGCAACCCCGAGAAGCCCGAGATCATGGGCCAGTTCGTCGGCGCCCTGCGCGGCATCGGCGAGGCCTGCGAGGCGCTCGACATGCCCATCGTCTCCGGCAACGTCTCGCTCTACAACGAGACCGACGGGCAAGGCATCCTGCCCACCCCCACCATCGGCGCCGTCGGCCTGCTCGACAGCCTCGACCAGCTCATCGACGGCCAGGCCCGCCCCGGCCATGTCGCCCTTCTGGTCGGCGCCGAGGGCAGCCACCTCGGCCAGTCCGCCCTGCTCTACGAGGCCTTCGCCCGTGAAGACGGCGACGCGCCCCACGTCGACCTCGCCGCCGAGAAGGCCCACGGCGCCTTCATCCGCGCCAATGCCGGGCTGATCGTCGCCTGCACCGACCTCGCCGATGGCGGCCTCGCGCTCGCCGCCTTCGAGATGGCCGAGGCGGCCGGCACCGGCGTCACCATCGAGGCGGCAGGCAACGGCCCGCTCTTCGGCGAAGACCAGGGCCGCTATCTCATCGCCTGCTCCTTCGACAAGGCCGAGGCGCTGATGGTCGAGGCCGGCAAGGCAGGCGTGCCCGTCACCACCGTTGGCAAGTTCGGCGGCGACAGCGTGTCTCTCGGCGGCAGCTCCGCGCCGCGCGCCGAGCTCTCCGCCCTCTACCGGGGCGTCTTCGCCGAGGCCTTCGACTGATGCAGGCAGGGACACCCCGCCAATCGCCATGACCGAGCTGCCCGACCTCACCCCCGACTGCGAGCACTGCGCCGCGCTCTGCTGCATGGCGCTGGCCTTCGACGCGGGCGATGACTTCGCCATCGACAAACCCGCCGGCCTGCCCTGCCCCAAGCTCGCGGGCCATGCCTGCACCATCTACGACCACCTCGAGGCCGAGGGCTTCTCCGGCTGTGCCCGCTACACCTGCCACGGCGCAGGGCAGCGGGTCACCCAGGAGGTGTTCGACGGCGCCACCTGGGTCGATACGCCCGAGCTGGCCGGCCCGATGTCGGAGGCGCTCCGTCAGATGAAATCGGTCCACCAGGCGCTCGAGCTGCTGGCCTCCGCCGAGCGGCTGGAGCTGGAGGACGACGACGAGGAGACCCGGCAGGAGATCGTCGCCGCACTCTCGCCCGAGGCGGGCTTCACCCCCGAGACCCTGGCCGCCACCGCCGAGACGCTGAAGCGCGTGCCCGCCTTTCTGGCGAGCCTGCGCGACTACATCTGAGGCACGACCTCGATCAGCCGCCGCAGCCCTTCGGCAATATCCGCCTCGCCCCGCGCATAGGAAAACCGCAGCCACTTCGCACCCCGCGCGGAGTCGAAATCGAGGCCCGGGGTCGCCGCAACCCCTGCCCTTTCAAGCAGTTGCCGGGAGAAGTTCAGGCTGTTTTCGGTCAGCTCCGACACGTCCGCATAAACGTAAAACGCCCCATCCGGCGGCGCGAAGCGGGTAAAGCCGGCCTTGGGCAAGCCCTCCAGCATCGCCGCCCGGTTGCGGGCATAGACGGCCCGGTTGGCCTCCAGTTCCTCTTCGCAGTCGAGCGCCGCCAACGCGGCCACCTGCGCCACATGGGGCGGGCAGATGAACATGTTCTGCGCCAGCCGCTCGTAGGTGCGGATATCCGCCTCCGGCACCACCATCCAGCCCACGCGCCAGCCGGTCATGCTGAAATACTTGGAGAAGGAGTTGATCACCACAACATCATCCGTAAGCTCCAGCGCGCTCACCGCCCGATCGCCGTAGTGCAGCCCGTGGTAAATCTCGTCGCTGACAACGCTCGCCCCAATCTCCCCCGCCCGCTCCAGCAAGGCCGACAGGGCGCCGCGGTTCAGGATCGTCCCGGTCGGGTTGCCCGGCGAGGCCAGGATCAGCCCCGCAAGCCCCTCAGGCACATCCTCCGGCGCGGGCTGCATCCGGGTGGCCAGCCGCGCCTCGATCTCCACCGGCTGCAAGCTCAACGCCCGCAATATCTGCCGGTAACTCGGATAGCCCGGCGCCCCCAGCCCCACCTTCTCGCCCGCGTCGAACAGCGCCGAGAAGGCCAGCAGGAAGGCCCCCGAGGAGCCCGTGGTCACGATCACCCGCTCCGGGTTCAGCTCCACCCCGTACCAGCGTGCATAAAGCCGCGCGATCCCCGCGCGCAGCTCCGGCAGCCCCAGCGCCACGGTGTAGCCCAGCGGCCCCGCCTCCAGCGCCGCCGCCACCGCCGCCCGCGCACCCGCCGGTGCCGGCGTGCCCGGCTGGCCTACCTCCATGTGGATCACGCTGCGCCCCGCCGCTTCCGCCGCCCGCGCGGCCTCCATCACGTCCATCACGATGAAGGGATCGACCTCGCTTCGCCTTGAAACCCGCATCTGCCTCTCCTTAACCTGTGGCCACCACACCCAAGCGGCGCCCTGCCGTCAACATCGCCCTCGCTTGCGGCACCGCACGAACCGTGCGAAACCCGCCGCAACCTGCCAGCCAAAGGACGACAGTCATGTTCCGCGCCCCCCTTCTCGCCGCCACCCTCGCCCTCACGGCCCTGCCCGCCGCCGCCTTCGACATGGCCGCGATGAGCGATGCCGAGCGCGAGGCCTTCCGCGCCGAGATCCGCGCCTACCTGCTCGACAACCCCGAGGTGCTGATGGAGGCCATCGGCGTGCTCGAGGAGCGCCAGGCCGAGGCCCAGGCCCAGGGCGACGTGGCCCTCGTGTCCTCTCACGCCGATGCGCTCTTCAACGACGGCTTCAGCTGGGTCGGCGGCAACCCCGAGGGCGACATCACCATCGTCGAGTTCATGGATTACCGCTGCGGGTACTGCAAGAAGGCCTTTCCCGAGGTCGAGAGCCTGATCGAGGCCGATGGCAACATCCGCTTCATCGTCAAGGAGTTCCCGATCCTCGGCGAACAGTCCGAGCTGGCCTCCCGCTTCGCCATCGCCACGCTCCAGGTCGAGGGCGACGCGGCCTACAAGGCCGTGCATGACGGGCTGATGCAGATGCGCGGCGAGATCAACGAGGCCTCGCTCACCGCCCTGGCCGCCGAAGCCGCCTTCGACCCGGCCCCGGTGCTCGCCGCCATGACCTCCGACGAGGTCAGCGCCGTCATCGCCGAGAACCGCGCGCTCGCCCAGCAGATGCAGATCAGCGGCACGCCCACCTTCGTGCTCGAAGACCAGATGCTGCGCGGCTACGTGCCCCTGCAAGCCATGATGGGCCTCGTCAGCGAGGCCCGCGACGCGAAGTGACGCGCCGCTTCATCCGGGATGCCTGAACGCGCGGCAGCGGCTCACTCCGCCGCTTCCGCCTTCTCCGCCGCCTCGATCTGCGCCGCCTTGGCCTCGACCTGTTCGACGATGTGCTCGATCATCTGGTCGTTGCTGATCTTGTGGTCCTGCTTGCCCGCCAGGTAGACCATCCCGTGCCCGGCGCCGCCGCCGGTGAAGCCCACGTCGGTCATCAGCGCCTCGCCCGGCCCGTTCACCACGCAGCCGATGATCGAGAGGCTCATCGGGGTCTTGATGTGCTCCAGCCGCCGCTCCAGCGCCTCCACCGTCTTGATCACGTCAAATCCCTGCCGGGCGCAGCTCGGGCAGGAGATGATGTTGACGCCCCGGTGCCGCAGACCGAGGCTCTTCAGGATCTCGAAGCCCACCTTCACCTCTTCCACCGGGTCGGCCGAAAGGCTCACCCGGATCGTGTCGCCGATCCCCATCCACAGCAGGTTGCCGAGGCCGATGGCGCTCTTGATCGTGCCGGAGGTCAGCCCGCCCGCCTCGGTGATACCCAGGTGAATCGGCGCATCCGTCGCCTCCGCCAGCTGCTGGTAGGCCGCCGCGCTGAGAAAGACATCCGACGCCTTGCAGCTGATCTTGAACTCGTGAAAGTCGTTGTCCTGCAACAGCTTGATATGATCGAGTCCGCTCTCCACCATCGCCTCGGGGCAAGGCTCGCCGTATTTCTCCAGCAGGTGCTTCTCCAGCGACCCGGCATTGACCCCGATCCGGATCGAGCAGCCGTGGTCCTTGGCGGCCCGCACCACCTCGGTCACCCGCTTGGCATCGCCGATGTTGCCCGGATTGATCCGCAGGCAGGCCGCCCCCGCCTCGGCGCTCTCCAGCGCCCGTTTGTAGTGAAAGTGGATGTCGGCCACGATCGGCACCGGGCTCTCGGCCACGATCTCCTTCAGCGCCCGGCTCGATCCCTCGTCGGGCACCGAGACCCGCACGATATCCGCCCCTGCCTCGGCTGCCGCCAGCACCTGCGCCACCGTCGCCTTCACGTCGGTGGTCAGCGTGTTGGTCATGGTCTGCACGCTGATCGGCGCGCCGCCGCCCACCGGCACCTTGCCCACCATCACCTGCCGGCTCTCCCGGCGGTAGATGTTTTTCCAAGGGCGCACTGCGTTGATCGACATGGGGCCTCCGAAACGTTCACGCGTCAGCCCGAGACATAGGCCGCGCGCCCTCGGGCGGCAATGCGAGAAAACCGCGCGCCGTCCTCGGCTGCGCCGTCATCGCGGCTCCCGGGTTGCTCTATTCGGATACCAGCGGCGCGTTTTCCGCCACCATCACGTCCTTCAACGCGGGGTCGCGCGTCAGGTCGGCCAGGGCCAGCCCTTCGGTCGCCCCCTCCGCACTCAGCGCGAAGTTCGAAACCACCTCGCCCCGGCTGCCCACCGGCCCGTAGGCCTGGCCTCCGGTGACAACGTAGATCGAGCCCGCATCGCCGGTGCGCAGGGTCGCCGCCAGCTCGGCCTGCGGCACCACGTAACGGTCGCCCGGCTGCATCGTGCGCTCGTAGATGGTGCTGCCATCGGCGGCCCGCACCCGCACCCAGCTCGGGCGCACGGCGACAAGCTCCACCACCGGCTGGCCATCGGCCGTCACCTTGGGCGCATTGGCCACGATCGCCTCGGCAGCGCGGCGCAGCTCCTCGTAGTTCTCGGGCGCGTTCAGCGGCTTCTGCGGCGCCTCGGCCAGCACGCGGGCCAGCGCATCGTCCCCCGCCCCGTCGGCCACCGTGAAGGCGTCGCGCAGCCCGTCGCGGGTCAGCTCGACCCCCGACACCACGTTGCCGCTCGGCCCGGCCGGGCCATAGGTCTTGCCGTCCATGGCAAAGTAGACGGCCCCCGCCGCGCCCGTGCGCAGCACCGCGGCACGCTCGCCCTCGGGCACGATCCAGCGTTCCCCGGCGTTCAGGGTCTTCTCGAACAGAATGTTGCCCGCCTCGTCCTGCACCCGCACCCAGGCCGGGGCGGTGGCGACGAGTTCGAGCACGTCGGCGGTCTCCACCTCGGTGCCGTCGTCGCGGATGACCTCGCTGGTCTCGGCCATCAGCGTGCCGCCCTGGCCAAAACCGGCCCCCGGCGCAAGCGCCCCCTGGGCCTGCGGATCGAGCGCGGCAATCGGGCCATCGCGCGGCACCATCACCGGCGTGTCCAGCGCCTGCGGACGGTAGAGCCGGTCGAGCGCATCGGGCGTCGCGGCATCCACGCCGGCATATTGCGGCGAGTCGCCCTCGGGCGCCGCAGGCACTGCCAGCGGATCGAGGTCGGCCAGCACGCCGGGCGCCTCGTCGACCGGGGCGACGGAGACGCGCTGCAACTGCTGGAGCACCGCCCAGCCGCCATAGCCCACCGCGCCGATCAGGGCGAGCAGCACCAAGGACGAGCCGATCGCGCCCGGTTCGATCTTCGAGAACATCCCCTCTGCGCGCGGGGTGAAACTGACGCTGGGCTCGGCAAAGGGATCGCGCGCGCCGGCCACGCGGGTCAGCGGCCGCGCCTTGGCGCCGCCCTTGCCCCGGGCCCCGGGCGCACCGCCCTTCAGCCGGGTGAGCATGCCCCCCAGCGCACCATCGGCGGCGGCAGCCGCCTCCTTCGACACCTTGGCGCTCTCGCCCTTGCGCCCGCCCTGCTCCAGCCCGGAGAGGGTGGCAAAATCGGCCTCGCGGCAGAAGGTCTCGAAGGCCCATTCCGGATCGAGCGCGAGGTAGCGCGCGTAGGAGCGCACGTATCCTGCGATGAAACCGGGGGTCTCGAAGGCGCTCGGGTCGGAATTCTCGATCGCGGCGATGTAGGTCGCCTTGATCTTCAGCTCGCGTTGAACGTCCAGCAGGCTCTTGCCCATCGTCGCCCGCTCGCCGCGCATGATATCGCCGAGCCGAAGATCGAAATCATCGAACCCCTTGGGAGGCGTGTCCTCCGCTTCCGGCTTTGGCGGCCTGCGCCTGATCATCTGCCCTGCCCCGCGCGAATTTGCGTGTTTTTCCCCAAGATCTACGGCGATTCGTGCGCATCACGCCGCGATCACGTGCAGATTACCATGATGCCAATACCGATGCACTTGCAGAAGCATGTGCAGGAGGCTTCTTGCCGATGCGGCAGCAGCACGCGAAACTGCGCTCCCACCAGGCCGCGGCGTGGCAGCCTGCCTCAGGCCGACAGTTCCTGCCGGTTCAGTTCGCAGTGGTTCCAGAGCCCGTCCATCGCCTTGACCAGCCCGTCGATCATCTTGGGGCCATGCACCGGCGAGGGGGTGAACCGCAGCCGCTCGGTGCCCCGGGGCACCGTCGGGTAGTTGATCGGCTGCACGTATACCCCGTACTGCTCCAGCAGCATGTCCGAGATCATCTTGGTGTGCTTGGGGTCGCCCACGATCACCGGCACGATGTGCGAGCCATGGTCGATGATCGGCAGCCCCAGCGCCTTCAGCCGCATCTTCAGGATGCGGGCGTTGGTCTGGTGCTGGTCGCGGATCGTCTGGTCCTGCTTGAGGTGCGCAACGCTCGCCGCGGCCCCGGCCGCCACCACCGGCGGAAGGCTGGTGGTAAAGATGAAGCCCGGCGCATAAGACCTTACGGCATCACAGATTTTCGCGCTGGCTGCGATGTATCCGCCATGCACGCCAAAGGCCTTGCCCAGCGTGCCGTTGATGATGTCGATCCGGTCCATCAACCCGTCGCGCTCGGCCACGCCGCCGCCGCGCGGGCCGTACATGCCCACCGCGTGCACCTCGTCGAGATAGGTCAGCGCGCCAAACTCGTCGGCCAGGTCGCAAAGCTCCCGGATCGGGCCAAAATCGCCATCCATAGAGTAGATCGACTCGAAGGCGATGAGCTTCGGCGTCGCCGGGTCGTCGGCGGCCAGAAGCTCGCGCAGATGCGCCACGTCATTGTGCCGGAACACCCGCTTGGCCCCGCCGTTGCGGCGGATGCCCTCGATCATCGAGGCGTGGTTCAGCTCGTCGGAGTAGATGATGAGCCCAGGCAGCAGCTTGGGCAGCGTGCTTAGCGTTGCGTCATTGGCGATGTAGGCCGAGGTGAAAAGCAGCGCGGCGTCCTTGCCGTGCAGGTCGGCCAGCTCGGCCTCCAGCCGCTTGTGGTAAACGGTCGTGCCGCTGATGTTGCGCGTCCCGCCCGAGCCCGCGCCGGTGGCTTCCAGCGCCTCGTGCATGGCTTCCAGCACCACCGGGTGCTGCCCCATGCCGAGATAGTCGTTGCCGCACCACACCGTGATGTCCTGCTCGGATCCGTCGGGCTTCATCCACACGGCATGCGGAAAATGCCCCTTCCGGCGCTCGATGTCGATGAAGGTCCGGTAGCGGCCTTCCTCGTGCAGCCTGTCGAGGGCTGCATCAAACTTGTCGAGCATGTCCGTCTTGCAAGTCACGGGGCGCGTCCTCCTTGATCCGCTCTGCGGCGTCGTAAAGTCTTAACAGAGCCATAGCATTTCGTGAATGTTTCTCACCTGCGATATTTTGGCGCTTTGATCCAGATCACGTGGATTTCACGAAAAGCGCACGCCCGGGCATGACTCCGGCCCGCTGGACACTCCCCTGCCCGGTGCTACCCTCCGCCGAAATCAAGGAGGCACCATGTCCATCGACCCCGTTCTCGCCCGTATCGATTCTCAGCTACCCGCCGCGCTCGAGCGGCTGATGGAGCTGCTCCGCATCCCCTCCATTTCCACCGACCCCGCCTTCAAGCCCGACTGCGCCCGCGCGGCCGACTGGCTGGTCGAAGACCTTCAGTCGCTGGGCCTCAAAGCCTCCGCCCGCCCCACCCCCGGCCATCCGATGGTGGTGGCCCACGGCGGCCCCGAAGGCGCGCCCCATCTGCTCTTCTACGGCCATTATGACGTGCAGCCCGTCGACCCGCTCGACCTGTGGGACCGGGACCCCTTCGACCCCGAGATCCAGGACACCCCCAGGGGCCGCGTGATCCGCGCCCGCGGCGCCTCCGACGACAAGGGCCAGCTGATGACCTTCGTCGAGGCCCTGCGCGCCTGGGTCGCCGAGCACGGGAGCCTGCCCTGCAAGCTGACGATCTTCTTCGAGGGCGAGGAGGAGTCCGGCTCGCCCTCCCTCATCCCCTTCATGAAGGAGCACGCCGAGGAGCTGAAGGCCGATATCGCGCTGATCTGCGACACCGGCCTCTTCGCCGATACCGTGCCCGCCATCGTCACCCAGCTCCGCGGCCTCCTGGGCGAGGAGCTGACCATCACCGCGGCCAGCAAGGATCTGCACTCCGGCATGTATGGCGGCGCCGCGATGAACCCCATCCGCGTGCTCACCCGCATCCTCGCCGCGCTGCACGACGACGAGGGCCGCATCACCGTGCCCGGCTTCTACGACGGCGTCCCCGAGATCGGTGACAACCTCAAGAAAAGCTGGCAAGCCCTCGGTTTCGATGAGAAAAAATTCCTCGGAGAGGTCGGCCTTTCCGAGCTCGCCGGCGAGAAGGGCCGCATGGCGCTCGAGCAGCTCTGGTCCCGCCCCACCTGCGAGATCAACGGCATCAAGGGCGGCTACACCGGCGACGGCTTCAAGACCGTGCTGCCCTCCAAGGCCTCCGCCAAGGTGAGCTTCCGCCTCGTCGGCGAGCAGGACCCTGTGGCCCTCCGCGAGAGCTTCCGCGCGATGGTCCGCTCCATGCTGCCGCCCGATTGCGAGGTCGAGTTCCACGGACACGGCACCTCGCCCGCCGGCCACATGGACACCGCCCACCCTGCCTTCGAAACCGCCCGCCAGGCCCTGACCGAGGAATACGGCGTTGATGCCGCCTACGTCGGCTGCGGCGGCTCCATCCCCATTGCCGGCTACTTCAAGTCGATCCTCGGCATGGACGCCATGCTCATCGGCTTCGGCAAGGACGACGACCAGATCCACAGCCCGAACGAAAAATACGACGTGGAGAGTTTCCACAAGGGCACGCGCAGCTGGGCCCGAATCCTGGCGGCCCTCGCCAAGAGCTGAGGCAATCACCGTCATCCTCGGGCTTGACCCCAGGATCTCCACCCGACGAGATCGTCGGCTCAAGCCCGAGGATGACCGCACCATGACCTTCACCCCCCACACCACCCCAATCGACGGCCTGACCATCGCATACGAGACCGGCGGCTCCCCAACCGGCCTCCCCCTCCTCTTCCTCCACGGCTTCCCGCAAACCCGCGCGATGTGGCATCCCATCGCCGCTGCCTTCGCCGCCAGCCACCCCGTCGTGCTCGCCGACCTGCCCGGCTACGGCGCCTCCGACAAGCCACAGGACCTCGCCCCCTATTCCTTCCGCGAGATGGCCCGCCGCCTCGCTGCCCTCATGTCCCATCTCGGCCACGAGACCTTCGCGGTCGTCTCCCACGACCGCGGCGCGCGGGTCGCCCACCGCATGGCGCTCGACCACCCCGACCGCCTCTCCGCCGTCACCCTGATGGACATCGTCCCCACCCACACCCTGCTCACCGAGCTGAAACTCCCGGTCGCCCGGAGCTACTACCACTGGTTCTTCCTCGCCCAGCCCGAGCCCTTCCCCGAGCGCATGATCGCCGCCGACCCCGAGGCCTATTACGAATCCTGCCTCCTCGGCTGGGGCGCCGCGCAGCTCTCCGATTTCCACGAAAGCCAGCTCATGGCCTACCGCGCCGCCTGGGCCAACCCCGAGACCCGCCGCGCCATGTGCAACGATTACCGCACCACCCTCACACGCGACCTCGCCGACGACGCGGCCGACCTGGGCGCGCGCATCGCCTGCCCCGCCCAGATCCTCTACGGTGCCTCCGGTGCCATGGCCCGGCTCTACGACGTTCCCGCCACCTGGGCGCCAAAGACCGGCACGATGACCCACGCCGCCCTCCCCGGCGGCCACTTCTTCCCCGACACCGCCCCGGAAGAGACCGCCGAGGCCATCAAGAGCTTCCTCGAAGCGCTGTAAGACTCCGAGCCTCTGAGCCTGCGAGCCTTGAAGGCCCCGCCGCCCCGCGCCCCAGTCTCCTCCCCGCATTAACCTTAACCGGCATTAACCTTGACGCGCGCGAAACCGCCCCCCGCACCGGCCCCCGAAACTGCTCCAAGCCCCATTGTCTTGCTGCAGTTGTTCCCGAGGGGTCGCCATTGTGGCGCCATCGGGTCGAGCCCAATGGCGACGGGGCATCGCCCCCATGGCAAAACGCCCGTCAAAAGGAGAACGCGTTCAGACTGAAAGGAGAAGGTGGCGCGGTTGACGGGGCTCGAACCCGCGACCCCCGGCGTGACAGGCCGGTACTCTAACCAACTGAGCTACAACCGCGCATGGGCCTGATAAGGCAAGTCTACCTGCCATGAAGGCAAGGACAGCGTGGCGCGGTTGACGGGGCTCGAACCCGCGACCCCCGGCGTGACAGGCCGGTACTCTAACCAACTGAGCTACAACCGCGCAGCGCTGTAGGGGGGCTTCTATGCAAGCCGTCCGGCCTCGTCAAGCGGCCAATCGCGCGCTTTCAGTATTTGATGGCCTTCGTCCGTTCGAGGTCCGAAACCATCAGTTCCTCCACCTTTGCGAGCTTGTCGATGAGCCATGTGAGGTTGCCGGCCGAGATCTCCTGCGTGGCGGTCGTGACAACCTCCTGCCCGTCCACGCGGTTGATGACCCGGGTTTCCAGCACCACCGGCTGGCGTCGGGTGTAGAGCGCCTCCATCACCGCCCAGGCCGCATCGCCCGAAAAGCCCCAGACGGGGTTGTCGGGCACGCTCTCCTCCTGCGCGCTCAGCGGCCAGCTGCGCGCCGCCTCGGGCAGCTTCAGCTCCATCTCCATCGCCATCCGCCCCGCCGCCACGTCGTCGCCCACCATCTCCCAGAGCGCCGGGTTGACCACGCCCGAGGCCGGAAAGGCCATGACCCGGATCCCGGTGAACTGGAGCGCCTCGTCGAAGAACCGCACCAGAAACAGGCCCTTGCCCGCCGCCATGTCGACCCGGCACACATAGCCGCCGGCCTTTCGGCGGGCGCAATCGGCCACCGGCCGCGCCCCGCCCTCCTCGCCCCGGAACTTCAGGAAATAGGTGATCCGCCCCTCGGCATAGGCGACATGTTCCTCGGTCTCGCTGCCCGCGGGCAGGAACTCCGCCCAGTATTGCTCCACCACCCCGTCCTTCAGCGCCCGCAGGCACTCCACCGTGCCGCCAAAGGCGCCGGGCCAGGCCTCGATCCGATGAACCACCTCCGCCTCCGCCCCCTCGGGCGCGCCATCGAGATAGAGCGGCGCCTCGCAGCCCGGCATCTCCTGCGCCAGCGCCCCCGCCGCCCAGGTCACCAGACCGCAGGCCATCCCCGCCACACGCACCATGCCGCCCCCTTCGAAATCGCACAAACCTGTGGGCGAGAGGCTAGGCGAGGCAACGCCACCCTGTCCAGAACCGCCAGGGGGACAGCCCGCCGCTGGCCGGTCCAGAGGGTATCGCGGAGAGCAAGGCAAGAGAGATGGTGGGTCGTGACGGGCTCGAACCGCCGACATCTTCGGTGTAAGCGAAGCGCTCTACCAACTGAGCTAACGACCCCAACCAGCGAGGGCTCTGGCGCGACGGGCGCACCCGGATCAAGCCCCCCGGGATGAGAGAGGCCCCGCGCCTTTCAGCGACGGGGCCCCGAAACTGGTGGGTGATAAGAGATTTGAACTCCTGACATCTTCGATGTGAACGAAGCGCTCTACCACTGAGCTAATCACCCGTGGGGGGCGATTTAGCCGTTGTCGCCGTCCTCTGCAAGAGGCTTGGCGGCAGTTTTTCGGCGGAGCTTCAGCATCACCATCTCGCCGTTCGCCACCGGCTTGCGCTTGTGGATCATCAGCTTTCCCAGCTCGGGGATCTGGAGCGTCGCGCCTTCGCCGATGATCTTGTCCATCTCGGCAAACATCGCCTCCAGCGCCGGCTTCACGTCCTTGCGCTTGAGCCCCGAGGCCTCCACCACGCGGTCGATCAGGTCGTTCTTCTTGACCATCTTCTCGCTCACCACCGGCTCGGCCGGCGTGACCACGGTGATCTCGGGCTTGGGCGCGGGCTCCACCAGCTTCACCGCCGGGGCCGGCTTCTTGGCGGCCGTCCTGCGGGTGCCGGCGGCGCGCGGCTTTGGGGGTCCATCGGTCTTGCGGGGTCCGGGCATGCCTGCCACTCCGTTCTGATGCTGCTCTTGCGCGGCAGCCTAGCACGTCACCCTGCCCTTGCAATCTTGGTCTTGACCTCAACCAAGGTTGAGGCTCGAGCTTGCAGGGATGACACAGAGCCTCTCCCTGCTTTCCCCCGGCACCCGCGGCCCTGTCCTGGCGATCTCCGCCGGGATCGGCATGCACGCCTTCAACGACCTCGCCATCTCGGCCTCGATTCCGGTGGCGATGGAGAGCCTCGGCGCGCTGACCATGCTGCCGCTGGTCTATGCGCTCTTCTTCATCGCCGTGGTGGCCGGCGGCGTGACCTCGGCCGAGATCCGCGCCCGCATCGGGGCCCGCGCCACCGCGCTGGGGGCGGCCGGCTGCTTCGTCGCGGGCACCCTGCTCACCGCCACGGCCTCCTCCGGCGCCGCCTTCGCGCTGGGCCGCGCGCTCCAGGGCCTCTCCGACGGGGTGATCGCCGCGCTCTGCTACGCGCTGATCCCCCAGCTCTTCGCCGCCGCCGTGGTGGCGCGGGTCTTCGCTGTCGAGGCCACCGTCTGGGCGCTGGCGGCGGCGCTCGGCCCGCTGGCGGGCGGCTATGCCACCGAACACGCGGGCTGGCGCGTGGCCATGCTCACCGGCCTGCCGCTGGCGCTGGTCTTCCTCGCCACCGGGGCCGCCATCCTGCCACGCCGCGCCGCCGACGGCTTCGTCATCCAGCGCCGCACGCCACTCGGGCCGGTGGCGCTCTGCCTCGCCGGGGCCGCCGTGCTCGCCCTGCCCTCCGCCCTGCCCGAAAGCCCGGCGGCAGCGCTCGGCCTGCCCGCGGGCCTTGCCCTGCTGGCCCTCGCGCTCGCCACCGACCGCCGCCGCCCGCGGCCCCGGTTCTTTCCGTCCGGGGCCTTCACCCTCACCCCGCTGGGGGCCGGCACATGGCTGATCTTCCTGATGCCCGTGGCGCAAAGCGTGTCGTCGATCTTCACCGCGCTCTGCACCCGGGCGATCTTCGGGCTCTCCACAATCCTCACCGGCTGGGTGGTGGTGACCATGGCGCTGAACTGGAGCCTCTGGGCCGTGGTGGCAGGCCGCCTGCCCGCCCACCGCCGCCAAGCCGCCCTGCGGGTGGCGCCCGCGCTCCAGATCGCCGGCGCGGCCTGCGTCGGCACCGGCTTCGTCACCGCCACCCTGCCGCTGGTGCTGCTGGGGCAGTCGCTCTCCGGCGCCGCCTTCGGCTTGTCCTGGGGGCCCGCCAACCAGCTCGTCATGGAGGCCGCGCCCGAGGCCGAACGCCCCCGCACCGCCTCCTTCATGCCCACCGTGCAGACCCTGGGCTTTGCCACCGGCGCCGGGCTCTTCGGATGGATCGCGGGCGTCACCGGCCTCCTGCCCGCCCTCGCGACAGGCGCCACCGTCCTGCCGCTCGCAGCCCTCTGGGGCACCGCCGCGCTCATCGCCTGCACCGCCCTGCTCGCGGCCCGCAGGCTCCACACCGCCTCCTCCGCCGACCCGGCCCCCTCCAGTCCGGCCCCCTCCGATCCGGCCCCCGCCCCTTGACCGCCCGCGCGCATCCGGCCACATCTTCCCCATGGCCTTCCACGCCCCGCAATGGTTCTCCGACGCCCTGACCACCGCCTCCGGTGATCCCGCGCTCGACCGCGATCCGCGCTGGCCCCGCTTCTTGAACCCCGACTGGCGCTGCCCCTGCTGCGGGATCGGCTCGCCGGGCCTCGCCGACATCGGCTTCGATCACCCCGCCGTCTGGCCCCACGGCTCGCGCCACGCCACCGGCGAGGTGCTGATGCAGGTCGGCCGCGACCGGCTGACCAGCGACCTTTGCCGTTACCGCGACGCCCATTTCATCCGCTGCATCCTGCCCGTGCCGATCACCGGATACGACGGCTACATCTGCTTCGGCCCCTGGGCGCGGGTGGCGCGCGAGCACTTCGAGGCCTATGCCGCTTCTACCCTGCCACCCTTCCCCCCCTTCGACGGCTGCGAGGCCATGCTCGCCAACGACCTGCCGGGCAGCGATCCGCGCATGCCCGTCCCCTGCCTGCTCACCACCGCCGGGCCAACCGACCGCCCGGCCCTCTTTGCCGAGGGCGGGGGCCTGCGGCACGCCCAGCAGCAGGGCCTCACTTTCGACTCCCTGCTCGAGATCTACGCCGCCCTCGGCACCGACCTGCGCGGCCATCTCGACCATGACCCCGAGGTCGATCCCGCCGCAGAGCCCGGGCAATCCCCCGGTCCGGGCCCTGACGACCCCAACGGATAGGCAAGTCTCCGCCGCCTCACGCCGGTCTGAACGCCTGCGACCCAAGGCCCTCTGGCCGCAGGCCCCGGGGCCTGATAGCTCCACGCTCCTCATCAGCAACCGCCCGGGTTCACGCCCGGGCGTTGCCATTCCCGGAGACCACACCCGTGACCCAATCGTCATCCGGCCAGACCAAGGCCGCCCGCATCGCCACCACGTCCAACGCGCTCGACCTCTCGGCGCTGAGCCTCATCGCGGTGACCGGCAAGCCCGACGCACGCCGCGCGATCCTGCGCCACCGCAATGGCCGCACCGAAACCGTCCGCCCCGGCACCTCCGCCGCCGGCGGCACCGTCACCGCCATCGACGCCGGCAGCGTGACCCTTTCGATGGATGGAAAGCCCCTCCGCCTCGCCCTGCCCGCCTGACGCAGCGCACCTGGGCCCGGCCGCCTGGCCCCGGCCCCTCAGCGCCCGGGCTCGACCACCCCGAGCAGGGCGCCGCCCGGCGCAAGCCGCACCTCCCACTCGCCCGCCGCCCCCGGCGGTGCGCCCTCCTCGGCAAGGCGCACGATCCACACCGGCCTCTCCGCCCGCACGCCGGGCACCAGCCGCCCATGCAGCCGCCGCACCTCCCGGTGCCCGCTGGCCCGCCGGGCGGCGATCACCAGCCGGGGCACCTCCGCCAGCCGCAGATCGCTCAGCCGGAACGGCCCGAGCCGCCCCGCCTCGGGCAAGGCCAGCCGTTCCGGCAGGTCCACCAGCGCGGGGCTGAATCGCCCGCGCTCCCAGCGCAGCTGCCGGATCACCCCCGGCCTGTCCGGCGCGGCGACCGACAGGGTGATGCGCTCGCGGTCGATCTCGATGTCCTGCACCAATGCGCCAGGCGGCAAGAGCGCTTCGAAGCCCGCCTGCACCTCCTCAAGCCGCACCCCGTCGGGCAAGAGAAGATCGGGCCAATCTTCACCCTCCCCCGAGGCCTCCGCGCCCGTTGCGGCCTCGCCCAGGCCAAGCGGCGCGCCCTCGGGGCCCAGCTCCACGCGCAGGGTCTGGCCGCTGGCCTCCAGCTCCACCACCCAGCGGAGCGCACCCTGCCCCGGCGCCGCGCCCACCTCCAGCCTGCGGGCGATCGTCACCGACCGAACCTCGGCCTCCCCGCGCGGGTCCAGGCGCATCCGCGCCGCCTCGACCGCATCCGGGAGCCGCTCCATCGCCAGGTCAGAGACCGCAAAGCCGGCCGCCTCCGGGCTGGTGCCCGGCACCGGGGGCGCCACCACCTCGGGGCCCTCCAGCCGGTCCATCGCCAGCAGAAGCCGCACTCTGCGCACCTGCCAGCTCGCCGCGCCGCCCTCCGGCGCCAGAGCGATCAGCCCGATCCGCGCCGGCTCCACCTCGACCCTGAGCGCCACCGTGTCTTGCGGCAACGCCCCGGCCAGCCGCTCCCAGGCCGCCGCAAACAGCGCCGGGCTGTCCAGATAATCCTCCGCTCGCGCCACACCTGCGACGCACAGCAGAACAAGGGCCGCCAGCAAGGGTTTCATCTCGGCCTTTCCCGGTCCGGTCGATCCGCGCGAGGGCCTGCCCGATCCGGCGGCCCCGCACCGATCATGCCAGCCCCCGCCGCGCGGCCCAAAGGCTTTTCGCGCCGCCATTCCCCGCTTGACGACACCCGCGCCCCGCGCCACACCCGCCGCATGGAAAAGACAGCCCTCGTCACCGGCGCATCGCGCGGCCTCGGCGCCGCCCTGGCCGAAGCCCTCGCCCCCACCCACCACGTCATCGCCGTGGCGCGCACCACCGGCGCGCTGGAAGAGCTGGATGACCGCATCCGCACCGCCGGCGGCGCCGCCACCCTTGCGCCCATGGACATCGCCGTGGAGCCTGCCATGCAGCAGCTCGTGGCCTCCATTGCCGGGCGCTGGGGCGGGCTCGACCTGTGGATCCACGCCGCCGTCCATGCAGCCCCCCTCGGCCCGGCCGCGCATCTCGACGAAAAGGACTGGCAGAAGAGCCTCGACACCAATGCCACCGCCACCCGCCGCCTCATCGGCCTGGTCGAGCCGCTCCTGCTGGCCCGCTCCGGCACCGCGGCCTTCTTCGACGATGCCCGCGCCGGCGACAAGTTCTTCGGCCACTACGGCGCCACCAAGGCCGCTCAGATCGCGCTCGCCCGCAGCTGGCAGGCCGAGACCGTCAAGACCGGCCCCCGCGTCCTGATCCTGGCGCCCCGGCCGATGCCCACCGCCACCCGCGCCCGCTTCTTCCCCGGCGAAGACCGCGCACCCCTCGCCGCCCCCGCCGACGAGGCCGCCCGCCTGCTGCCCGAAATCACGGGCTGAGCCACGCCCGGCGCGTGCGCCCCGCGCCCGCGCCCTCGGCCAGGCTGCACGACGCCCTGCCGCAACAAAATGCCACAGCTCTGGCCTGCTGCGGCGGTGTTCCGCTTGTGAGCCGCCGGACCCTCGCCTATTCAGGGAGGAACGAAAGGGCGGGGCAGGATGCGCATTCTCATCACCAACGACGACGGGATCAACGCACCGGGACTTGAGGTCCTGGAGCAGATCGCAGCCGATCTGGCCGGCCCCTCCGGCGAGGTCTGGGTCGTGGCCCCCGCCTTCGAGCAGTCCGGCGTCGGCCACTGCATCAGCTACACCCACCCCACCATGATCGCCGAGCTGGCCCCGCGCCGCTTTGCCGCCGAGGGCAGCCCGGCCGACTGCGTGCTCGCTGGCCTCTACGACGTGCTCGCCGGCAGCCCGCCCGACCTCGTGCTCTCGGGCGTGAACCGCGGCAACAACGCCGGCGAGAACACCGTCTACTCCGGCACCATCGGCGGGGCGATGGAAGGGGCGCTGCAGGGCATCCGCTCGATCGCGCTGAGCCAGTTCTACGGCCCCGAGAACGTCCGTCTCGACAACCCCTTCGAGGCCGCCGCCGCCCACGGCGCCACAACCGTGCGGGCGCTGCTCGAACACGGGCTCTGGGAGGGCGAGGACTACCACACCTTCTACAACGTCAACTTCCCGCCTTGTCCCGCAGCCGATGTGGGCGAGATCAAGATCACCTCGCAAGGCCGCAGGAAAAAGACCAATTTCGCCGTCGAGCCCCACATCGCGCCCTCCGGCCGCCGGTTCCTGTGGATCAAGGGCGGCGAGCAGCACGAGCGCACCGGGGCGGGCACCGACGTGGAGGCCACGCTCGACGGGCACATCTCGGTCACGCCGATGCGCGCCGACCTCACCGCCCATGACGCCCTGCAAACCCTGCGGGAGCGCCTGGGATGAGCCACACGCCCTCGGAGGCGGAACGCAAGATGCAGTTCCTCTTCGCCCTGCGCTCCCGGGGGGTGACCGACAAGCACGTGCTCGAGGCGATGGAACGGATCGACCGCGGCCGCTTCGTCCAGGGCCTCTTCTCCGAACGCGCCTATGACGACACGCCGCTGCCCATCGCCTGCGGCCAGACCATCTCGCAGCCCTCCATCGTCGGCCTGATGACCCAGGCGCTCCAGCTCACGCCCCGCGACAAGGTGCTCGAGGTCGGAACCGGCTCGGGCTACCAGGCCGCGATCCTCGCCCTGCTCGCCCGCCGGGTCTATACCGTCGACCGCTTCCGCCGCCTCACGCGCACCGCCGAGGCGCTCTTCCAGGATCTCGGGCTGACCAACGTCACCACCTTCACCGCCGACGGCTCCCACGGCCTGCCCGAGCACGCGCCCTTCGACAAGATCATCGTCACCGCCGCCGCCGAAGACCCGCCCGGCCCGCTCTTGGCCCAGCTTCGGATTGGCGGTATCATGGTGCTGCCCGTTGGCCAGTCGGACGCGGTGCAAAGCCTGATCCGCGTGCACCGCACCGAAGAGGGCCTGCGCTACGACGAGCTGCGCGACGTGCGTTTCGTTCCGCTCCTCGAGGGGTTGGGCAAAGAGTAGTCAGGGAGGTGCCGCAATAAGGCATCCCCACCATATTGAGGGAACGAGCGTCATGCGTTTCACCGCAACTCTCGTGGCATCCGCGAGCCTTCTCGGGCTGGCCGCCTGCGAAGACCTGGACAGCGACTTCCGTGGCTTCGGCGGCGGCTTCAACACCACCTCGGCCGCCCAGAAGGCCACCGAGCCCCGCCCCGCGCCCGATGACCGCGGCATCCTCTCTTATCCCGGCTACCAGGTCGCCGTCGCCCGGCGCGGCGATACCGTGAGCACCGTCGCGGCCCGCATCGGCCTGCCCGAGAGCGAGCTCGCCGCCCGCAACTCCGTGCCCCCCGGCGCGCCGCTCAACGCCGGCTCCGTCCTGCTGCTGCCGCGCCGCGTGGCCGAGCCCTCGCCCGCCACCGGCGCCATCGCCACCGGCCCGATCCGCCCCGCCGAGCAGGTCGATGTCGCCGTTCTGGCCGACACCGCGATCTCCCGCGCCGAAGATAGGACCGGGGGCACCATCACCCCGGCACAACCCGCCACGCCCGCCCGCGCGCCCCAGACCGGCCAGGAGCCCATCCGCCACGTGGTCAAGTCCGGCGAAACCGCCTATTCCGTCTCGCGCCTCTACGGCGTGTCGGTGCAGGCGCTCGACGACTGGAACGGGCTCGACGACAAGCTCACGCTGCGCATCGGCCAGACCCTGCTGATCCCGCCGGAGGCGCCCAGCCGGCCGAGCCAGGCCACCGTCACCCGGCCCGGCGCCGGCTCCGCCACGCCCACGCCGCCCTCGGCCGCCACGCCGCTGCCCAAGGACGAGCCCGCCGCGGCCCAGACCCAGACCTCCCAGGCCAAGCCCGCCCCCGGCACGCCCGCCAGCCCCGACCTCGGCAAGCAGGCCACTCAGGCCTCCGCCTCCAAGGCGCGCTTCAGCACGCCGGTGCAGGGCAACATCATCCGCGCCTTCTCGGCCAAGTCCGACGGCATCGACATCGGCGCGCCCGCCGGCACTGCGGTCAAGGCCGCCGATGCGGGCACCGTCGCCGCCATCACCCAGAGCACCGACAAGGTGCCGATCCTCGTGCTGCGCCACAGCGGCGGCCTGCTGACCGTCTACGCCAACGTCGACGGGCTGACCGTCGCCAAGGGCGACAAGGTGTCGAAGGGGCAGACCATCGCCAAGGTCCGCTCGGGCAACCCCTCGTTCCTGCACTTCGAGGTGCGTGACGGGCTGAAGGCGGTCGATCCGGCGCAATACCTGCCCTGATCCGGCGGAGGGGGCCACGGGCCCCCGCACGGTCCAGTCAGGTTAACCATGTGGTGCAAAACCCCGTATGCATGGGTTGTGCATGGGTTGTGCATCACTTGTGCCTGTGGCGGATATGTCGGTTAACGGCGCAAAAGTTAACAGGGCCGGGCCGGGCACCGGGGTCGAACCACCCCGCCCGAGCCTAGAGCTTCACGCCCTTCCGGCCCGCCAGGTCGGTGAAGAACTGCCAGGCCACCCGGCCCGAGCGCCCGCCCCGCGTGGCCTGCCACTCGATCGCCTCGGCGCGCAGCACATCAGGCTCGACCTCGACGCCATGCTCCGCGCAATAGCCTGAAATCATTTCAAGATATTCGTCCTGGGTGCACGGATGGAAGCCCAGCCACAGCCCGAAGCGATCGGAGAGAGAGACCTTCTCCTCGGTCGCCTCGCTCGGGCTGATCGCGGTCGACCGCTCGTTCTCGATCATGTCCCGCGGCATCAGGTGGCGGCGGTTCGAGGTGGCATAGAACACCACGTTTTCGGGCCGTCCGGCTATGCCCCCATCGAGCACCGCCTTGAGGGATTTGTAATGTTCGTCGTCATGGCTGAACGACAGGTCATCGCAAAACAGCAGGAATCGCGCGTCGGATCGGCGCAGATGCCCCAGCAACCGCCCGATGGAGGGCAGGTCTTCGCGCTGCACCTCGATCAGTTTCAGCTCCGGACAATCCACCTGAACAGCGGCATGGACCGCCTTGACGAGGCTCGATTTTCCCATGCCCCGCGCACCCCAGAGCAGGGCGTTGTTGGCAGGCAGCCCGGCGGCGAACTGGCGGGTGTTGGCCACCAGCGTGTCGCGCGAGCGGTTGATCCCCACCAGCAGGCCGATATCGACCCGGTTCACCTCTCCCACCGGCTCCAGCCCGTCCGGGTCCGCATGCCAGAGAAAGGCCGAAGCCATTGTGAAGTCGGGAGTTTTCAGCGGCGGCGGCGCCATCCTCTCGAGCGCCTGCGCGATCCGGTCCATCGGGTCATCGACGCTCAAAATTCTTCGTCCTCGTCCAGCACGCCCTCGGCCCTGAGCCGCGCCGTGCGCTTCTTCTCGACCCGCGCCACGAGGAAGATCGAGATCTCGTAGAGGCCATAAACCGCCACGAAAAGGATGACCTGGGTAAACACGTCCGGCGGCGTCACGATGCCGGCCAGCACCAGGATCGCGACCACCGCGTATTTCCGCACCGCCCCCAGCCCCGCGCTCGAGACCAGCCCTGCCTTGCCCAGCAGCGTGAGCAGCACCGGCAGCTGAAAGCACAGCCCGAAGGCCATGACGAAGGTGATCGTCAGGCTCAGGTATTCCGAGATCGAGCCCTGGAACACCACCGAGCCCGACCCCGCCACCACCTGGTCGCCATCCGCCGTTTCGCCCGCCGGCACCTGGCCGCCAAAGTCCTGGAACCCAAGGAAAAAGTCGTAGGCCAGCGGGATCACGACGTAGTAGCAGAAGGCCGCGCCAAGCAGAAACATCGCCGGCGACGACACCATGAACGGCAGGAACGCGGAGCGCTCCGAGCGGTAGAGTCCCGGCGCCACGAAGCGCCACAGCTGGAAGCCGATCACCGGAAACGCCAGCGCGAAACCGGCCAGCATGGCGATGCGGATCTGCACGAAGAAGCCGTCCTGAAGGCGGATCATCTGGAGATTGCAGCTCTGCATCCGCTCCGCCATCGCATGGCAGACCGGCTGCTTGAGGAAATCGAAGATCGGATCTGCGAAATAGAAGCAGATGAAGACCGCAATGATGAAGGCCACCGCCGACCGGATCAGCCGGGTGCGCAGTTCCGCCAGGTGTTCGATCAGCGGCGCGGAGCTGTCGTCGAGTTCGTCTTCGGCCTGTGTCATCGGGTCAGCTCACGCCCGCATCGCCCGCAGCCCCGGATTTGGGGGCAGGCTTGGGCTTTGTCTTTGCAGCGGATTTCTTGGCCGCGGGCTTCTTCGGGGCAGGCTTCTTTGCGGCGGGCTTCCTGGCGGCCGGTTTCGCCGCCGTCCCGGCAGGCGCCTTCCTGGCAGCCGGTTTCTTCGCCGCGGCTTTCGCCGGCGGCTCCGCCCCATTGACCGCGGGTTCCGCCTCGGGCTCGCCCGCCATCTCGGCCGCTTCGGAGGCCGCGATGGCTTCCTTCCGCTTGCGCTCTTCGGCCGCCTTGGCGCTGGCCTCCTGGATCTTCCGCTTGGCCTCCGCCCGCTCTTCCGAGAGCTTCTGGGTTTCCGGCCCGAGGGGCTTCTTTTCAGGCTCTTTCTTCGTGGGGTCCCACTTGTCGAACCGGTCCGCCGCATCGCGCAGCTTGTCGATCCCCATCGACTTGGGGCTCATCGTCCGGTTCAGGTCGCTGGCCACGTCCTTCATCCCGGTGCTGTCGGCCGCGTCCTCCATGGCGCGCGAGAAGTCCCGCGCCATGCGGCGCACCTTGGCCGTCATCTTGCCGAGTGACTGGAACATCACCGGCAGGTCCTTCGGACCCACCACGATCAGCGCCACGACGCCGATCAGCAGAAGCTCGCTCCAGCCCATCGTCTGACCCCTAAACGCCTGTCAGACCTTGTCTTTCTCTTCCGGCGTCACGTCGCGCGCGGCCGCCGCATCGGCGTCCTCGAGCTCCTTGTTGCCCTCCGAAACGCCCTTCTTGAACGAGGTGATCCCCTTGCCCACTTCACCCATGAGCGAAGAGATCTTGCCCCGCCCGAAGAGCACCAGCACCACGACGGCAATGAGCAGCCATCCGACCGGGGGGATATTGGTGATGAACATCGCTTGCATGATTTGCCCGTCCTTTGATCCCTGTAACCCTGCCACGCGGCGGTATCACCCCGTGAGGTCGCCCCTATTTATGGAGTTTCGGCCCCGGGTGAAAGGGGCCTTTCCATCACGTTTCACCAATTCCGGGGGGCAGATGGCCGCAGCCCGCCCTCATTTGGTGCGCACAGGAAACAGAAAGCACCTGTCGCGCCGGATGGTGAGCCAGAGCACAGTCCCCGGTTTCGGCAGAAACACCGAGGGAATCGTGGCCCGAAGCACCGCGCCGTCGTGGTCCATCTTCAGCTCCACCAGGCTTTCGCGCCCCATGAAGCGGGCCCGCTCCACCACGCCCCGCGCCGGCATGCCGTGGCTTTCGGTCGGGTTCGGCCCCCGGCCCGCGCGGTCGAGGTCGATGGTCAGGTGCTGCGGCCGGATGACGATTTCCACCTCCTGACCGTCGGGCACCCCCGGCGCGAGGAAGGTGCCAAAGGCCGTCTCCGTCAGCGCCCCTTCAACCTTGCCCCGCAAAACATTGATATCGCTAAAAAAGGCCGCCGCCTTCCGGTCTACCGGGTTGTTGTAGATCGTGTAGGGCGCGCCGTGCTGCACGATCTCGCCCTCGCGCATCAGGGCGATCTCGTCGGCCATCCGCATCGCCTCGTCGGGCTCGTGGGTCACCAGCAGCACCGCGGTGCCCTCTTCCTTCAGAACGCTCAAGGTCTGGTCGCGGATATCGTCGCGCAGCCGCATGTCGAGGCCCGAGAAGGGCTCGTCCATCAGCATCACCCGCGGCTTCGGCGCCAGCGCACGCGCCAGCGCCACCCGCTGCTGCTCGCCGCCGGAGAGCTCATGCGGGTACTTGCCCGCGTGCCCGGCCAGCCCGACCCGCTCCAGCAGTTCCTCCACCCGGCCCCGTGCCGCGCCGCGCGGCAGGCCGAAGCCCACGTTTCTGGCCACCGTCAGATGCGGAAACAGCGCAAAATCCTGAAACATCAGCCCGATGTTGCGCGCCTCCGGCGGCACGAACATCCCCGGCCCGCTGACCTCGGCGCCTTCCACAAGCACGCGCCCCGCGTCCGGCCGGTCCACCCCGGCGATCATGCGCAATGTCGTGGACTTGCCGCAGCCCGACGGCCCGAGCAGGCAGGTCACCTGCCCCGCCGCCACCTGCAACGACAGGTCGCGCACGATCTCGCGCCCGCCCAGGCGGCGCGTCAGGTTCTGCACCTCAAGCCGGTAGCTCTCGCCCACGCTTCTGCCTTCCGTTTCCCGAGCGAAAACCTCGGTCTTCGGGCGTGGTAGCAGCCCCTCCCGAGCCCGGCAAGCGGGCAAGCTGCCGCGTCAGGCTGCCACCAACCGCCCCCTCAGGCGAGCGTGTAGTTCAGCGAGCCGCCGTCGAGCAGGATGTTCTGCCCCACCAGGTATCCCGCGTATTGCGAGCACAGGAAGGCGCAGGTCTGGCCGAACTCCTCGGGCGTGCCGTAACGGTTGGCGGGGATGGTCGAGGCCCGCTTGGCCCGCGCCTCCTCCATGCTGATCCCTTCCTTCTCGCAGACCGCCCTGTCGAGCGAATTCGCCCGGTCGGTCGCATGAATACCGGGGAGCAGGTTGTTGATATTGACGCCATATTCCGCCACCTGCCGCGCCGTGCCGGCAACAAAGCCGGTCAGGCCCGCCCGTGCCGAGTTCGACAGGCCCAGCACCGCGATCGGGCTCTTCACCGACTGGCTGGTGATGTTCACCACCTTGCCCCAGCGCCGCTCCATCATGCCCGGCAGGGCCGCCTGCATCAGCGCGATGGGGGTGAGCATGTTGGCATCGAGCGCCTTGATGAAATCCTCACGGCTCCAGTCCTTCCACATGCCCGGCGGCGGGCCGCCCGCGTTGGTGACCAGGATCTCGACCTGCCCGGCGGCCGCCAGCAGCTTGGCCCGCCCCTCCTCGGTGGTCACGTCGCAGGCCACGGTCTCGACCTCCACGCCAAAGTCGGCCCGGATCGCCGCCGCGCTCGCCTCCAGCGCCTCTTCGCCGCGGGCGTTCATCACCAGCCGGCAGCCCGCTTCGGCCAGCGCCCGGGCGCACCCCAGCCCCAGCCCCTTCGACGAGGCCGAAACCAATGCCCGCTTGCCCGAAATTCCCAGATCCATCTCGCGTCTCCCTGATGTGTTTGTGCAGACATGCCCGCCGGTTCACCGATTCGCCAGCAGGCCGCCCTCGCAGCGGCTCGTCCCGCGCGTTGTGTCTTTCTTAATTGTGACCCTGCACAATTGCCACATCCTGCCCCCAAACCACCCTCGCACTAGCGGCCCGTTTGCCATCGGCCGGGCCCCGGAGTAAGACTTGCCACAGGTGGTGGCACAAACGGCTGCGGGGCAGGTCTCCGCAGATCGCGAACGACTGAGTGCTGATGACCACGTCCCCTGCCCCCTCTTCCCCATCCGCGCACCGCAGGGCGAGCTACGGCTGCCACGTGTTCAGCGGCCAGGATCTCCACGTCACCTCCGGCGCCAACCTGGGCGACAGGCTGGGCCCCACCGACGAGCTCTGCGAGGGCGATACCTACGGGCTGGCCGAGGAGGCCGAGGTCTCCAAGCTGGCGCTGGTCAGCGAGGCCGGGCGGCTGCTGGTGGCCGGCGATTCCGAGATCGGTCGCGCCGGCGATGCCGTGACCCTCGCCGGGCGGCTCACCTTCATGGGCGGCGACGGCGGCGGCACCGAGCTTGTGGTCATCGAGCTCCCCGGCCCCGAGGGCGGCACGCGGCACTTCCTGCCGCTGCAGCCGATGGAGCCGCGGGTGGACTACGCCCTCATCGGCGTATCGAACGACCCCGGCGAGGTGCATCTCTCCGATCTCACCTCCTTCGCCTTCGCCCGCGGCACCGCCATCACCCTCGCCTCCGGGGCGCAGAGGCCGGTGGAAGATCTCGCGCCCGGCGACCGCGTGCTGACCCGCGACCACGGCGCCCAGCCGGTCCGCTGGATCGGCACCCAGACGGTGCGCGCCGTCGGCGCCTATGCCCCCGTGGTCATCACCAGGGACACCCTGGGCAACGCCGCCGACCTGATCCTGAGCCAGCACCAGCGCCTCTTCGTCTACCAGCGCGGCGCCGACCGGGTGACCGAGACCGCCGAGATGCTGGTCAAGGCCGCCCTGCTGGTCGATGACGATGCGGTCTTCGTGCGCAAGGGCGGCTTCGTCGATTACTTCACCCTGGTCTTCGACCACCACGAGGTGATCTACGCCGAGTGCATCCCCGTGGAATCGCTGGAGCTTTCGCCCGACACCCGGCACAGCCTGCCCGGCGAGATCGCCGCCGGCATAGAGGCCGAATTCGGCGACCTCGCCCATACCCCCGCCTTCGGCACCGAGGTCTCGGGCGAGCAGTTGAGCCCCGACAAGCGGCGCAAGATCTTCCGCGGCAGCGCGGGGCGCTGACATGGGTTAGAGCTTTGAGCCGGCCCGCGCCTTGGCTATCGTGGGCCTGCGTCAGCAAAAGGCCCGCCCCATGACCACCGGCCAGCACAACCGCAAGGAAGAGATCGTCACCGCCGCGTTCCAGACCCTCATGGACGAGGGGCTGCCGATGCTCTCCTACGATGCCATCGCCCGCCACGGCGGCCTGTCGCGCCAGCTGATCCGATACCATTACCCCGACCCCGAGGAGCTGATGATCGACCTGCTCGATCACATGGCCGGCGTCTACCGCGAGGCGATGATCGCCGAGGTAACCAGGCTCCAGGGCACCGACCGGCTGCGCTGCTTCTTCGACTTCTACTTCGACATGATCGAGGGCAATCCCAAGCCGCGCGACAATCAGGCCTATGACGCGGCCATGTCCCTCGCCACCGCCCACCCGCCGATCCGCGCCACGCTGCGGGGCCAGTATTCCCTGCTGGGGCAGGTGCTCAGCCACGAACTCGAGCTCCAGTATCCCGTCCTCGGCATCCAGGGCGCGCAGGAGCTCTCCTGGCTTTTCGTCTGCCTGATGTACGGCCACTGGAAGATGGTCGCCTCGCTGGGCTTTGCCGAGACCCACCGCAGCGTGACCCGCGCCGCCATCGACCGGCTGGTCGAGTCGTATCTCGCCCGCCCGTCGCAGCCCGAAACCGCGCCCAGGATCTGGCACACCACGACCTGACCCGCTTTTCATTTTGAAAGGCCGCCAAGGCATTCACGCCGATTTTTCAAGGCGGCGCGTCCCTGCGCACACGCTCTGCGGGAACCGGGCATCTCTGCGGCCTTGCAACTCGAAAGTGGGTTTTCAAGAAGATTGACAGAAGATCGGCGATTTGTTGCCGTAGGGTCATTCTTCAGGCGCGGGCCGCCCGCCACGGGGGGCGGATTGATATCCCGCAGGGTATTGAGGCCCACCCAGTCAGGGTCCGGCCATGTGCCGGACCCGCACTGCCGTCATTCCAAAACGTCGCCCCGCCCCGGGTGGCGCTCCGGGGGCGGTCGGTCGGATGATCTGTCACCGGTCGGCCACACCTACCCCCTCAGCGCGGCGATCAGCTCCGGCTTGGTCATGTCGCTGCGGCCCTCGATCTCCAGTTCCTTCGCCCGGTCATAGAGCTCGTCCTTGGTCCAGTCCTCGTAGGGCGGAGCCTTGCCGCCCTTCTCGCCGGGGTGCATGTCGGGGTTGGCCCGGGCATTGGCGATCCGCGCCGACTTCTCCTTCGAGTAGCCCTTGTCGCGCAGCGCCTCGTAAACCTCGTGGTCCTTCACGCTCGGACCCGGATCCTCTCTCTTCGCCATCTCGCATCTCCTTTGCGGGCCCAACGCCCATGGCCGCTTGCCGTTCCCGCCGGGCGTGGTAGAGAGCGGCCATGCTCGACAATCGCCCCACCCTGCCCCCAGAAATCGCCCGCCGCCGGACCTTTGCGATCATCTCGCACCCCGACGCCGGCAAGACCACGCTGACCGAGAAGTTCCTGCTCTACGGCGGCGCGATCCAGATGGCCGGTCAGGTCCGGGCCAAGGGCGAGGCCCGGCGCACGCGCTCGGATTTCATGCAGATGGAGAAGGACCGGGGCATCTCCGTCTCCGCCTCCGCCATGTCCTTCGACTACGGCAAGTACCGCTTCAACCTCGTCGACACGCCCGGCCACAGCGATTTTTCCGAAGACACCTACCGCACCCTCACGGCGGTGGATGCCGCGATCATGGTCATCGACGGCGCAAAGGGCGTCGAGAGCCAGACCCGCAAGCTCTTCGAGGTTTGCCGCCTGCGCGACCTGCCGATCCTGACCTTTTGCAACAAGATGGACCGCGAGAGCCGCGACACCTTCGAGATCATCGACGAGATCCAGGAGATGCTGGCGATCGACGTGACCCCCGCCTCCTGGCCCATCGGCACCGGCCGCGATTTCCTCGGCTGCTACGACATGCTCCACAACCGCCTCGAGCTGATGGACCGCGCCGACCGCAACAAGGTGGCGGAGTCGATCAAGATCAACGGGCTCGACGACCCCAAACTGGCGCAGCACGTCCCCGCCGACCTGCTCGAAAAGCTGCTCGAAGAGGTCGAGATGGCCCGCGAGCTGCTGCCGCCGCTCGACCCGCAGGCCCTGGCCGAGGGCACCCTCACCCCCATCTGGTTCGGTTCCGCGATCAACAGCTTCGGGGTCAAAGAGCTGATGGACGGCATTGCCGAATACGGCCCCGAGCCGCAGCCGCAAAGCGCCGAACCGCGCCAGATTTCTCCCGAGGAAACAAAGGTTTCCGGCTTCGTCTTCAAGGTCCAGGCCAACATGGACCCAAAGCACCGCGACCGCGTGGCCTTTCTCCGCCTCGCCTCGGGCCACTTCCAGCGCGGCATGAAGCTCACCCACGTCCGCACCAGGAAGCCGATGGCCGTCAGCAGCCCCGTGCTCTTTCTCGCCTCCGACCGCGAGCTGGCCGAGGAGGCCTGGGCCGGCGACATCATCGGCATCCCCAACCACGGCCAGCTCCGCATCGGCGACACGCTGACCGAGGGAGAGGCGCTGAAGGTCACCGGCATCCCCAGCTTTGCGCCCGAACTGCTGCAAAACTGCCGCGCGGGCGACCCGCTGAAGGCCAAGCACCTCGACAAGGCCCTGATGCAATTCGCCGAGGAAGGGGCCGCCAAGGTGTTCAAGCCGCAGATCGGCGCGGGCTTCATCGTCGGCGTTGTCGGCCAGCTGCAATTCGAGGTCCTGGCCTCCCGCATCGAGCTGGAATACGGCCTGCCCGTCCGCTTCGAGCCCTCGCAGTTCACCTCCGCCCGCTGGGTCTCGGGCCCGCGCGACGCGGTGGAAAAATTCGCCAACGCCAACAAGCAGCACATGGGCACCGACAACGACGGAGACCTCGTCTACCTCACCCGCCTGCAATGGGATATCGACCGCGTCGAGCGCGACTACCCCGAGGTGAAGCTCACCGCGACCAAGGAAATGATGGTCTGAGCCCTTGAGGCTTGCAGCAACAGGCCCTGCCCCCGTAAACTGACGGCATTCATTCTTTACCGTCAATTTTCCGGGAGCAGTTTCAATGGCCTACGAGGTGCGCGTCGTCGCCGAGAACGTGGAGGCCTTCGTCAAGGCCAAAGATATCTTCGAGATCACCCGCGATGTGAACACGGTCACGCGCAACAACATCCGCGTCACCATCCCCAAGGGCACCGCCTACCTGCCGGCCAAGATGTATGTCGTCGGCGAGGCCGGCTCCTGGGTCTTCTACCTGAGCGGCAAGCAATTGCTTTCCATGGGGCTGGAGCCTTTTGCGCATCAGATGAGCCATCACAATCTGACGGCCGATCTCTACGACCGCACCAAGGCCATCATCCCGGCAGCCAACCTGATGGCCGCCTTCTGCATCGGCCTCGGCATGGGCATGTGCACCTTCTGGGTCGGCACCGCCATCACCGCCGGCACCAAGATGTTCCAGCTCTACATCTTCTATGAAAAGAACGAGCGCGCCATCAAGAAGGTGGCCGCCCACAGCGCCGAGCTGTTTTCGGCCCTGACCTGGATGAAGGAGCACGCTCCCGTCACCCACGAGCAGATCCTCAAGCTGCTCGGCGAGCACCTCGACGATGCCCTCTATGCCGCCGCCGGCGGCATCACGCCCAGCACCTGCGCGCCCATCGTCGGGCGGCTGATCGGGCAGCTGGTCTCCATGGGCAAGAACGGCCCCGGCAAATACGTCAAGACCGGGCTGGTGTTCTGGATCACCACCCTGACCAAGATGCTCGCCACGGCCACCGCCACCAATTTTCCGATCTTCCTGCAGGCCGGCCTGATCCGTGCCGGCAAGGCCACGGCGGCGGTCATCGGCGAGGCCTTTGCCACGGCGGGGCAACCCGTCAGCGAGGGCGTCGCCCGGATGATGGAACAGGAGTGGAAGCGCCCTGAGGCGCCCGAGCAGATCGTCCAGTTCTTCGCCGCGGCCAAGGCCCTCTCCGAGGAGATGGGCGGACTTGCCCAGGCGCTCGACGCCGAGATCCCAGATTTTTGACCACGGTCACAAACGCAGGAAATTGGCCTCGGGCGTAGGCATCCGCACGCGTCTGCGTAGGATGGACAAAGGAGATCCGCCCATGCCAGACCCCACGCCCCCGCTCACGCGCCGCGCCACCCTCGCCGGCCTTGCCGCCCTCACAGGGCTCGCGGCCCTGCCCGCCCGTGCTTCCGCCCCGAGGCGCGACATCGCCTATGGCCCCCACGCGCTTCAGCGCTACGACGCCTACCTGCCCGAGGCGGCACATGCCGCACCTCTGGTCGTGTTTCTCCACGGCGGCGGCTGGGCCATCGGCGACAAGGCCAACAACAACGTCTGGAAGGCCAAGTCGGCGCATTGGAACGCCCGCGGCATCGGCTTCGTCTCGGTCAACACCCGGCTCCTGCCCGAGGCCGACCCGATGCAGCAGGCTGCCGACCTTGCACGCGCCCTCTCGCACATCCAGCAGGCCGCGCCCCCCTGGGGCGCCGACCCGAACCGCCTGGTGCTGATGGGCCACTCCGCGGGCGCCCATCTCGTGGCGCTGCTCGGGGCCGATCCGGGCCTCGCGCGGCGCTGGGGCGCGCAGGGCTGGAGCGCCACCGTGGCGCTCGACACCGCCGTCTACGACACCGAGCGCTACATGGCCCGCAAGCCCTCGCGCATCCATGCCCGCGCCTTCGGCACCAGCCGCGCCTTCTGGGAGGAGGCCTCGCCCCAGGCCCGCCTCGGCCCCGGCGCCACGCCTTTCCTGCTGGTCGCCTCCGCCAAGCGCCGCGAGGCGCTCTCGGCGGCGCGCAACTTCGCCCGCGCGGCCAAGGCCCGCAAGGTCGAGGCCGAGCTGCTCGAGGTCAACCTCTCCCACGCCGCCATCAACGCCACCCTCGGCGAGCCCGGCGCCTTTACGGAGGCCGTCGATGCCTTCCTGGCCCGTCACGGCGTGGCGTGATTGACCTTGCCGCCAATCTGCGCTAGGCCGCGCTTGCCCCCACGATGCGCGTGCGGGCAAGCGCGGGGCGCCTGATCAATGCGTCCCAATCCCGCGGGGAACCTCCCCGCAAGACACGGACGTACATGACAAAATTCAGTGACCTGAAGCTGGACCCCAAGGTCCTCAAAGCCGTCGAAGATGCCGGCTACGAAACCCCCACCCCGATCCAGGCCGGCGCCATCCCGCCAGCGCTCGAAGGGCGCGACGTTCTGGGCATCGCGCAAACCGGCACCGGCAAGACCGCCAGCTTCACGCTGCCGATGATCTCGCTGCTCAAGCGCGGCCGCGCCCGCGCCCGGATGCCGCGCAGCCTCGTGCTGGCGCCCACCCGCGAGCTCGCCGCCCAGGTGGCCGAGAACTTCGACACCTACGCCAAGCACACCAAGCTCACCAAGGCGCTGTTGATCGGCGGCGTGAGCTTCGGCGAGCAGGACAAGCTGATCGACCGCGGCGTCGACGTGCTGATCGCCACCCCCGGCCGCCTGCTCGACCATTTCGAGCGCGGCAAGCTCCTGCTGACCGGCGTGCAGATCATGGTGGTCGACGAGGCCGACCGGATGCTCGACATGGGCTTCATCCCCGACATCGAGCGCATCTTCCAGCTCACGCCCTTCACCCGGCAAACGCTGTTCTTCTCCGCCACCATGGCGCCCGAGATCGAGCGGATCACCAACACCTTCCTGTCGAACCCCGAGAAGATCGAAGTGGCCCGCGCCGCAACCACCGGCGAGAACATCACCCAGGGCGTGTTGATGTTCAAACCGTCGCGCCGCGACCGCGCCGCCACCGAAAAGCGTGACATGCTGCGCCGCCTGATCGAGCGCGAAGGCGAGGCCTGCACCAACGCGATCATCTTCTGCAACCGCAAGGTCGATGTCGATGTCGTCGCCAAGTCGCTCAAGAAGCACGGCTACAACGCCGAGCCGATCCACGGCGATCTCGACCAGTCGCAGCGGATGCGCACCCTGGCCGGCTTCCGCGACGGTTCCATCAAGTTCCTGATCGCCTCCGACGTGGCCGCCCGCGGCCTCGACATCCCCGCCGTCTCCCACGTCTTCAACTACGACGTGCCGAGCCACGCCGAGGACTACGTGCACCGCATCGGCCGCACCGGCCGCGCCGGCCGGTCCGGGGTTGCCCTGATGATCTGCGCGCCCGTCGACGAGAAGAACCTCGCCGACATCGAGCGGCTGGTGCAAAACCAGATCCCGCGCCTCGATGCGCTGGAGGGCACCGCGACCCCCGCCGCCGAAGAGGCCGAAGAGACCGCCGAGTCCAAACCCTCGCGCAGCCGCAGCCGGTCGCGCAGCCGCAGCCGCAGCAACTCCGAAGAGCCCGCAGCCGAGGCCCCCGAACCGCAGGAGGCCGAAGCCCCCAGGAGCGAGGAAAAATCCTCGTCCCGCCGGTCCGGCCGTGGCCGGCGCGATGGCGGAGACCGGGACCGGGGTGGCAACACCCCCACCGGCCTCGGCGATCACCTGCCCGATTTCATCGCGCGCAGCTTCGACGACCGGCAGGAAACCCCCGAAGCAGGCTGAGGCAGGGCCCAGCCCTCATCGCTGAGCCATTCCCCCGCCGGAGGCCCCAGCGCCGCCCGGCGGCCATCCGGCCCAAAACCCGCGTGCTCAGCCCTGCCCGCCCATCGCCGCGATCAGCCGCCCCACCTCCGCGTCGGGCGCGCGGTGCCCCACCACGGCCACCTCCAGCCCGGCATTGCGATAGATCCGGAACGCCCGCTCCATCGCCCCCAGGATCCACGCCTTGTCGTTGCCGAAGGCCCCGCCGCCCAGCAGCGTCAGGAAGACCGGCACCTGCAGCCGTGCCGCCAGCCCCAGCGTGATCTCATAGGCCTCCTCCAGCACCAGCCGGGCAAAGGGCGCCCAGGGGCCGGGCCGCCCGTAGGCCACCGGCAGCGCCGAGCAGTAAACCTGGTGCACGAGATGCCCGCCCCCCTCCAGCGTCACCTCCGTGTCACGCTGGAGCCCCACCTCCAGCAGGCCGCGATAGCTGTCCGTCCCCCCGGCCAGCCGCGCGCCCACCGCCTCGAGCCCGCCCGGATGCGGCAGCGCGTAGCCGTTGCGCATCTCCCACAGGGCGCCCCCGTCGTTCCCCAGCGCCCGTCCCAGCGGCGCCAGACAATCCATCTGGCGCGTGCACTGGCCCGCGACCCCGTCATGCTCGGCAAAGTAGTTCCGCCAGATCGTCCCGGCGGCGCAGGCGATGGCGCAGGCCGGGCCCTGGGTCGGGTCGCCCTCGTAGCGGGTGATGCCCATCGCGGGCGTCACATCGGGCGCGATCATCTCCAGCAGGTTGAACTGCGACGCCACCTGAAACAGCGCCCCCGGATGCGCAAGGTGCAACGCCCTCGCCTCCCCCACGACCTGGCCAAAGCGGGACGGCCCGCGCTCCGGCACCGGCCCCAGCGCCGCGCCGGTCACCCGCTCCAGCACTCCGGGCCGCATGACCCGGCCGTTCACCCGGCTGCGCAGCGCGCCCTTCTCAACCACCAGCTGGCGCCGCACCTCCTCCGGCCCCCGCTCCCTGAACCCCGTCAGCCGTTCAAAGAAGTCCATCGCAGGTGCCCCCCAAAGCAAAAGGGCCACCCCATCGGGCGGCCCTCTTCAAATCCATGCCAGCCGGCCTCACTCGTCTTCGAGCTTGTCCACGGCCTCTTTCAGCTCGTCCTTGCTGACTTCCTTCTCGCTGACCTTGGCCAGCTCGAAGATGTAGTCCACGACCTTGTCCTCGAAGAGCGGCGCGCGCATCTGCTGCTGCATCTGGGCGTTGTTGCGGACGAACTCGAAGAACTCGCGCTCCTGCCCCGGATACTGGCGCGCCTGCGCCATGATCGCCTGGGTCATCTCGGCGTCGGACACCTCGATCTTGTTCTTCTGGCCCATCTCGGCCAGCAGCAGACCAAGACGCACGCGACGGGCGGCGAGCTTCTTGTGCTCCTCGGTCGTCTCGATCTCGGGGTGATCGTGGCCCTGCACATCGGGGTTTTCCTCGTGCCACAGCTGATGCGCGATCTGCTTGGCCTCGGCATCGAGCAGGGTCGGCGGCAGGTCGAAATCCACCAGCTTGTCCAGCTCGTCGAGCAGGGTGCGCTTCATCACCGCGCGGGCGGCACCGGCATATTCGGCCTCGAGGCGCTCGCTCACCTGGCCCTTCAGCGCGTCGAGGCTCTCGGCGCCGAACTGCTTGGCCAGCTCGTCGTCGAGCTTGGCCTTGGCGGGCTTCTTCACGTCCTTGATGGTGCAGTCGAACACCGCCGCCTTTCCGGCGAGGTTCTTGGCCTGGTACTCCTCGGGGAAGCTCACCTCCACGGCCTTCTCGTCACCGGCCTTCACGCCGACGAGCTGCTCCTCGAACCCGGGGATGAACTGGCCCGAGCCGAGCACCAGCGGAAAGTCTTCCGCCGAGCCGCCGTCGAAGGCCTCGCCGTCGATCTTGCCGACAAAGTCCATCACCACCTGGTCGCCATCCTTGGCGGCACCCTTCTTGGTCTCGAAGGTCTTGGCCTGCTCGGCCAGCCCTTCCAGCGCCTCGGTGACCGCCGCGTCATCGGCCTTCACCACGAGCTTCTCGATCTTCACCTTGCCAAGGTCGACCTCGGGGATCTCGGGCAGCGCCTCGTAGGACATGGACACGACCACGTCGTCGCCTTCCTTCCAGTCCTCGTTGGTCATCTTCACCTCGGGCTGCAGCGCCGGACGGTCGCCGCTCTCCTCGAAGTGCTTGGCCATCGCGCCGTCGATCGCCTCCTGCATCGCCTCGCCCAGCAGGCGGGGGCCAAACTGCTTCTTGAGCAGGGCCAGCGGCACCTTGCCCTTGCGAAAGCCCTTCAGCTCCACGTTCGGCCGGGCCTCTTCGAGCTTGCCGGTCACCTTCTCTTCCAGCTCGCTGGCCGGAATGGTGATCTCGTAGCCCCGCTTCAGGCCGTCTTTCTGGGTCTCGGTGACCTGCATTCCTGCTTCCTTCTTCGAATAAGCACCGCAACCCCCTCGGGCTCGAGGGGGTGACAAATCAGGCGCGTTGTAGGTGGCCCGCGGCGTGGTTGCAAGGCGATTCCCTTGGCCGGGGGCGGGGCCTTGCCGGTCTCTTTCGTCCGGTCTGCCGGTGGCCCGTGGCTAATTCGCGCCCGGATCTTTCCGCAGCCGTGCATGGAGGATCAGCTCGGGTCGATACTCGAAATGCATCCCGTCGAAGTGGTGCCATTTCCCGCCCCAGATAAAGCCGAAACGCTCCATCTGCCGCACCAGCGCCTCGGGGTAGGTGTTGTCAAAGCGCCCGGCATCGCCCTCCTTGGCACCCGACCAGCGCCAATACCCGCCCAGCGCGGTGTTGAAGTCGACCGCGATGCCGAAACTATGCGCACTCAGCCGCCCGGTTCCGGCCACCACGCGCCAGTTGAAGCTGCCGCCAACCTCGTTGAAGAACCTGTCCATCTCCGGCCCCTCGGCCGCAATGGCATCCAGGGCGGCCTGAAGCTGCGGAGCCACGCAGTAACGCCCGCTTGCCGAAAATCGCGCGCTCCGGCCTGCGCCCCGATAGTCCGTGCGCAGCAGCTCGCCGGCCACCTCCTTCTCGCTCTGCCCGTAGAGCGCACGCATCAACCCCTCGTGCCTCGCCCGTCCCGGATCGTTCCACGGCGTCAGGCGCTGGTCGAGATCGAAGGCCAGCGGATAGGCGTCGCTGAACATCTCCGCAATCGACGGGTCCGCGAGGCGCTCGCGCGGGGGGCGGCCGGCGTCCTGCCCGAGCGGCAGCACGGTGCCACTCACCCGCACCGATCCCTTCGCCTCGTCCACCTGCAGCCCCGGATAGGCCAGCTCCAGCGCAACGGCTATCGCAGGGCGCTCGCCGAATGCCGGCAAAGGCAGGGCCAGGAAATCCCGAACCTCGCAAGCGGCAGCGGACACGCTCGGCAAGATCCCCAGGGCAAGGGACAGCGCAACAAGCCTCGATCTCAACATCCGTTGGCCTGCTCCGCCGCCTTGAGGCGGGCAACCTCGCGCTCCTCCGCCGCCGTCAGCACCGGAGAGCGCGTCGTGCAGCGGCTGGTGTCAAAAACCGACCGGGCACGCGCGGAGGAAAAGCAAAAGCCCCTGTTGTGGAAGATCAGGTTGCGCTCATACCACAGCCGCGTGCAGATATCGCCACTGGTCAGCGGGCTCGGCGGTGACGGCTCGGCAGCGGGCGCAGGCTCAGGCTCAGGCGCAGGCGCGGCTCTCGCGTTCTGGAGCACCGCGAGCCTGTCCTGTGCGGCGGCCACGAAGATCGGGCAGTCGGGATACTTGCCGATGAACGCCTGCAGCGCGGCAGAGCTCTCGGAGGAGTCGAGCACCTGCCAATCGGCGCGGGCGGCGGTGCAGGGGTCGCTCGGCGGGGCCACGGCCTGCGGCTGCACGGCCTCCTGCGGAACAATCGTCACCGGCTCAACGCTGTCCTCGACGCGGCTGCCGGGGTTGAAGCTGAAGTCGCCCGAAAGCTGGTCGTAGTAGGCCGGAAACTGATTGTGCTGCACGGTGCCGGCCAGCGCCCGCACATCGGTCCGCACCGCCCTCACCAGATCATGGATCGAAAGGCCCTGCTCGCGAAGCCGGGGCAGCAGGGCGCGGGTGAAGACCGAGTTCGGGTCGGGGTCGGAATTCGCCAGCCGGTCCAGCGCGGTCTGCCCGGAGCCTGCGGAGAACAGGATGAAAGACCCCTCGGGCGCGTCCATCCGGGCCAGGCCGCGCGATCCCCCCAGCGATCTCTGACCCTCGCCGGGGAACGGGTTGTTGCGACAGGCATCGAGGATCAGCAAGGTCACCCGCGCGCCCCGCTCCCGGAACGCCCCCAACACCCGGTCGGCCGCGATGCTCTCGCTGGTGACAAAGCTCTCGTCCCCCGGACGAGCCGCAGGCACGTCCGCCGGCAGCAGGTAATTCCGCCCGTTCACCTCGATGCCGTGGCCCGCGAAGTAGAAGACAACCTCGTCGCCGGGCCGGATCTGCGAGGCGACCTGCGAGATCGCCTGGTTGAGCGTGCGGCGATCGGCGTCGATGATGCGGGTCACCTCGAAGCCGATCCGCAGCAGAGTGTCCGATACGGACTTCGCATCGTTCACGGCTTTCTGGAGCGGGGTGACATTGTCGTAGGCGTCGATCCCGATCACCAGCGCCAGCCGCCCGCTGCTCGTGGCGGGCAGGATCACCGCAGAACGGTCCTGGGCCCGCAGATGCGAAGCCGTCGCGAGCAGCACCACGAGGATCGCCGCGAGGTGGGCCCAAGAGCCATGGCGGATCGTTTGACGAACGATACCCATGCGGTCTCCAGTCGATTGTCGTTTTGCACGCCCCCCGGCATGCAGGTCATCCTGCTCGAAACCCAGCATGGGAGAGGATGGAAGTCAAACACGCCGTGCTCTGACGGACATCCGATACGTCGGAAAAGCCGCCAACTCCGAACCGCGCCGCCGGACGGAGCAGGCGCAGCACCCGGTTGAAATCACGGTGCGGGTGAAGGGACTCGAACCCCCACGCCTCGCGGCGCCAGAACCTAAATCTGGTGCGTCTACCAATTCCGCCACACCCGCTTTCCGTGCGAGCGGCTTCTATCAGCGCCCCCTGTGGCAGGAAAGCCGGAAAAACACGCCCCGCCGCCAAAAGGAGTAGCCTTTAAGGCTTCCTTTACGGTAGCGTGAAAGAAAAACGAGGCAGTTTCATAGCGAGCACCCCATGTCTGACATGACGATGGGAGACCTGCGCCGCGCCGCACAGGTGTTCACTCCCGATCTCGGGCCAGCCGGCATATCCGCCAGCGCCCGTATCCTCACCGCGCGTGGTGAGCGGCGCCTGGGCGATCTCGAGCCGGGCGAGCGGATCATCTCGCGCACCTCCGGCATGATCCGGCTGGCCGGGCTGACCCGCTTTGACTGCGAGGCCTGCCCCATCGCGCTGGCGCCCCACGCCCTCGGCAACGGCAGACCTTCCGATCTCGTCCACGTCAGCCCCGCGCAAAAGCTCCTGCTGCGCGACTGGCGGGCCAAGCTGCTCTTCGGCAGCGCCGCCGCATTGGCCCCCGCCGCCGCCCTGGTGGACAATGGCTACATCACCCGCACCCCCCGGCTGACGGGGATGGAGATGGTCACGCTCCACTTCGACGCGCCCCAGATCCTCTATATCGGCATGCTCGAATGCGCCTTCGAGCCCGACGAGGCCTCGCAGGCCGCGTGATCTGAGCGCCGATCCCCGCGCCGTCATCCTCGGGCCTGACCCGAGGACCTCCCGCCACGAGACCCCCGGGTCGAGCCAGAGGATAAAACGTCGCCAACGCCCCCGCAGGCTGCGCATTCAAGGCGCACCTTCCCCGGCCTCCAACCGTGCCAACACCCGCGGCATCATCTCTGGCAGATCCTCCGCAATCAGCCCCGGCCCGAATTCCCGCGCACATTCCACATGCAGCCAGGCCGCCGTCTCCGCCGCCTGCATCGGCGCAAACCCCCGCGCCATCAGCCCGGTGATAAACCCCGCCAGCACATCCCCCGCCCCCGCCGTCGCCAGCCAGGGCGCGGCCCGGTCGTAGACCGCCGCGTTCACCGAACACGCCCCGTCCGGCCCCGCGATCACCGTATCCGGCCCCTTGAACAGCACCACGCAGCCCGCCCGCGCCGCCGCCTCCCGCGCCGCATCCACCTTCGAATAGGCCGGCCCGCGCTCCGCAGGTGCCTCCAGCCTCGAAGCGATATCCGGGAACAGCCGCGCGAACTCCCCGCCATGCGGCGTCAGCACGCAGCCCTCGTGGAGCATTTCAAACAGCGCCTCCGGCGCCTCCGCAAAACCCGTCAGCGCATCCGCATCGAGCACCGTCGCACGACCCGCGCCAAGAACCACCGGCACCATCTCCCGCGCCCGCTCGATCCCCAGCCCCGGCCCGAGGCACACCGCAGTGATCCGCCCGTCCTCCAGCACCCGCGCCAGCGCCGCGCCGTCCCCCACGGCCTGCAACATCACCGCATCCAGCCGCGCCGCGTTCTCCTGCAACGCCCCAGGGCTAGGCGCCACCGTCACTAGCCCCGCGCCAATCCGCAGCGCCCCCCGCGCCGCCATCCGCGCCGCGCCGCCCTTTCCACCGCCTCCCGCAAGCACCAGCGCATGCCCGTGGGTGAACTTGTGCGCGTGCCGGCCGAACGGGTCGACCTTGGTCGCCACGGTCACCACAGGCCCGTCGATCCGCTGCACGATGCCCCTGTCCGCCGCCCCGGCCCGCAGTCCGATGTCCGCCACGGCAACACGGCCGCACACGAAGGGGCCGCGCCCCAGATAGTGCCCCAGCTTGGCGGCATGAAAGGTCACCGTCAGATCAGCCCAGAGCGCATCGCCCGCCAACGCACGTCCGCTGTCGCTGCACAGCCCCGAGGGCAGGTCCACCGCAACAACGCGCGGGCATCCCGGCTCCTGGCGCAGGTCCCATTCCGGCAGCCGCGCGCCAAACCCCGCATCGCGCGACAGCCCCCTAGTCAGGCCGGTTCCGAAGAGCGCATCCACGATCAGATCACAGGACCAGGGGTCGCACCCATCCTCCCAGGCCCGCACCTCCCCCAACTCCCCCCACCGCTCATGATTGACCCGCGCATCCGGCGGCAGCTTCTCCACGTCCCCGTAGAGAAACACCTCCACGTCCCAGCCCCACTCCCGCAGCAGCCGCGCCACCACGAACCCATCCCCCCCATTATTCCCCGGCCCGCACAGCACCACCGCGCGGAACGTCCCCGCCGCCAGCTCCGGCCATTCCTCGAACATCGCCCGCACCACGCCCCGTCCGGCGCGTTCCATCAGCTCCAGCCCGGTGACCTCGCCCGAGGCGATCGCATCCTGTTCGATGCCGCGCATTTGTGCAGATGTCAGAAGTTCCATGCGCCATCCGCCTCAAAAGTTTCCAAACCGCCCACGCGGCAATCGACTTGCATATTTTTTCATCACGCCCGAGAATTCCCCCGATACGCGCACTCACGCAAGAACCGGCCCCGTTGCCGCCACTTGCTGAAAGTGTTCTCACCCCTAGCGGAATGGACATCAAGGGAGTCGGCCAGCCATGAAGAAGATCGAGGCGATCATCAAACCCTTCAAGCTCGACGACGTGAAGGAGGCCCTACAGGCCGTCGGCGTGCAGGGCCTTTCGGTGATCGAAGTCAAGGGCTTCGGCCGCCAGAAGGGGCACACCGAACTCTATCGCGGTGCCGAATACGTGGTGGACTTCCTGCCCAAGGTGAAGATCGAGGTCGTGCTGGCCGATGACCAGCTCGACGGCGCCATCGAGGCGATCATGTCGGCGGCCAAGACCGACAAGATCGGCGACGGAAAGATCTTCGTCTCCACCATCGAACAGGCCATCCGGATCCGCACCGGCGAAGACGGCGAAGACGCGCTCTGAGCGCCGCCGCCCTCGCCCGAGAAACTTTCAGCAAGGAGAAAGAGAAGTCATCATGAGCAACAAGGACGTTCTCAAGACCATCAAGGACGACGACGTGGAGTACGTCGACATCCGCTTCACCGACCCGCGCGGCAGGCTCCAGCACGTCACGGTCATGTCCGACCAGGTCGACGAGGACTTCCTCGAAGACGGCTTCATGTTCGATGGCTCCTCCATCGCCGGCTGGAAGTCGATCGACAAGTCCGACATGAAACTCATGCCCGATGCCTCCTCGGCCTACATGGACCCGTTCTATGCCGAGAAGACCCTCTGCCTGCACTGCTCGGTGGTCGAGCCCGACACCGGCGAGGCCTACAACCGCGACCCGCGCGGCACCGCCCAGCTGGCCGAGGCCTACCTCAAGTCGTCCGGCATCGGTGACACCTCCTACTTCGGCCCCGAGGCCGAGTTCTTCCTGTTCGACGATGTCCGCTACTCGGTCGAGATGAACAAGGTGAGCTTCCAGGTGGATGCAGGCGACGCCGCCTGGAACACCGACACCGAGTTCGACATGGGCAACATGGGCCATCGTCCCGGCATCAAGGGCGGCTACTTCCCGGTCAACCCCACCGACGACGCCCAGGACCTGCGCTCCGAGATGCTCTCGACCATGAAGCGCATGGGCATGAAGGTCGACAAGCACCACCACGAGGTGGCCTCGTGCCAGCACGAGCTCGGCCTGATCTTCGGCACGCTGACCAAGCAGGCCGACGAGCTCCAGAAGTACAAGTACGTCATCCACAACGTGGCCAACGCCTACGGCAAGTCGGCCACCTTCATGCCCAAGCCCATCAAGGGCGACAACGGCACCGGCATGCACGTGAACATGTCGATCTGGAAAGACGGCAAGCCGCTCTTCGCCGGTGACAAATACGCCGACCTCTCCGACGAGGCGCTCTACTACATCGGCGGTATCCTGAAGCACGCCAAGGCGCTCAACGCCTTCACCAACCCCTCGACCAACAGCTACAAGCGGCTGATCCCCGGCTTCGAGGCTCCGGTTCTGCGGGCCTACTCGGCCAACAACCGTTCGGGCTGCATCCGGATCCCGTGGGCCGAAAGCCCGAAGGCCAAGCGCGTCGAGGCCCGCTTCCCGGATCCCTCGGCCAACCCCTACCTGTGCTTCTCGGCGCTGCTGATGGCCGGCCTCGACGGGATCAAGAACAAGATCCACCCCGGCGAAGCCATGGACAAGGACCTCTACGACCTGCCGCCCGAAGAGTTGGCCGGCATCCCCACCGTCTGCGCCTCCCTGCGCGAAGCCCTCACCGAGCTGGAAGCCGACATGGACTTCCTCACCGCCGGCGACGTCTTCACCAAGGACCAGATCGAGGGCTACATGGACCTCAAGTGGGAAGAGATCTACGCCTACGAGCACACCCCGCACCCGGTCGAGTACAAGATGTACTACAGCTGCTGATTTCACGCGGGACAGTGAAACAGGGGGGCGCTCTTCGGAGCGCCCCTTTTGCGTCGGGCGGGCAATCTGCCCCCTGCTGCACAACCCGGGTCGCCACCCTGACAGGCCGTCTCGAGGCGCGCCGTCGCGGCCCCCGCAACGCCCCCCTCTCCAACACGCCCGGCACCCGGCCCCGTTTCCCCTGCCCCCGGCCAGCGGGCGGGCGGGTGAGCGCGCGCCTCCGCCCCGCCGGGCCGCGCTGCCGCCCCAGCCGCGCCCTACTCTGGCCAGATTGCCCTGCCATCACGCGGCCAAGCAGTGCAAACCAAAAGAGGCAGCCGACATGCCCCTTCCGAGCCGGATCGACGCCGCTCTTCTCTATGCCTCCAGCCCCGCGCCGGACTTCGCCGCCGTGGCGGAGCGCGTCAACGCGATCATGGCGCCCTCCGGCATTGCCCTCGAGACCACCACGCTGAAACCCGCCCAGGGGGCCAAGCTCGAGGCGCCCGGCCTCTCCCTCACCTTCGCGCTGGCCGGCAAGCGGCTCTCCGAGGGCCGGCTGGCCCGCGCCGTGGCCTCCGACTACACCCGCCTCACCGGTCTCGACGCGCCCGCCGAAGTGGCCGCGCACCAGGCCTTCATCGCCGTCGTGGCCGAGGCCAAGGGCTTCGACGCCGGCAGCCAGGAGAGCTTCGAGACCCTGCTGGCGCTGACCCAGATCGCCACCAGCCACCTCGCCATGAGCGCCGAGCCGCTGGCGATCCACTGGGGCCAGTCCGATCAGCTGTTCTCGCCCGAGCGTTTTCTCGCCATGGCCGATGTGCTGTTTCCGCTGCCGCTGTTCTGCCATCCCCGGCCCTTCTCCTCGGGCCGCGTGGCCGAGGGCACCCAGGTGATCGGCTTCCGCCTCGACCACGCCGAAGAGGTGCTGGGCCGCCCGCTGCTCTTCCGCGAGGCGCCGGCCCGCCTGCCCTACCTGCTCGACCGCGCCTATGCCTTCATCGACCACTGCCGCGACAAGGGCCGGATCCTCGGCGATGGCGCCCAGTTCGGCGCCTCCCCCGGCGAGGTCATCGCCGTGGCCATGAAACCGCCGTCGCAGGACTACCCGCAGGGCCACATCGAGCTGACCCTGCGCGAGCGCGAGGGCGTGTTCCAGCTCCAGCCCGACGGGGCCTTCAACCCCGCAGGCCTCGCCGATGCCCGGCCCGAAAGCGCGCCCCCCGGACCGCTGCCCACCGGCGGCAAGACCGGCAACGCGATGGATGACTTCTTCTCCACCCCCGATGCCTCCGCCCGCGAGCGCATCGGCCAGGCCTCGGCCGCCGGCACCATGCGCCCGAACGCGATGGGCGGCCTCGCCGCCACCGCCGCGGCCACGCCCGGCGGCATCGAGGCGCTGCGCGCCGCCTCCCGCGAGCGGATGGACCGCGAGAAGCGCCGCTCCGAGGCGCATGTGAAACAGATGCAATGGGTCGGCTTTCTCTTCGGGGCCGGCATCCCCGGCTGGCAGACCGCCGCCACCACGCCCGGCCTCCAGAAGATCCTGCCCTGGCTCGCCATAGCCGCCACGGCACTGGTCCACCCCATCGCCGCCGGCCTCATGCTGGCCGTCCACCTCGTCCGCCCGATGCCCTATTACGTCTATGGCGGCATCGCGACGCTGGTCTTCATGGTGGCCATGATCGCCGGTGCCGACCCGGCGCTCGGCTACATGGACCTTCTGTCGCTGGCCCTGGGCGATGAGATGTCGCTGTTCCAGGTCTCCGACAGCACCTACGAGCCCAGCAACTTCGTCGAACGCGACTATTACGAAGGCGCGCGCAGCGATTACGATACCGGCGGCACCGGCTGGTGGTCGCTGCTGAAGGGCACCTTCTGACCGCAGAACACGCACCTACCGCGCCAGCACCAGCTCCGCCTTCAGCCCGCCAAGCGCCTCGCTCTCGCCCAGCCTGAGCGTGCCGCCGTGGCTCCGCGCCACGTCGAGCGCAATCGCCAGCCCCAGCCCCACGCCCCCGCCCGCATCCTGGTTGCGCGCCTCGTCGAGCCGGGTGAAGGCCCGCATCGCCTCCTCCCGCCGCGCCTCCGGAATCCCCGGTCCGTCGTCCTCGACGGTAAACCGCACCATCCGCTCGCCCAGATCGAGGCTCAGCCGGGCCTTGCTGCCATAGCGCCGCGCGTTCGAGAGCAGGTTCGCCACCGCCCGCTCCACCGAGAGCGCGCGGATCGCGATCTCCCGGCTGCCCTCGCCACGCCGCTCCAGCTCCACCATGCCTCCGGCCCGCCGCGCCTTCTCGGCGACCCGCTCGGCCAGCTCCACCACGTTCACCGCCTCCGCCGCCTCGCCCGCCTCGGAGCGGACGAAGGCCAGGAAGCCGTCGAGCATCGCCTCCATCTCCGCCACGTCGCGGGCCAGCTCCTCCACATCGGCCCCGTCCGCCTCGGCCAGCGAAAGCCCCAGCTTCATCCGGGTCAACGGCGTGCGCAGGTCGTGGCTCACCCCGCTAAGCAGCATCGTGCGCTGCGCCGTCTGCCGCTCGATCCGGTTGCGCATGTCGAGAAAGGCATTGCCCGCCGAGCGCACCTCCACCGCCCCGGCGGGCTTGTAGGGCTCGATCCGCCCCCGCCCGAAGGCCTCCGCCGCCGCCGCCAGCCGGGTGATCGGCCTCAGCTGGTTGCGCAGGTAGATGAAGGCCACCAGCGCCATCACCACCCCCACGAAGCCCATCAGCACCAGAAACTGGTGCGGGTTCGAGGCACTCACCCGCCGCCGGTCGAACCCGATGCTGAGCGGCCCGTGCGGCGTGCTCACCTGCAACGACACCCGCCGCGAGTTCTCCGACAGGTCCACCGCCTCCACGCCCTCCAGCCCGCCGCGCAGCTCCGCAATCACCGTGGCGCCCGACACGTCATAGAACGGCCGCTTGAAGCCGTGCATCTCCTCGCCCGGCAGGGCCAGCTGCAACCGCAAGGCCTCGGCCAGCCCCGCGACCTCCGCCAGGGCCGTCTCCGCATCCGGCGCCGCCGCCACCTCCCCGGTCAGATGGCGCAGCTCCAGCAGCAGCGAGTCGGTCATCTGCTGCGTCACGTCCTCGAAATGCCGCTGGATGAACACCACCGACACCACGACCTGAAGCACCACGATCGGCAGAAGCAGGATCAGCGCGGCCCGGCCGTAGATCCCCCTTGGCATCGAGCGTTTCAACCACGAAAAATCCATGCCACAAGGTTACGGGCGGCAGGCAGGGAGCGAAAGATGCAAAGCGCGGCAGGCGTGGCGGTTGAGCTGGAGCCCGGCGTGGTGCGGGTGATCGCGCCCAACCCCTCGCCGATGACCCATTGGGGCACCAACAGCTACCTCGTCGGCGAGACCGGGCTGGCCCTGATCGACCCGGGACCCGACCTGCCCGCCCATGCCGAGGCCCTGCTCGCCGCGCTGAAGCCGGGCCAGGCGATCACCCACATCCTGTGCACCCACTCCCATCTCGACCACTCCCCCCTCGCCGCCCGCCTCTCCGCCCGCACCGGCGCGCCCGTCCATGCCTTCGGCACTCACCTCGACGGCCGTCGCCCGGTGATGCAGGCCCTGGCCGAGAGCGGCCTCGCCGGCGGGGGCGAGGGAATAGACGCGGGCTTTGCCCCCGACATCCGCCTCGCACATGGAGATGTGCTCGCAGGCCCCGGCTGGCAGCTCACCGCGCTCCACACGCCGGGTCACATCGCCAATCACCTCAGCTTCGCGCTGGCCCGTCCCGAGGGCGAGGCCGTGTTCACCGGCGATCACGTGATGGGTTGGGCCTCTTCGCTCATCAGCCCGCCCGATGGCGACGTCACCGCCTTCATGGCGTCGCTCGCGCTGCTGGCCGGGCGCCCCTCGCGCATCTACCACCCCGGCCACGGGGCGGCGGTCACCGATCCCGCCGCCCGGCTCGCCTGGCTGGCCAGCCACCGCCGTGCCCGCGAATCCCAGGTCCTCGCCGCCCTCGCCGCCGGCCCCGCGAGCCCGCCCGAGCTCACCGCCCGCGTCTACACCGATGTCCCCCCGGCGCTCCTCCCGGCCGCCGAGCGCAACCTCCTCGCCCAGCTCGTGGCCCTTGCCGAGCAGGGCGCCGTCACCGCCTCGCCCACCCTGTCCGCCAGCGCGACCTACGCCCTCGCGTAACCCCCGCAACTTTTTCGTCAAAACCCTCTGGACGCCCCCCGGACCCGTTGCTAAAAGCCGCGCCAGTGTTCCGGCGTAGCTCAGCGGTAGAGCAGTTGACTGTTAATCAATTGGTCGTAGGTTCGATCCCTACCGCCGGAGCCAATTTTCTCAAGAGCGATGGCAAGATGCTGCGGCACGCCCCGAAGGGGCTGTCCTGACGTCCGAACGCGGCAACGCATGGTGCGTCGCCGCTTGGCCCGCCCGCCGGCACCGGCTGCCGCTCCCCGATCCGCAGGCCGGGCTCCGAACCGCCGCACGTCCTCTCCAAAGCCTTTGAAAAAAGGGATATCGTCGCGATCGCCGGCTCCCGGGCCTTCTGGCCGGCGCGCCCGGTCTCGCGCCCTGGCGCAGCCCCTGATTCCGGAATCAACCCGCGATTGCGGACCCCCGAAAATCCCGAAACAATCAACCCACAATCGACCCAAATGGCCTAACTCGGCGGGATTATGTCAAAATTTTGTTGAAATGTGGCAAAATTGCGCCCACCATCACCGGGCAAGCCTTTTCATCATCAAGTCGTTTCACCGTGGGGGGAGAAATGCCACAGTTTTCGGGGCTAAGAACGCCCATCCTTTTCGGAGTTATCGGTCTCGCAGCCAGCACCACGATGGCCCTGTCTGCAGAACCGACAAGATGCAGCCGTCTCATGTCTCAAGTCAGCGCCGAAGCGCTGTGCGGCTGCGACATCGTCACAACAGGGTTTATCCGCAGGGTCCAGCTGCTTCCGGAGTTCCCGGCGCTGCTCGAACAGACGGAAGAGATGTGTCCCAAACTCGCTTTCGTTCTGTCCGACACCGCGACGGCAGCGATCACGCCCGCCACCAACGGCAGTACCGCCGGTGGCGGGGGCACCGCAGGCAACACCGGCGGCGGCGGTAGCACCGGCGGCGGTGACACGGGCGGCGGTGATGACACGGGCGGCGGTGGTGACACTGGCGGCGGCGGTTCCGGCGGCGGCAGCGGCGGCGGCGGTTCCGGCGGCGGCGGCGGCGGTGCTGGCGGCGGCGGCAGCGGCGGCGGCGCCGGCGGCGGCGGCTCCGGCGGCGGCAGCGGCTCCGGCGGCGGCAGCGGCGGCGGTTCCGGCGGCGGCGGCGGCGGCGGCGGCGGCGGCGGGGGTCGGCGGCGGCGGCGGCGGCGGCGGCGGCAGCGGGGGTTCTGGCGGCAGTGGCGGCAGTGGCGGCGGCGGCGGATCCGGCGGCGGTTCTGGCGGCGGCGGCGGCGGCGGCGGCGGCGGCGGCGGGTCCAGCGCCGCATCCGGCAACCCTGGCAATGACAAGGATGTCGGCAAGGCGGGTGAAAACCCCAACGGCAAAGGCGGCTGGGGCGGTGGCTCGCGCGGCAAGTCCGACGGCAAATAGGTCAGGGTCAGTCCGCCTGGTCTGAGCCCTGTGCCAACCCGAAACACGGACGAGGGCCCTTCCGGGCCCCGTCCAAAGCACGAAAGGACAAGACACGACACCAGGACCGATCCGCCCCGACAGGGGCGACGCTGCCGGGGCCGGATGACGGCTCGGCACAGGATCCTGGCTCAGCGCGTGACCTCGGTGATCTTCGCGTGAATCTCGGCGCAGAAAGCGTGAATTCCGGAAACGATCCGTAGCGAGTCACCCGCCAAGGCGCTGAAATCGAAACTATTGCTGACCCGAATTCAATTCAACCAATGGAGGTTCAATCATGTATCTTGTGAAATCCGTTACCAAATTTTCGCTCGCCCTCGGCCTCGGCCTGGCGGCCCTCTCCGCCACCCCGGCCTCGGCCGCCAAATGCACGGCCTTCTCTGCCGTCGGCATGAGCTCGGCCCCCGAGATCTGCGGCTGCACCGTGGTGACCCAGGGCTTCCTGCGCTCGGTCTCCCGCAAGGACAACTTCGGAACCCTCCTGGGCGCGATGGAGCAATCCTGCCCCGCCCTCGCCCAGCTGGTCACCGACCTTCCCACCGCGGCCGCCGTGCCGACCATCCGCAACCCCCCGAGCGGGCGCAGCGTGCAGGTGGCCGAGGCTCCGGCTGAGGAGGTGGACGAAGAGTATGAGGACGAAAACGGCTACTGTGAGCCGGGGGACAGGAAACAAAAAGAAGTCCGTGAGTCCCGTCGCTCCGAGAAGCAATCCCGGAAAAGGTCTAAGTCGAAAAACCGCTCTGAAGGCCGCAAAAAGCGCGGCTCCAAGTCCGGTCGCTCCGAGCAACAGGTCGATTGACAGGCGCTGCCAAGTCTTGAAGAGAGCGCCTCAAGCGCACTCTCTATGGATTTAGGGCCCCGTCTCTCGATCAATCGACAGACGGGGCCAATTCAACCCTAATACTGGACTTGCCTACCGGCCAAACCCCGAGACCCAGCGCGCCGGGTTGTCCGGGTCCTGCATCCGCAGGAAGATGTAGCCGGTCTCGCGCCAGCCCAGCATCTTGTTGGTCTGGTTGTCGAGCACCACATCGCCCCCGGCGCTGCGATAGATCAGCACCGCATGCGAGCGGCGCTGGTTGTCCAGCGCGGTGGCGATGAGCAGCCGCGACGGGGCCACGCCGCTGCGGATCAGCTCGCGCTTCTTGATCAGGGCGAAGTCCTCGCAGTCGCCGCCCTTGCGGGTGGGCAGCGCCCAATGCTCCTCGCGCGCATATTGCGACTTGTCCGAGATCGTCCGGGTGGAGGCATTGATCGCCAGGTTCACCCGGCGCACCAGCGCCAATTCCGAGGGCCGTCCCGGCCCGGACTGGGCCGCACAGGCCCAGGCGTATTGCGAGCACAGCGAGCGTGCGCCGCTCGGCGCGGGGGCCGACCGCGCGCCCACCATGTAAGTGCCCGCCGCCAAAACCGGCGCGGCCGGGGCCGTGAGGCCGAGTGCAAGAAAAAGTCCAGCGATGACGGTTCGTGCCGTGTTCATGGGCCTACCTCGTTCAGTCATTGTGCCTTTTGCGGCAACCCGACCCTGCTCGATCAGGGAACCGGTCTTCCGGTGTTAGGTCGCGGGTGCGACCGAATTGTGGAGTCTGAGTGACCAATTCGGGGTTAACGCACAATCGCCATGCTCAACCACCGCGAGAATTGGCGGAAAAGCGCCAAACATGGTTGGCTGACCCTACGGAACCACCAGATCTAGCACAGGCCCGTCCAGATGGAGCCTGGCTCCGGTAACCGCCTGAAGCGCCTCCATCGACAGGCCGGGCAGCTTTTCACGCAGCACGAATCGCCCCTCCACCACGTCGACCACCGCCAGCGAGGTGTAGATCCGGCTCACGCAGCCCACCCCGGTCAGCGGGTTGGTGCAGCGCTCCACCAGCTTGGGCGCGCCCGCCCGCGTCACATGTTCGGTCACCACGGCCACCCGTTTGGCCCCGGTCACCATGTCCATCGCGCCACCCACCGCCGGGGTGCCGCTGTGCCCGATCCGCCAGTTGGCGAGGTCGCCTGTCTCGGCCACCTCGTAGGCCCCCAGCACCGCGAGATCGATATGCCCGCCCCGCACCATGGCAAAGCTGTCGGCGTGGTGAAAGATCGCGGCGCCGGGGTTCAGCGTCACCGCCTTCTTGCCCGCGTTGATCAGGTCCCAGTCCTCCGCGCCCTCTTCCGGCGCGGGCCCCATCCCGAGAATGCCGTTCTCGCTGTGGTAGGTCACATGCCGCCCCGCGGGCTGAAACTGCGCCACCATCTCGGGAAATCCGATGCCGAGGTTCACATAGGCCCCGTCGGGAATATCCTGCGCCGCCCGCCAGGCGATGCCCGCGCTCGTCAGCTTCTCCATCAAAACACCTCCCCCGCCCGCACCAGCGCCTCTTCCTGCGCGGGCTCCGGCACCTCGACCAGCCGCTCAACAAAGATCCCCGGCGTCACCACCGCCTCCGGGTCGATAGCGCCCGGCGCCACCAGCCGCGAGACCTGGGCGATGGTGCAACCCGCCGCCATCGCCATGATCGGCGCAAAGTTCCGCGCCGCCAGCCGGTAGGTCAGGTTGCCATGCCGGTCGCCCAGCTGCGCCTTCACCAGCGCCACATCGGCCTTCAGCCAGCGTTCGCGCAGATAGAGCCGCCCGTCGAACTCCTCCACCGGCTTGCCCTCGGCCAGTTCGGTGCCCACGCCCGTGGCCGTGTAGAAGGCCGGGATCCCCGCGCCCCCTGCCCTGATCCGCTCGGCCAGCGTGCCCTGAGGCACCAGCTCCAGCGCCACCTCGCCGGCCTCGTACCGGCGCTGAAACGCCTGCGGCTGCGACGAGCGCGGAAACGAGCAGATCACCTTGGCCACCATGCCCGCATCGAGCATGGCCGCGATCCCCACCGCGCCGGTGCCGGCGTTGTTGTTGACCACGGTCAGTTTTGCCGGATGCCCGGTCTCCCGAAACCGCGAAACCAGCGCATGGATCAACTCCACGGGAATCCCCGAGCCGCCAAAGCCCGCGATCATCACCACCGCCCCGTCGGCGATGTCACCCACCGCCGCCGTCAGGCTCGCAACGCTCTTGTCCATCGCCGCCTCCCCCGCAACCCTGGCCTAGAAATACCCTTTCTTCGGCCCTTCGCCATGGGGCGGCGGCATCAGCAGCGGCCAGGGCGAGCCATCGCTGCCCCGCTCCTGCTTCACGCAGATCAACGCCGGCTCGTCCCGGTCGAGCGCGGCCTTCAGCGCCGCCTCCAGCGCCTCCGGCGTATCCGCCCGCTCGGCATGAAGGCCAAAGCTCTTCGCCATGGCCACGAAATCCGGGTTGCCCAGTTCGGCCCCCAGCCTGCGACCCTCGTACATCGTGTCCTGGTCGCGCAGCACGTTGCCGAAGGCCCCGTTGTCGAAGACCACCACCACCACGCCGATGCCATGCTGCGCCGCCGTCGCCATCTCCTGCGCCCCGAACAGAAAGCCCCCGTCCCCGGTCACCGCCACCACGGCGCGGTCGGGGTTGGCCACCTTGACCCCCAGCGCGGTGTTGTAGCCGAACCCGAGGTTCTCCTGGTAGGCCGAGGTCACGTAGGTCCTTGGTTCATAAACCGGAAAGGCAAACCGCGCGGTAAAGCCCACCTGGCTGATCTCCTCCACGAAGAACCCGTCGCGCGGCAGCGCCGCCCGGATTGCCTTGAGAAAGCCCACCTGCGGCTGCACCCCGTCGATCTTCTCCTGCGCCGCCGCCCGCGCCGCTGCGATCGCCGCGCCCCGGTCCGGCCCCTCGCCCACGCGCCCCAGCAGCGCCGCGCAGGCCTCGCCCGCATCGCCCAGCACAAAGCCATCGGGCTTCAGCCGCACCGCCTCGGTCGGGTCGATGTCGATGCGCAGCACCTTCACCCCCTCGGGCTTCCATTGCCACCGCATGAAGGGCAGCTCCAGCCGCGAGCCGATGCCAAGGATCAGGTCGCAGTCGCGGTAAAGGTCGTAACCCGCCACCATGTTCACCGCGAGCGGGTCATCCTCGGGGATCACCCCCTTGCCGCTGCGATGCGCCACCACCGGCGCCCCGAGCTTGCGGGCGAGCGCCAAGACCTCGGCCCCCGCCCCCATCGCCCCGAAGCCGACAAAGATCATCGGGTTCTCCGCCTCGGCGATCATCTCCGCCGCCCGCGCGAGCTGGCCCTCGTCGAGCGGCGGCGGCAGCACCGCCTCCGCCTCGTAGCCTCCGCGCACGGTGCCCTTGGCGGCCATCACGTCCCAGGGTGCCTCGATGGCCGCAGGCCCGCCCCGGCCCCGGGCCATTTCGCCAAAGGCGCGGCCCAGCATGCGGCCCGTCTCGCTGGCATGTTCCACGCGCCCTGCCCAACGGGTGATGCTGCCCAGCGTCGCCAGCTGGTCGGGCAGCTCGTGCAGCTGCCCCCGCCCCTGCCCGATGAGGTTCGAAAAGATGTTGCCCGTCACGCAAAGCACCGGCGTGCCGCCCGCATAGGCCGTGCTCAGTGCGGCGCCCGCGTTCAGCACCCCAGGCCCCGGCACCACGGTAAACACGCCCGGCCTGCCGCTCGCGCGGGCATAGCCATAGGCCATGTAGCCCGCCCCCTGCTCGTGCCGCGTGTGGATGAACCGGATCCGCCCCGCCTCCCGCGCCAGCGCATCGTTGAAGGCATACATGTGCGCGCCCGGAATCCCGAAAACCACCTCTGTTCCCGCCTCGGCCAGCCCCGCCGCCAGCGCCTCGCCCGTGGTCCGCTCTGCCTCGTTGCCGCTCATCCTGCCCTCCCGGTGAATTTCATTCACATGTTAAGCACATGTGCGGGCCGTCCACAACGCCCGCCCGCGACCTTCCTGCCACACCGCCGCAAAGCAAGGCAAATCCCGAGGGCTTGCCTCATTCTGGTCACATTCGCGGCACCCAATATCCGAACAGAAGAGCAAAGCTCCCACTTGAGAGGCAGGAACCACAGCGCCGGAGAGCCCGTTGGTGTGGTAACAGAGCAAAGGAACAAGGCAATGGCACCCAGGAAATCGGCCAAGCCGGAGATGAAGACCGAAGAGCGCGCCGCCGAGAAGCGACAGCGCGACACACAGTCCGACATCTGGGATATCGCTCCCGATGCCGAGACCGACCAGCGGTACATCATCACCGACTGGGCCAGCATCTGACCCGCTGACATCCCCTGTCAGCAGGGGCGGCCGCCGCCCCTGTTCCGCGCCCCGTCCCGGCGCTAGGCTGCGGCCATCATGGCCGACTCCCGCACTCCTGTGTCCTCCATCCGCAATCTCGGCCCCGCGATGGAGGCTTCCTGCGCCCGCGCGGGCATCCACTCCGCCGAGGAGCTGGCCGCGCTCGGCACCGACGAGACCTACCGCCGCCTGCTGCAAACCGGCGCCCGCCCCCATTTCATCGCCTATTACGTCATCGAGATGGGCCTTCAGGGCCGCCCCTGGAACGACTGCAAGGGCAAGGAGAAGGAGCGCCTCCGCGCCCGCTTCGACGCCCTCGTGGCCGAGGCCCACGATCCCGGCCTCTCCGAGCTGGAGCGCACGCTCGACCAGATCGGCGTCCGCCCCGCCCCGCGCCGCTCATCCGGGCCTTGAGGGTTTACCCCGCCGCCTTCCCCAGCGTAACCTCGTGGCAACAGAAGGAGGGCGCACCATGGCCTGGATGCTCAACGGCGCAATGAACTTCGTGCTGATCGGACCGCTCGACGTGATCCGCGAGGAAACCGTCGGCTGGGATGCGGCGGCGGTGATCTACCCCTCGGTCTCCTCCTGCACCACTGTGACCCTCTACAACGGCGCCGCCGGAATGGCGGGCTTTCATGTGACCATGGGCACCACCCAGCCCAAGGTCGCCGCCCTGCTCGATCGCGCGGCAACCCACCTCGGCGGGGTCACGCACATCGTCCATGCCGGCCGACTGACCCAGAGCCTCCCCGGCGGCTGGAACACCTTCAACGGCCTGCAATGGCCGCAGCAGGCCGCCACCATGCGCGCCATGATCCCCGCCCCGGCCGCGGCGTCGCGCAGCGTCGATACCCCCGTGGGCATGCAGGTCAACGTCAAGGCCTACTGGCACAACAACGGCCCCGCCATCGCCCTCTCGCCCGACCCCAACGCCCTCACACCGGGCGCCGCTGGCTGGGCCCAGGTCGCGCTGACCTGAGCCGGGTCACCCGCGCGCACGCCATGTAAACCCTCTTCACATCGCGCCCGGCAGCCCCCATATCCCGGGCATGACCGCGCCCACATCCCTCACCGGCCCGCCCGTCGATGCCGAGATCGCCGCACTCCACCGCCTCGCCCGGCGGATGGATGCGCTCTTCCGCATCCCCGGCACCCAGGTCGATATCGGCCTCGACACCCTGCTCGGCCTCGTGCCGGTCGTGGGCGACACGCTCGCCGCCGCGCCCTCCGCCTGGATCATCTTCAAGGCCCACCGTCTCGGCGCCACTCCGGGCGCCCTGGCGCAAATGGCGCTGAACACCGCGCTCGACTGGTCCATCGGCTCGATCCCCTTGGTGGGCGACATCTTCGACGCCGCCTTCAACGCCAACATCCGCAACGTGACCCTGCTCGAGAAGAACCTCGCCAGCCAGGCCGCCCGCGCCCGCGAGGTTGGCCCCCGGCGGCTGAATCCGCGTGCCTCCGGAGCGCCCGCGCCCTAGGCTGCGCCAAATTCACGAGTCAAGGCGCTGTCCCCATGTCCAAATCCCTCGCCCGCGTCCGCTCCGCGCTCCAAACCGCGGGCCTTCCCGCAGAGATCCGCGAGATGCCCGAGAGCACCCGCACCGCCGCAGAGGCCGCCGCCGCCGCCGGCTGCGAGATCGACCAGATCGCCAAGTCGATCATCTTTGCCGGCAAGGCGAGCGGCGCGCTCTATCTCTTTCTCACCGCGGGCGGCAACCAGGTCGATCCCGCCAAGGCCAGCGCGGCGGCCGGCGAGCCGCTTGCCCGCGCCGACGGCAAGGTGGTGCGCGACCTCACCGGCTTCGCCATCGGCGGCGTCGCCCCCATCGGCCACCTCGCCGCACCCCGTGCCTTCCTCGACCCCCGCCTGCTCGACTTCGCACAGGTCTGGGCCGCCGCGGGCACCCCGCGCCACATCTTCTCCATCGCGCCGCACGACATGGCCCGCCTGGCAGATGCCACCACCACGGGGTTCACCGCATGATCCGCCCCGCCGCCGCCGCCCTCCTCGCCCTCTCCTTCCCGCTCAGCGCCCAAACGCCTCTCCAACCCGTGCCCGTCGGGCTCGAGGCGCTCGTCGTCGCCCTCGTCGAGCAACGCGCCGATGGTGAGCCCTCCACCTTCGGGCCCATCCTGCGCGAGCTGATCCTCAAGACCGATGACGACCCCACCAACGACAATCCCGGCCATGTCCTGACCCTCGGCGACCGGATGCGCCTCACCAGGGAGGCCGCGATCCTCCGCGTGGCCCTCACCGACGATCAGATCGTCCAGGCCTGGGCGCTCAAGGCCGACCTCGGGCGCGGCTGCACCGGCTTTCCCGCCGCGCTTCACGCCTTCTGGAGCGTTCCCGCGACCCAGGAGGCCACGCCGCGCCAGATCGCCACCCTCTCCGTGCTCGCTCTGGACCCCGCCACCAACGGCACCACCCCCGAGGCCCTGGCCGAAGCCTACCGCCGCGCCCTCTCCGACGCCGGCAACGCCCTGCCCGCCCGCATCGTCGAGATCCTGGCATCCCAAGGCCCCGAGCCCATCCCCGAACCGGCCGGATGCGCAGAAAAGCCCTGAAAATCAGGCTCCCCGGCAGTTTCTGCCCGTAAATGTAAAAAACATTCACATCGACCCTTGACCGATCCGGACCCCGCCCCCATCTGATGTAATGTGAAAGACATTCACATAGACCCAAACCGAAACGGAGACCTTCGATGAACACCGCCCAAACCGCCACCGTCACGCACCAGCCCGGCTGGTTCGCCCGTGCCGAAGGCTGGCTGGACGAGCGTGGCAAGGGAGCCTGGATCGCAGCCATGGTGCTGGGGTTCATCTTCTTCTGGCCCCTCGGTCTCGCCCTTCTCGCCTACATGATCTGGAGCAAACGCATGTTTTCCGGCCGCTGCGCCGCCAAGCGCACCCAAGGGCACCACGCCCACACCATGATGAACCGCCGCCACGGCTTCCGCAGCTCGGGCAACACCGCCTTCGATGCCTACAAGGCCGAAACCCTGCGCCGGCTCGAAGACGAGCAGGAGGCCTTCGAGAACTTTCTCGACCGTCTGCGCGAAGCCAAGGACAAGCAGGAGTTCGATGCCTTCATGGATGACCGGGCCAAGGCCGCCCGCGCCCCCAAGGACGCTGACGCCGACGCCGAGGGTGAACCCGAGCTGAACGAGCCCCGCTGAGGCCCGCACGGAACGGGGCAGCGCCCCCCGCGTTAGTCCCCCGAAGGCCCGCCGCTTCCTCCCCCCTGAGCGGCGGGCCCCTGGCATAACACCGGAGAAGCCCCACATGTCCGCCATGGACTACACCAGCACCCACCCCCTCCCCGACCCCGAGCTGAACCCCGAGTTCTACGCCGACACGCCGGCCAAACGCTTCTTCGCCTGGCTGGTCGACGGGGTGCTGATCTTCCTCGTGACCCTGCTGGTGCTGCCCTTCACCGCCTTCACCGGGCTCTTCTTCTACCCGTTGCTCTGGCTGGTCATCTCCTTCGCCTACCGCACCATCACCCTGGCCTCCGGCTCCGCGACCTGGGGCATGCGGCTCATGTCGGTGGAGATGCGCACCCATCGCGGCGCACGCTTCGGGCTGGGCGAGGCCTTCGTCCACACGCTGATCTATTCCTTTGCGATCTCGACCTTCTTCATCCAGGTCATTTCGATCGTGCTGATGCTCACCACCGCCCGCCGCCAGAGCCTGGGCGACCATCTCCTGGGCAGCGTGGCGATCAACCGGGCAGCCACTGCAGGCTGACCGGGGCCTTTCGCCGCATGTCGCCCCTCCGCCGCGCCTCCCCCGTTCTGGGGGCTTGGCGTGGCGTCATGCCACTGTTACCGTCCTGTGGACGAAAGCAAATCACCCGTTCGCCCTTGCGCCACACGCTCCCCATCGCGCCCCAGTTCTACGTGACGGCTCCGCAGCCCTGCCCCTACCTCGACGGGCGGATGGAGCGGAAGCTGTTCACCGCGTTGCAGGGCGAGGGCGCCGAAAAGCTGAACGACACGCTGAGCCAGCAGGGCTTCCGCCGCAGCCAGAACGTGCTTTACCGCCCCTCCTGCGCCGATTGTTCGGCCTGCATGTCGGCCCGGATCCGGGTTGCCGACTTCCGGCCCACCCGGAGCCAGAAGCGGGTGGTCAAGCGCAACGCCGCGCTCACCCGCAAGGCCAACAGCCCCTGGGCCACCGAGGAGCAATACGCCCTCTTCCGCCGCTACCTCGACCAGCGCCACGCCGATGGCGGCATGGCCGACATGGACATCTTCGAGTTCGCCGCGATGATCGAGGAGACCCCGGTCAAGAGCCGGGTGATCGAATATCACCTGCCCCCGGGGGCCGAGGGCAACGACACCGGCGAGGACAAGCTCATCGCCGTCTGCCTGACCGACGTGCTCGAGGACGGGGTGAGCCTGGTCTATTCCTTCTTCGAACCGGCGATGGAGCGGCACTCGCTCGGGCGCTACATCATCCTCGATCACATCGAGATCGCCCGCGAGGCCGGCCTGCCCTATGTCTATCTCGGCTACTGGGTGCCCGGCTCGCCGAAGATGGGCTACAAGGCCAGCTACGGCGCGCTCGAGATCTACAAGGCCGGTGCCTGGCGCGACCTGGTCGACCCCGAGGCCCACCGGCAAGACCTGCATCCGCTCTCGGTCGATCCGATCGCCGAGCAGGTCGCCCGCATCCGCCTGCCCGACAGCCGCCCCGCGCCAACCCGCCGCGACTGAGCGCGATGGCGCCGCCGCCGGCGGGAGACGCGCCGCAGGGCCGCCCTATTCGCCCAGGCGCACCGTGATCCCCGCCGCCTCCAGCGCCGGTCCCAGGTCGCGCGCGAAGGTCGAAGAGGTCACCGGCCCCGCCACCCGCAGCACGATCCGGCCCGCACCGTCGATCAGGTAGGTCTCCGGCACGCCGTAGACCCCCCAGCCAAAACCGTTGCGCCCGTTGGTGTCGGCTCCGATGGCGGCATAGGGGTTGCCGAGTTCCGCAAGAAAATCCGCCGCCTTCGCCGGATCGTCCTTGTAATTGATCCCGTAGACCGGCACGCCCGCCTCCGCGATCGCCACCAGGTTGGGGTGCTCCACCCGGCAGGGCGCGCACCAGCTGGCCCAGAAGTTCACCAGCTTCAGCCCCTCGCCGTCGAGCAGCGCACGGGTCAGCTCCGGCTCGCCCGCAAAGCCGTCCAGCATCAGATCCGGCGCCGGAAGGCCGATCATCGTCGAGGGCAGCTCCTCCTGCCCCGCCCGCCCGTTGCCGAGCCAGAAGGCCACGCCGAGCGCGAGGATCACCACGAAGGGCACAAAATGCAGCGGCTTCACTTGCGTTCCTCCTCCATTCGCCGCAGCCGCTCGCGCACCTGCGCTCCGCGCCTCAGGCTCAGCCACAACAGCCCGGCCAGGATCGCGATCGACCCGGCATAGGCCAGCAGCACCTCGGCGGCATATTTCCCCAGCTCAGGCATCGGCCATCCGCGCCCGCGCCTCCAGCGCCTTGATCCGCCTGGCCCTGATCTCGGTCCGCGTCCGCAGCAGCACCAGCGCGATGAACAGCAGCACGAAACCCGCCATGCTCACGAAGAGCGGCACCGCGTAGACGTTGCTCACCTTCTCCTCCGTGTCGGCCCCCGTCACCGCCCCGGCCCGCAGCACCGAGGCCCCCTGGTGCAGCCCCTGGTTCCAGAAGTTCACCGCATAGCGGCTGAGCAGCGCAAAGACCGAGCCGACTAGGCAGAGCACGCTGGTCAGATCGGCCGCCGTGTCCGGGTCGTCGATCGCCGCCCAGAGCGCCATGTAGCCCAGGTAGAACAGGAACAGGATCAGAAACGAGGTCAGCCGCGGGTCCCAGGCCCACCAGGTCCCCCACATCGGCTGGCCCCAGACCGCCCCGGTGAAGAGCGCGATCAGCGTCATCGCCACGCCCACGGGGGCCGCCGCCTTGGCCGCCAGCGCGCTCACATGGTGCCGCCGGACCACCCAGATCAGCGAGCAGACCAGCATCATCGCCCAGGCATTGATCGCCATCATCGCCGCCGGCACGTGCAGGAAGATGATCTTCACCGTCGCGCCCTGCTTGTAATCCTCCGGCGTCGCAAAGAACCCCCAGGCCACGCCCGCCAGCGTCAGCACGCCCGCCGCCACGGCGAACCACGGCAGCAGGCGCCCGCTGGTGGCCATGAACTTGACCGGATTTGCATATTCCCACAGCGACATGCCGCGCACCCTAGGCCCCGTCCCGCTTCGGCTCAAGACACATAGCCCGGAGCCCCTCAGCGCAGGTTGATACGTATTGCCGCAGCCGATGCGAAGGGCAAAAGCGCCACCGCCCCTGCCGTCAGCCCGCCCAGCAGCGCCAGCGGCGTGCCCACGGCCAGCGCCTCGGTGCCCCGCCGCGCCACCTCGGCCCCGAAGATCAGCACCGGCACGTAGAGCGGCAGCACGATCAGGCTCAGGAGCAGCCCGCCCCGCTTCAGCCCCACCGTCAGCGCCGCCCCGAAGCAGCCGATCACCGAAAGCGCGGGCGTGCCCACCGCCAGCGAGACGGTCAGCCACAGGAATCCCGGCCCCGGCAGGTGCAGGAGCACCCCCAGCACGGGGGCGGCCAGCACCAGCGGCAGGCCGGTGGTCAGCCAATGCGCCAGCGCCTTCACCGCCGCCACGCCCTCCAACGGCACCGGCGCCGTGGAGAGAAGCTCCAGCGAGCCATCTTCGATATCCAGCGCAAAGATCCGGTCGAGCGACAGGAGACAGGCCAGCAGCGCCCCCAGCCACAGCACCCCCGCCGCGATCTCCCCCAAGACCTCCGGCTGAGGGCCCACGGCAAAGGGCACCAGTGTGACCACGATCAGGAAGAAGGCGAGCGCCAGCCCGAATCCGCCGCCCGCCCGCACCGCCAGCCGCAAGTCCCTGACCAGCAAGGCCCTCACCGCTCCGCTCCAGTGGCTTGCCGAAAGTGCTCATCCCCGCCACCGGCCCCCCGGCGCATCGCCTGGACGGCAGGCGCAGGGTGGGCGACACCCACCAAGCCCGGGCGGTGAGCGCACCGAAAAGCCCCGCCCCCCGAGCGCAGCGCGGCCCCCGAAGGCCGCCTCACAGGAAGGCCTCGTCAAACCCGCCGGGCGCGGCCCGCTCCACCGCCCTGAACGGCCCGAGCTCCAGCACCCGCGCCTCCTCCAGCCCGAGCCCGATATGGGTGGCGATCACCGCCGCCCCGCCCGCCGCCACATGCCCGCGCACCACGCCGGCAAAAAGCGCCACCGAATCCGCGTCGAGCGAGACCGTCGGCTCGTCGAGCAGCCACAGCGCCCGCCCCGTCACCAGCAGCCGCGCAAGGCCCAGCCGCCGTTTCTGCCCCGCGCTCAGGCTGCCCGCCTGCCGTTCCGCCAGGGCGCCCAGACGCATCCGCTCCAGCGCATCCCCCACCGGGCGCTCGTGCAGCTCCGCCCAGAAGGCCAGGTTTTCGCGCACCGTCAGCGTGGCCTTCAGCCCGTCCGAATGTGCCGCATAGGCCGCGCCCTCGCTCTCCACCCGGCCTTTTACGGGCGGCGCCAGCCCCGCCAGCACCCGCAGCAGCGAGGTCTTGCCCACCCCGTTCGGCCCGCGCAGCACCAGCACCTCGCCGGCCGCCACCTTGAAGGACAGCCCCTCCAGCACCGGCACCCCGCCCCGCGCCACCACCAGGTTTTCTGCATGAAGCAGGGTCAAACGCCACCCACCGGGATCAGCGCGGCCGCAACCCGGCGCCCCTCGCTCAGAAGCACGTTGTAGGCCCGCGCGGCCGAGGGCGAGGCCATCACGTCCAGCCCCTGGCCCGTCAGTTCGACCGCCTCGCGCAACGCGCGCGGCACCGGGGCAATCTCGCCGCCCATGCCCAGAAACAGCACATCCACCCGCCCGGCGATCTCGACCAGCGCGGCGGCATCCTCCAGACCGCCCCAGGGGTGCAGGCCACCCGGCCCCACCAGCACCGGCCCCTCGATCACCTGGCCGCCCACGCGCCAGAACCCCGGCCCGTAGCCCTGGACCGGCATCTCGCCCCTGAATTCCACTTCGGTGATCCGCATGTCCGCCTTAATCGCCAAAGATCGGCAGCCCCGCAAGGGCCGAGGCGATGAAGACGGCATAGGCCACCGCGCGATAAAGCCGCGCCTTCTCGGGATCGAAGAGCGCCTGCCCCGCGAGGTTGCCCGCCACGTAAGGCGGGATCAGCAGCAGCCCGAGCGCGATGCCGGGCCATGAGAGCACGCCCCGCAGCGCAAAGACCACGCCGAGCATGGCCACGAAGGACAGCATGAAAAGCAGCGTCGTCGCCCGCACCCGCTCGGGGCGGTATTGCCCGCCAAGATAGGCCAGCACCACCGGCGGCCCCGGCATGCCGACGAAGCCGCCCAGAAAGCCCGAGGCCACGCCCACGCCCGCGAGCCCCTTCGGGCCGAGGTCCACATGGTGCCGCCAGCCCGAGATCAGCAGCGCCACCAGCGCCAGCGAAAGCCCCGACACGCCCCAGCGAAACACCGCAGGGTCGGAGGCCGTCAGCGCATAGGTGCCCAGGGGCAGCGCCAGCACGCAGCCCGCCAGCATCCAGCCGAGGTCGCGCCCCCGCACGTCGCGGATGGCGCGCGGCAGCACCGGGGCCGAGCCCGCCACGTCCACCGCGATCACCGCGGCCATCACCGCGAGCGGCGGCAGAAAGATCGAGGCCAGCGGGATGAACACCATCCCCGTGCCGAACCCGGCAAAGCCGCGCACCAGCCCCGCGAGCCCGATGATGGCCACGAGCCACCAGAAGCCTTCGAGCGCCCAGGCCTCCCGAAACGCCTCGATCATGCCGCAGGGTGGGTGAACCCCACCATCCCGAGCCTCGTCATCCCGCAATCCCCCTCGCCGATCCCCGCACTCGCACCCTCTCTCACCACACCGGCAGGCTCATCGCCACCGCGAGGCCGATGAGCCCATAGGCCACGCGGCGATAGAGCGCCTCGTTCTGCGGCCGAAACAGCGCCTGCCCGGTCAGCGCCCCAACCGCGTAGACCGGCACCACCAGGACCGCGAGCCAGAGCGCCTCGGCCCGGATCAGCCCCTGCACCCAGAGCATCGGCAGAAGCAGCATCGACAGCAGGGTCAGAAACGCGATCGTCGAGGCCCGCACCTCCGCCGCGCTCGCCTTGCCCGAGAGCTTGAAGAGGATCATCACCGGCCCGGTCAGCCCGGTCGCCCCGCCAAGCACCCCCGAGGCCGCGCCCACGCCGAGCAGGGCGCCCGCGCTGTCCCGGGTCTTCCGCCGCCAGCCCGCGACCAGCGCACAGAGCGTTGCGGCGGCCACCGCGCAGATGCCCCAGCGCATCGCCTCCGGGTCCGCGACCTTCAACAGCCACACGCCCACAGGCAGGCCGATGAGCGAGGCGGCGAGCAGGATCCCGGTGTCGCGGGTGTCGGCCAGCTTCAGCGCCCGCGGCAGCACCGTGACCACCGAGGCCAGCCCCATGCAGGCCTCCAGCGTCACCGCCTCCACCGGCCCGACACGGGCGGCGGCCACCGGCATGAAGATCAGCGCCGCGCCGAAGCCCGCAAAGCCATAGGCCAGCCCCGCCGCCCCCGCCGCCACCAGCACCCAGACCACCCCGGGCACCGCCAGCGCCGCGAGGAGCGGGTCAGGCATCCGAAGTGGAAAACTGCGTGCCGCCCGGCCCGCCGTCCGAAGGCTTCGACCAGTCGCGCTTGGTGCCCAGCATCAGCACGATGTTCTTGGCCACATAGACCGACGAATAGGTGCCCACGACCACGCCCCAGGTGATCGCGAAGACAAAGCCCCGGATCACGTCACCGCCCAGCACCAGCAACGCGATGAGCGCAATGAGCGTGGTGCCCGAGGTCATCACCGTCCGGCTCAGGGTCTCGTTCACGCTGACGTTCATCACGTCCTGCAAGGCCATCTTCTTGTACTTGATGAGGTTCTCCCGCACCCGGTCGAAGATCACCACCGTGTCGTTGATCGAGTAGCCCACGATGGTCAGCAGCGCCGCGATGGTGGCCAGGTCGAAGCGGATCTGGAACACCGCGAAGATCCCGATGGTCAGCAGCACGTCGTGGAACAGCGCAACCACGGCGCCCAGGCTGAACTGCCACTCGAAGCGCAACCAGATATACACCATGATCGCGCCCAGCGAGGCCAGCACGGCCAGGATCGCGCTCTGCACCAGCTCTCCGCTCACCTTGGGGCCCACGCTCTCGACGGAGGTGAAGGTGATGCTCTCGTCCACCCCCTTCAGGGCCGCCTCCACATCCGCGATCATCTGCTCGTCGGCGCTCTCCGCCCCCTCCTGCGCCTGGATCCGCAGCATGGCCACATGCTCGTCGGCGGCGAAGGTCGGGTCGAACACCTCGCTGATCGCCACGTCGCCCAGGTTGAGCGGCTGCAACGCGTCGCGATAGGCGCCCACGTCCACCGGCTGGCTGCTCTCGGTCCGGATCGTCGTGCCGCCCTGAAAGTCGATGCCGAAGTTCAAGCCCATGGTCAGCCAGGCCACGACCGACAGCACCATAAGCACCATCGAGGCCCCGAAGGTCACCTTCCGCGCCGCGAAGAAGTTGATGTTGGTCGTCTCGGGAACCAGTCTCAAACGCATCGGATCATACCTCGATCGTCTTGGGCCGCGCCCGTTCGAACCATGTCACGATCATCAGCCGCGTCACGTAGATCGCGGTGAAGACGCTCGTGATGATCCCCAGCGCCAGCGTCACCGAGAAGCCGCGCACCGGCCCCGAGCCCATGACAAAGAGAATGGTCGCGGTGATGAAGGTGGTGATGTTGGCGTCGATGATGGCCGAGAGCGCCTTCTCGTAGCCGAGCGAGATCGCCCGGCTCGGCCCCTTGGCCGTCTTCAGCTCCTCGCGGATCCGCTCGAAGACCAGCACGTTGGCATCGACCGCCATGCCGATGGTCAGCACGATCCCGGCGATGCCGGGCAGCGTCAGCGTCGCCCCGATGGTGCTGAGCAGGCCAAAGATCAGGCCCACGTTGATCATGAGCGCGATATTGGCGAACACCCCGAAGAGCCCGTAGCTCAGCACCATGAAGATCAGCACCGCCGTAAAGGCCACCGCGCAGGCGATGGTGCCGGCCCGGATGCTGTCGGCACCAAGCTCCGGCCCGATCGTCCGCTCCTGCAGAAAATCCATGCCCGCCGGCAGCGCGCCCGCACGCAGCAGCACCGCGAGGTCGCTGCTCTCCTGCACCGAGAAGTTGCCGGTGATGATCCCGGTCCCGCCCGGAATGTGGCTGCGGATCACCGGCGCCGAGATCACCTCGTCGTCGAGCACGATGGCGAAGGGGCTGCCGATGTTCTCGGCGGTGTAGTCGCCGAACTTGCGCGCGCCCGAGGCATTGAACCGGAAGTTCACCGCAGGCTGGCCGTTCTGGTCGAAGTCGGGCTGCGCGTCGGTCAGCTCCTCGCCGGTCACCACCGGCGTCTCCTCCAACACGTAGAACACGCCCTGCTCGTCGGGGTCGGCACTGGGCAGGGTGATCGTCCGGCCCGTGGCATCGGCCCCCGCGTCGGACGAGGACACCCGCTGCACGACCGGGTGGAAGGTCAGCTTGGCCGTGGTCCCGATCAGGTCCTTCAGCTCCTGCGCCGAGCCGATGCCCGGCACCTGGATGATGATCCGGTCCGCGCCCTGCCGCTGGATCGTCGGCTCCCGCGTGCCCACCTCGTCGACCCGGCGGCGGATGATCTCGAGGCTCTGCTGCACCGTGCGTGCATCCGAAAGCTCGCGCTCGGCCTCCGAGAGCTGAACCACCAGGATGTCGCCCTCGGCGGTGACGGTGATATCGGTCGCACCGGGATGGGAGAGCGAAACCACCTGCCGCGCCAGCCCCTCAACCTCGGCAATCGCCGCCGCCATCTGGTCGGCGTTCTGGATCCGCACGCGCAGCTGGTCTTCCGGCCCCTCGACCCGGCGAATGGTGCCGACCGTGCCGCGCAGGTCGCGCAGCGCATCGCGCACCTCGGGCCACATGGCCGTCATCCGTTCGGCATAGACCTCTTCCACCCGGACCCGGCCCAGCAGATGCGCCCCGCCCCGCAGGTCGAGGCCCAGGTTCACCAGGTTGTTGGGCAGATAGCCCGGCCACTTGGCCGCATCGGCCTCCAGCTCCGGCGTGGCCCCGCCCGTCTCGATCGCCGCCACCGCGTCATTGTGGGTCTCGACCCGGCCGTAAAAGACATTGGGCATCGCCGCCAGCAGACCCGCGGCCACGAGCACCCAGATCACCAGGCGATTGAAAAAGGAGATTTGAAGCATGAGCCCCCCGCCGAGCTAGCGCGCCGCGCCTGTTACGACTGTGCGTCAGCCGCCGGTTCGGTCTTGCTGAGCACCTGGGCGACGGTCGATTTCACGACCCGCACCTTCACGCCCTCGGCGATTTCCACCTCGACCTCGTTCTCGTCGCGCACCTTCACGACCTTGCCGACGATCCCGCCCTGGGTGATGATCTGGTCCCCCCGGCGGAGCGCGGCAACCATGGCCTGGTGCTGCTTCAGCTTCTTCTGCTGCGGACGGATGAGGAGAAAGTACATGATCCCGAAGATCAGGATCAGCGGCACGATGGATTCAAAGCCCTGCATGGAGGCTCCTTGTTTTTCTTGTTTCCTGTCCCCGCACGAGGGGCGGGCGTTTCGGCGCGCACCCTATGGCCCGTCATGGGGCGATGCAAGCGCGTGAGGCGGCAGATAAGGACGATTTGACCGGAACGCCAGAGGAAGGGGTGATTGTGTCGCGCCCCCCACCGGGTCCGCCGGGCCGGCGCGGCCACCCACCCTGCCCCAGCGCACAGCCCGCCCGGTTAACCCCCCGCATCGGTGCGTAAACCGCGTATGTATGGGTTGTGCATGGGTTGTGCATGGGTTGTGACGATTAATGCTTCACTAACAAACACCGCCTTGTTAACCCCTCCGCACGGTGGGTCTGGTAGGCCCGCGCCAGCAACGACAGGACCTCAGAGATGCACGATATCCGCACCATCCGCGAAAATCCCGCCGGCTTCGACGCCGCCATGGCGCGGCGCGGGATCTCTTCGGCCTCCGCCCCCATCCTCGCTCTCGACGAGGCCCGCCGCGCCGCCATCACCGCCGCCGAGGCCGCCCAGGCCGAGCGCAACGCGGCCTCCAGGGACGTCGGGGCCGCCAAGGCCGCCGGCAACGAGGCCGAGTTCGAGCGCCTCCGCGCCCTTGTCGCTGAAAAGAAAGACGAAATCGCCCGCCTCGAGGAGGAGTCCAAGAGCAAGGACGCCGAGCTGCGCGAGATCCTGATGGGCCTGCCCAACCTGTTGCAGGACGACGTGCCCGACGGCGCCGACGAAACCCAGAACGTCGAGATCCACCGCTGGGGCACGCCCCGCGATTTCGCCTTCGCGCCGCTTGAGCATTACGAGCTGCCCGGCGCGAAGGAGGCGATGGACTTCGAGACCGCCGCCAAGCTCTCGGGCTCGCGCTTCGTGCTGATGAGCGGCGGAATTGCCCGTATTCACAGGGCCTTGTCCCAGTTCATGCTCGATTTGCACATCACCCAGCACGGGCTCACCGAGGTCAACGGCCCGGTCCTGGTGCGCGAGGAAACCATGCTCGGCACCGGCCAGCTGCCCAAGTTCGGCGAAGACAGCTACCAGACCCGCGAGGGCTACTGGCTGATCCCCACCTCCGAGGTGACGCTGACCAACATCGTGGCCGATTGCCTCATCGCCGAGAGCTATCTGCCGCGCCGCTACACCGCCCATTCGCTCTGCTTCCGCTCCGAAGCGGGCAGCGCGGGCCGCGACACCGCCGGCATGCTCCGCCAGCACCAGTTCGAGAAGGTCGAGATGGTCTCGATCGTGCACCCCGACGCTTCGGCCGCCGAGCAGACCCGGATGACCAACTGCGCCCAGGCCGTTCTGGAAGCCCTTGAATTGCCTTACAGAACCGTCGTGCTCTGCTCGGGCGACACCGGCTTCGGCGCACGCCGCACCCACGATCTCGAGGTCTGGCTGCCGGGGCAGAACACCTACCGCGAGATCTCCTCGGTCTCCAACTGCGGCGATTTCCAGGCCCGCCGGATGAACGCCCGCTTCCGCCCCGAGGGCGGCGGCAAGCCCGAGTTCGTCCACACGCTCAACGGCTCCGGCCTCGCCGTGGGCCGCGCGCTGATCGCGGTGCTCGAGAACGGCCAGCAGCAGGACGGCACGGTAACCCTGCCTTCCGTGCTGCACGCCTATACTGGCGGCCTGACCACGCTGACGCGCGACGGAACCCTTGCCTGATCCCCTTGCTCCCCCGCTCTGCGGGCCCTACATCTGGTGCGACGAAACAAGGGACTGCATATGGCCATCGACGCGCAAGACATCGAGAACCTCCTCCGTGAATCGTTCCCTGACGCAACGATCTCCGTCGAGGGGAATGACGGCCAGCATTTTGCCGCGGAAGTGATCGACGAAAGCTTCCGCGGTATGAACCGTGTCCAGCAGCAGCGGGCCGTCTATGCCGCGCTCAAGGGCAAGATGGATGGCCCCGCCGGCGAGCTGCACGCGCTGGCGTTGACCACCCGGGCGCCCTGAGGCCGCCGCGATGGACCCGGCGCTGATCCTTTTCCTGGGGTTCATCGTCGGCGTTGCCGTCCTCCGCGCCAGCATGAGCCGCCGCAAGAAACACCGGATCAACCCCGACCCGGATCCCGACGAGGCTCCCCAGGAGCCCGAAACCGACACCCCGCAGCGCCGCCCCAGTTATGGCGCCGCCCGATCCAGAACCAGAAATCTCCGGGAGTGACCGTGATGACCGCACAAGACAAGATCGCCGAAACCGTGAAGGCACATGATGTGGTGCTCTACATGAAAGGCACCAAGGAGATGCCCCAATGCGGCTTCTCCTCCCGAGTAGCCGGCGTTCTCAATTTCATGGGCGTCGAGTACCAGGACGTGAACGTGCTGGCCGACGAGGAAATTCGTCAGGGCATCAAGGATTATTCCGACTGGCCGACGATCCCGCAGCTCTACGTGAAGGGTGAATTCGTGGGCGGTTGCGACATCATAACCGAGATGACCCTCTCCGGCGAACTCGACACGCTCTTCGAGCAGAACGGTGTCGCCTACGACAAGGACGCCGCCGACAAGATCCGCGAAGCTAACGCCTGAGTCATGTTTGATCCCAAGCGCTTGCGGTTCGAAGCTACATGCGCCATTGCGGCGTCGCGGCCATCCGCATCAAGCGAAAGCGCTTGCGGAACTCGCTCAACTCCAGCGCCCCGTCGGCCACACGGCCCGGGGCGTTGATGGCCTTGCGCAGCAGCACCGGCGCCATCGCGCCGAGCAGCATCGGCGACGACGCCAAGGCACTCAGCCTCCCGCGCCATTGCGAACCTGAAGTCATGGCCGCAAGCCCTTCTTCCGCAATGGCTTTCACAGCTTCCGGCCGACCGTCCACCAGCGGCAGCCGACCCCGGCTCTCAAGCTCGGGCACGGCTTGCAGATAGCGCGCCAGGGCAGCGCCCCGCCCCCAGGCGCGCAAGCCCTCTTCGGCGTCGGGACCGGCTCCCAAGGCCGCCGCCGCGGCCCAGACCAGCCCACCGCCCGTTGCATCGAGGTAGCCCCAGAACGCCGCCTCATCGGCAAACGGTTCCCGCCCCACGTCCCACTCGCGGGCATCGACGCAGGCCAGCAGAGGCGCCACCGGCACCCCCTCGGCCACCGCGGTGGCCAGGGGCGCGGCCACCTCATGCGCCCGCGCCTTGCCCGTTGCGGCCTCCTCCAGCACGTCGCGCCAGAACTGCAATCGCATCTGCGCAATCATCGGTTCCTGGCTGGCCCAGGGCGCCCGCGCCAATTCCAGTGCAAAGGCCTGAACCGGAAAGAGGATCCTGCGCGCGTCGACCGGCGCCGCCATGATCGCGGCAAAGCTCTCCCGCCCCGCGCGGGCAACCAGATCTGCGCAGGCCTGAAGGCTCATCGACCGCGCCTCACACGCCCGACCGACGCAACTCGGCCCCCGTCTGAACCAGCTTCCAGGTCACCGCGTCGATCAATGCGCCGAAGCTCGCATCGACGATATTGGCGCTGACACCGACGGTGCTCCACCGCCGCCCGGCGTCATCCTCGCTGTCGATGATGACCCGCGTCACCGCCTCGGTGCCGCCATTGGTGATCCGCACCTTGAAGTCCACCAGGCGCATGTCGTCGATCCGGCCCTGGTAGGGGCCGAGATCGTCGATCAAGGCGTGCCAGAGCGCGTTGACCGGCCCCGCATCCTGCATCTCTTCAGGGTGCTCGTTCTTGTAGTAGTTGGTCACCAGCTTTCCGCCCGGCAGCGTCACGGCCACCACCGCCTCGCTCTCCACCACGATCTGCCCGCGCGCGTTGCGGCGGCGCTCCGAGATCACTCGGTAGCGCTCCACGTCGAAGTAGTCGGGCAAGAGCCCAAGCTCCCGCCGCGCCAGCACCTCGAAGCTCGCCTGCGCCGTGTCATAGGAAAAGCCCTGCGATTCCCGCTCCTTGATGGTGTTCAGGATGGCGCTCAGCTGGGCCTTGTCGGCCTCCAGCCCGGCCTCGGCCAGCCGCTTCTTGAGGTTCGAGGTGCCCGCCTGGTTGCTCATCGGGATCACCCGCATGTTGCCCACCAGTTCCGGCGCGATGTGCTCGTAGGTCGCGGGGTTCTTCAGGATCGCGGAAGCATGCAGCCCCGCCTTGTGGGCAAAGGCCGAAGCCCCGACAAAGGGCGCCGCCCGCATGGGCACGCGGTTCAGAATGTCGTCGAGCTTGCGACTGATGAAGGTCATCTGCGCAAGGCTCTCCCGGCTCACGCCGGTCTCATAGGTGCTGGCGTAGGGCTCCTTCAGCAGCAGGATCGGGATCAGCGTGGTGAGGCTCGCGTTGCCGCAGCGTTCCCCCAAGCCGTTCAGCGTGCCCTGGATCTGCCGGACACCGGCATCAACGGCCGCCAGGCTGCCAGCCACCGCGTTGCCGGTATCATTGTGGGTGTGAATGCCGAGGTGATCGCCCGGCACGCCGCTGTCGATCACGTCCTTTACGATTTCGTAAATCTCGCCAGGTAGGGTGCCCCCGTTGGTGTCGCAAAGGACGACCCAGCGCGCACCGGCATCGAGCGCCGCCTTGAGGCAACTCAACGCATAGTCGGGGTTGGCACTGTAGCCATCGAAGAAGTGCTCGGCATCAAACAGCGCCTCTCTGCCCTTTGCCATGATATGCGCCACCGAGGCGCGGATGTTCTCCACGTTCTCCTCGAGCGTGATCTCGAGCGCGTCGGTGACGTGAAAATCATGGGTCTTGCCGACCAGGCAGACCGACGGCGTGTCCGCGTTGAGCACGCCGGCCAGCACCTCGTCGTTCTCGGCGCTGCGCCCGGCCCGCTTGGTCATGCCGAAGGCTGTGAAGGTGGCGCGGAGTTTCGGCCTGGCCTCGAAGAAGGCGCTGTCGGTCGGGTTCGCCCCCGGCCAGCCACCCTCGATATGGTCGACCCCGAGGCCGTCGAGAAGCGCCGCGATCTCCTGCTTCTCGGCGAGCGAAAACTGCACGCCCTGGGTCTGCTGCCCGTCCCGGAGGGTGGTGTCGTAGAGATAGAGGCGTTCGGTCATATCAACGCCTCCAGCTTGGCAGCGTCGAAACCCGGTTTCGCCTCCAGATCAACACCTTGCTTGCTCATCTTCACTTCCACGCCTGCCTCGGTCAAAGCCGATTTGAAAGCATCCACAGCAGAGAAGTCCTTGCTCTGCATCGCCGCCTCCCGCAGTGCCGCGAGCTGCCGGGCGTAGCCCGAAAGATCCACCGTCGAGACCGTCTCCCAGCCGGCCAGCTCGTCTGTCAGCACGCCCATGAGTCGACCCGCGGCCAACAGCCCGGCGGCATCGCCCTCGCCCGCGAGCCGGTGCATCTCTGCAACCACGCCGGGCGTGTTCAGGTCGTCGGCCAAGGCCGCGAGCACAGCGCGCGGCACCTCGCCCGGCGTGACGCCAACCACCATCACACGCCACTTCCGCAGCACCGCCTCCGCCTCGCCCCGCTTCTTCTCGGTCCAGTCCATCGGCTTGCGGTAATGCGTCCCCAGAAACACGAACCGGATCACCTCGCCCGGCACGCCCTGGTCCAGCAAGTCCCTGACGGTAAAGAAATTCCCCAGGCTCTTCGACATCTTCTTGCCCTCGACCTGGAGCATCTCGTTGTGCATCCAGATCCGCGCAAACTGCCCGTCCGGGTGCGCGCAGCAGCTCTGCGCGATCTCGTTCTCGTGGTGCGGAAACATCAGGTCGTTGCCCCCGCCATGAATGTCGAAGCTCTCGCCGAGGATCCCGTGCGCCATGGCCGAGCACTCGATGTGCCACCCCGGGCGGCCCTTGCCCCAGGGCGAGGCCCACCCCGGCTCGCCCGCCTTGGCAGGCTTCCACAGCACAAAGTCCATCGGGTCTTCCTTGTAGGGTGCCACTTCGACCCGCGCGCCTGCGATCATGTCGTCCACCGAGCGGCCCGAGAGCGCACCATAGGCCTCGTAGCTTCGCACCCGGAACAGCACGTGCCCCTCGGCCTCGTAAGCATGCCCGCCCGATATCAGCCCCTCGATCATCTCCACCATCGCGGCGATCCACTCGGTGGCGCGGGGCATGTCCGTGGGCTCCAGCGCGCCCACCGCGGCCATGTCCTCGAGATACCATTGGGTTGTTTCGGACGTGATCTGACCGATTTCCCGGCCCGACTCCTCTGCCCGCGCGATGATCTTGTCATCGACATCGGTGAAATTGCGCACGTAGCGCACGTTCACCGGCCCGTAGACATGCCGCAGCAGCCGAAACAGCACGTCGAAGACGATGACGGGCCGGGCATTGCCGATATGCGCCCGGTCGTAGACCGTCGGGCCACAGACATACATGCCCACCCGCCCCGGCGTGACCGGGACCAGAAGCTCTTTCTTCCGGGTCTTCGTGTTGTGCAGATGAATGTCCATGAGGGCTCCTCGGGGCTACCCGCGGGCTTTAGCAACTTCGTCTGGATGATAAAAGAGACCGGGCCCGCGTGACTGATGTCAGCAGGGAATGCAGCAGATGTTGATGATCTCGGCGCGGGTCATGAGCTGTCAGTAGCACCGCCCGCGCAGCCTGCCAAGCCTCTTGTCCCGCGCCGCAAGCCGGGTCAGCCTTGGTGTCAAAGGGAGGCACCCATGGACAAGTTCGAAACCTACCGCGCGCTGCATGTGCCGGGCGACCCCTTCATTCTCGCCAATGTATGGGACGTAGGCTCGGCCCGGATGCTCGCCGGGCTGGGCGCCAGAGCACTGGCCACCTCTTCCGCCGCACTGGCCTTCGTGCAGGGCAGCCGCGACATGGGCGCGATCAGCCGCGACGACGCGCTGGCCCATGCAGAGCAGATCGTTGCCGCCACCGACCTTCCGGTGCAGGGCGATTTCGAGAACGGATTCGGCGACGATCCCGACACGGTGGCCGAAACCGTGCGCCTTGCCGCCGAGGTCGGACTGGCCGGGATCTGCGTGGAAGACATCTCCTACCCTTCGAACCAGCCCTACCCTGCCGAACTGGCAACGGAGCGGATGCGGGCCGGGGCGGCGGCGGCCCGTGCTCTTCGGCGTGACTTCGTCTTCGTCGCGCGGGCCGACGGCGTCTTGAACGGAGTCTACGGCATGGAGGAGGCCCTCGCCCGTGTCGCCAGCTTCGATGCCGCGGGAGCCGATGCCCTCTATGTGCCCCTGCCACCCACGCTTCAAGATCTCGCCCGCATTTGCGCCGCTACCACCAAGCCCGTGAACGCACTGGCCGCCGGCGCCTTCACCGCCGCCACGCTCTCCGATTTCGCGAAAGCGGGCGTGGCGCGCGTGTCGCTGGGCGCTGCACTGGCACGGGTGACCCACCGGGCGATCCTCGATGCGGCGCAGGCCATGCTGAACGCCGGGGATTTCACCCCGCTCGCCCATTCGGTCTCGGGCGCGCAGATCCAGGCGCTGATCGACAAGGGCGTGCCAAGAGGCTGACACGGGAGCACAGAGGATCATGGACAGAGCCAGCGTGAACACGATCTGCGCAGCCCTTCCGGGGGCGACTGTTTCGGACCCCTGGGGCGGAGGGCATGACGCCTGGAAGGTGGGCGGCAAGATGTTTGCCTGCATCGGGGCCATGGGCCAGGGCGTGAGCGTGAAGACCGACAGCATCGAAACCGCGCAGTTGGTGATCGAGGCCGGACGCGCCGAGAAGGCGCCCTACTTTCACCGCAGCTGGGTTCTGCTGCCCTGGGGCATCGTTTCCGATGCTGAGGTGGAAGAACGGCTACGAACGAGCTACGCCCTCATTCGCGCCGGATTGACGAAGAAGGCTCAGGCCGCCCTCGCCCCCTTCACCGCCTGAAAAACCTTGCCCGACTCGGCCCCTCGTGGCCAAATCCCGGCTATGACGTTTTTGATCCGCGCATTTCGCCCCGCCCAATTTCTTCTGGCCGTCCTCGCGCTCACCTTTCTGCCCGCGAGCGCGCGCGCCCAAAGCTATCCGGACCTGCCGTCGAGCTACCTGCTTGACGATGCGGGCGTGCTGTCGGACGCGCAGGAGGCGGATCTCGCCGAGGCCTTGCGCGAGATGAAGGCCGATACCGGGGTCGAGATGGCGGTGGTGACCGTGATGTCGACGGCCGACTATGGCGGTTTCGACTCGCTCGAGAGCTTTGTCACCGGGTTGTTCAACAGCTGGAGCCTTGGCGACGAGGCCAGGGGCGACGGCATCCTGGTGTTTCTCGCGCGCGCCGATCGCGAGGTCAGGATCGAACTGGGGACCGGCTTGCAGGGCAGCTACGACAATGAGGCCGCGCGCATCATCGACGAGGTCATGCTGCCCGCTTTCCGCGAGGATCGTTACGGCGATGGCGTGGTGGAGGGCAGCAAAGCCGCCATCACCCGCATCGCCACCCCCTATGCAACGCCCGCCGCAGCCTCGGGTGGAGATGCCGCGGCAACGGGGGATGAAGAGAAGGGCGGCGGCGGCCTGACCCTCGGCATCATCGGCGCCGTCATCGCCGGGGTGATCGGCCTCGTTGTCTTCGGGGCCAAGCGCGCAAAGGCCAACCGGGTCTGCGCATCCTGCGGGGCCAAGGGGCAGGTCGAGATCAGCAGCCGGACGATCCAGCAGCCCACCGAAACCTCAACCGGGATCGGCGAGAAAACCACCACCTGCGGCGCCTGCGGCCATAGCTCGACGGAGAAATACACCATCGCCCGAAAGAGCAAGCCGTCCTCCACCACCAAGACGGGCGGAGGCAAATCCGAGGGCGGTGGCGCATCAGGCAAGTGGTAGGCGCGCCGGCCGCGCCCCTCACAAACACGTCACGGGCTGTTACAACCGGTTGTCACAGCACGGAAAACCGCGCCATAACCCCCTGACACCAAGGGGATGGGTCAAACATGCTCGACGGCGTCGCGCGCAAACTGATCGACCCGCCACTGAACCGGGCTGGCACGATGCTCGCGTCGCGCGGTTGGCAGGCAGATCATGTCACCCTGGCGGGACTGGGCCTCGGGCTGGCAGCCGCCGCGCTGATCTGGGCGGGGTTGCCCGGCATCGCCCTGATCCCCCTCCTCGCTTCGCGGATCGCCGATGGGCTTGATGGCGCCGTCGCCCGAGCCACGGCCAAGACCGACTTCGGCGGCTATCTCGATATCTGCGCCGATTTCGCCTTTTACGCGGCCATTCCTCTGGCTTTCGTCCTCTCGAATCCCGCAGGCAACGGTGCTGCCGGAGCCTTCCTTCTGGCCTGCTTTTACATCAACGGTTCCACCTTCCTCGGCTACGCGATCCTCGCCGAACGCGCGAAGATGCAAACCTCATCGCGCGGCGCAAAGACGCTCTATTTCACCGGCGGATTGCTCGAGGGTACCGAAACCATCGTTTTCTTCTGCGCGATCTGCGCCCTGCCCCACCTCTTCAATCCGCTTGCCTGGGCCTTCGGCGCCCTCTGCCTTGTCACCGCCACCAGCCGCGTGCTTCTGGCGCACCACACATTCCGCGCAAAGGACACGTGATGAAATACACGCTCGCACTCGCTCTCACCCTCGCCACACCCGTTTTGGCCGGGCCGGACCCCGAACGCCTGTCCGACGGACTCGCTGCGGATGAATGGCAATCGGTGGTCGAGGCGGCGCAGGGGCAGACGGTCTACTGGCACGCCTGGGGCGGGTCGACCACGACCAATGCCTTCATTGATTGGGTCGGAGACCGGGTGCAGGAGGAGTACGACGTCACCCTCCAGCACGTGAAGCTCTCCGACACCGCCGATGCCGTCTCCCGCGTGCTCTCCGAGCAGCAGGCCGGGCAGGATGAGGGCGGCGCGGTCGACCTCATCTGGATCAACGGGCCGAACTTTGCCGCCATGAAGGGCCAGGGCCTGCTCTTTGGTCCCTTCGCCGAGAGCCTGCCCAACTGGAAATATGTCGACGTTGAAAACAAGGACGTGCAGACCGATTTCACCCTGCCGGTCGAAGGCTACGAGGCGCCCTGGGCCATGGCGCAGGTGGTGTTCATCTACGATAAGGCGCGCCTTCCCGAACCGCCACAATCCATGCCCGCACTTCTTGAATGGGCGCAGGCCAACCCCGGCCGTTTCACCTTTCCGCAGCCACCAGACTTTCTCGGCTCGACCTTCCTGAAACAGGCGCTGATCGACCTGAACGGCGATGATCCTGCGCTTTCAGGCCCGGTCGAGACCGCCGACTACGAGGCCAGCACGGCGGCGCTCTGGTCCTTCATCGACGCCCTCACTCCCAACCTCTGGCGGCAGGGCCGGGCCTACCCGCAGACTGGCCCGCGCCAACTGCAACTCATCGCGGACGGCGAAGTGGAACTCGCCATCTCCTTCTCGCCGGGCGAGGCCTCCGCCGCGATCGCCAACAACGAGCTGCCTCCCACGGCGCGGACCTATGTGCTCGAGGGCGGCACCATCGGCAACGCGAGCTTCGTCGCGATCCCCTACAATTCCTCGGCAAAGTCGGGCGCCATGGTGGTCGCCGACTTCCTGATGTCGCCCGAGGCACAGGCACGCGCGCAGGACCCCGAGGTGTTGGGCTACGGCACCGTCCTGTCGATGGAAAAGCTCGGTGACGCAGACCGCGCCGCCTTCGACGCGCTCGACCTCGGTGTGGCCACCCTGTCGCCTGCCGAACTCGGCACCGCCCTGCCCGAGCCGCACCCATCCTGGATGACCCGCCTCACCGAGGACTGGATCGCCAGGCATGGCGTCAAGGAGTGAGCGCTGGTCGCTCTCCTGCCCTTTCGGCCGGCTACACGGCGGGGGTGCGCCTGCCTGGTGGCGCCGGAGATAACCGACGAGCGATTTCGCCAACCGCATGAGAGTTCCTCGCCTCACCCTGCCCGCGCTCACGGTGGCGCTGCTGACCCTGCCGGTGGGGTTGGGGTTGTTCTACACACTGGCGCCTGCGCTCGGCCTCATCGGTCCGCCCGGTCCTGCGCCCTTCATGCGCCTCGGGGACTGGCCCGGCATCGGCCCGGCCACCCGGCTCTCGCTCACGACCGGCTTCGCCGCGACCGTGCTCTCGCTCGCCATCACCGCGCTCATCGCGGCCGGCTGGCAAGGCACCCGCGCCTTCGCCTTGCTGCAACGGCTGCTTTCCCCCCTGCTCTCTGTACCTCACGCGGCCGCGGCCTTCGGGCTCGCCTTCCTGATCGCCCCCTCCGGCTGGCTCGCCCGGGCGTTCTCGCCCTGGCTCACTGGCTGGAACACTCCGCCGGATCTGCTCATCGTGCAAGACGGCGCAGGGCTGGCGCTGATTGCCGGCCTCACCGCGAAGGAGGTGCCATTCCTCCTGCTGATGCTGATTGCCGCCCGCAGCCAGACCCGCTCGGAGGCCCATGCCCGCGTGGCCACCACCCTCGGCTACCCTCGGGCCACGGGCTGGCTGCTGGTGGCCTTTCCCTCGCTCTACGCCCAGATCCGACTGCCGGTTTACGTGGTGCTGGCCTACTCCATGTCGGTGGTCGACGTGGCCATGATCCTTGGCCCCAACACGCCTCCCACGCTCGCGGTTCAGATCACCCGCTGGATGGCGGACCCCGACCTCTCCCTCAGGGCCGTCGCCGCAGCGGGGGCACTGTGGCAACTGGCGCTGGTTCTGGGGGGCCTCACCGCCTGGCGCGCCGCCGAGGCCCTGGCGGCCCGTGCGGGCGTCGCCCTCGCGATGTCCGGCCACCGCCTGCCGCGGCTTGCCGCTGCCCTGCGCGCCGTGGGCCTTGCCGCCGGCCTCGCCGTGGCGGCCTCTGTGCTCGCGGGCCTTTCCTCGCAAGCTGTCTGGTCCGTTGCGGGCTACTGGAGCTTCCCCGAGTCCTTCCCCGACGCCCTCGACCTCAGGACATGGGCGCGCCATGGCCCCATGCTCTGGCCCATCGCCCTGACGACCCTGCTCGTTGCCGCCACAGCCGCCTTCGCGGCGCTGGCCCTCGTTGTCGGCTGCCTTGAAACGGAGGCCCGCCACGGGCTGCGCATCGGACGCACCGGACGGCTCATCCTTTACCTGCCCTTGCTGATCCCTCAAATCGCCTTCCTGCCCGGCCTTCAGGCCCTCATGCTCTCGCTTGGCCTGCGCGAGGGGCTGTGGCCGGTGATGCTGTCGCACCTCACCTTCGTGCTGCCCTACACGCTCATCGCGCTCTCCGGGCCCTACCACGCGATCGACCGGCGCTTGTTCACTGCCGCCGCCGCGCTCGGTGCCTCGCCCGCCCGCCGGTTCTTGCGCCTGCGCCTGCCGCTGCTGCTGGCCCCGCTGCTCACGGCCCTTGCCGTGGGCTTTGCCGTCTCCGTGGGGCAATACCTGCCCACCCTCCTGCTCGGCGGCGGGCGCGTCACCACGCTCACGACCGAGGCCGTCGCCCTCACCTCGGGTGGGGACAGACGCGCCATCGGGGCCTACGCGCTGGCACAAACCGGCGCGGCGCTCTTGCCTTTCGCCCTGGCCCTCGCCATCCCGCGGCTGATGTTCGCCAATCGAAAAGGAATGCGCGGTGGCTGACGGCCTGATCCTCGATCGCCTCGAAGTCATGTTGGGCGGGGCCTGCCTGCTGGGTCTGACGGCCCGGATTGCGCCGGGCGAAGTGCTCACCCTGATGGGCCCTTCGGGCGTGGGCAAGTCCGCCCTGCTCTCGGCCCTCACCGGCACCCTCGATGCCCCGCTCACGGCGGCAGGCTCGGCCAGGCTCGCCGGAACGGAGATCACCCGCCTGCCATCGGAGCGCCGCCGCTTGGGTATCCTCTTTCAGGAGAGCCTGCTCTTTCCCCACTTGTCGGTTGCCGGAAATCTGGCCTTCGCCCTTCCGCCCGGTTCACGCGCCCAGCGGAACGCCGCCATCGAGGCGGCCCTGTCCGACGTCGGCCTGCCGGGCTTCGGACACCGTGATCCGGCCACGCTCTCGGGCGGCGAACAGGCCCGCGTGGCGCTCATGCGCACGCTGCTCGCCGAACCGCGTGCCCTGTTGCTCGATGAGCCCTTCTCGCGGCTCGACGCGGCCCGGCGCGAAGAGGTGCGCCAGCTGGTCTTCGACCGGGCGCAGGCGCGCGGCCTGCCGGTGCTCATGGTCACTCACGATGCAGAGGATGCGCGGGCTGCCGGTGGGCCCGTGGTGGAGGCGGTGCCGGGGCAGATCGTGGGCCACTGAAGATTGCGCGGAGTGCTGCTCCGCACACCGCAGATGGAGCACCCCGGTTTCGCGCCTATCAGCGTCAGCCCGCCGCCTTCTCTTCCAGCGTGAGCCACTCCTCCTCCGCCGCCGCCAGCTTCTGCTGACGTTCGGTGAGGGCCTCGGTCGCCTTCTTGAACTTTGCCGGCTCGCGGCTGTAGAGCTCAGGGTCGCTCATGAGCTCGGTCAACTTGCCGATCTCCGCCTCCAGCCGCTCGATCTCGGCCGGCAAAGCCTCGAGCCGGTGCTTCTCGGTAAAGCTGAGCCCGTTTGCCTTGCGCTTCTGGAGCGCAGGCTCCACGGCGGGCCTGACCTCGCCCTTCTTGTCCGGCGCGGACCGGCTCTGCCAAAGCCCGCCGCCCTGCGCCACCAGATCCGACCAGCCGCCCGCATAGATCGAGGCGCGCCCCTCTCCCTCCAGCACCACGCTGCGCGTGGCCACCCTGTCGATGAAGTCACGGTCGTGACTGACCAGCAGCACCGTGCCGGGATAGTCGGAGAGCACTTCCTGGAGCAGGTCGAGCGTTTCGATATCGAGATCGTTGGTAGGCTCGTCGAGCACCATCAGGTTGCTCTCGCGGGCCATGAGCCGGGCCAGCAACAGCCGCGCCTTCTCTCCCCCCGAGAGCGACCGAACCGGCGCCCGCGCCTGTGCCTCTTCGAAGAGAAAATCCTTGAGGTACCCCACCACGTGGCGCGGCTGGCCCCGCACCATCACCTGGTCGGCCTGCCCGCTCACGCGCATGTCCGGGTCGCCGGCAAGGCTCTCCCAAAGGCTCATCTCGGGATCGAGCGCCGAACGGGTCTGATCGAAGACCGCCATCTCGACCCCGTGCCCCTGCTTGATCCGCCCCTCGTCGGGAGCCGTGCGCCCGATCAGCATGTTGACCAGCGTGGTCTTGCCCGCGCCGTTGGGGCCGACGAAGGCCACGCGCTCACCGCGCGTGAGCTTGAGATCGAACGGGCGCAGGATGAGCTTGTCGCCGTAGCGTTTTGAAATGCCTTCAGCTTCCAGCACGACCTTGCCCGACTTCGTGCCTTCTTCCAACTCCAGAGCCGCCACACCCTTGCGGCGGATCTGTCCCGCCCGCTCGGCGCGGAGCTCCTGCAGCGCCCGCACCCGGCCCATGTTGCGCTTGCGCCGGGCCGAGATGCCCTCCACCGCCCACCTGGCCTCGGCCTTGATCTTGCGGTCGAGCTTGTGGCGCGCGGTGTCTTCCTCTTCCCAGGCCTTGTCGCGCCAGGCCTCGAACCCGGCAAAGCCCTGCTCCTGCCGGCGCACCTCGCCCCGGTCGATCCAGAGCGTGGCGCGGGTGAGCGCGGTGAGAAAGGCCCGGTCGTGGGAGATCAGGACAAAGCCGGCACGGGTCTCGCTCAGCTCCTTCTCGAGCCAGCCGATCGCCTCGATATCGAGGTGGTTGGTCGGCTCGTCGAGCAGCATGAGCTCCGGTGCCTCGGCCAGGAGCTTCGCCAGGGCCGCGCGCCGCCGCTCCCCGCCACTGGCGGAAGCCACCGCCGTGTCGAGGCCGAACTTGAGGCCTTCCGCCACCGACTCCACCCGCCAGGTTTCGCTCGGCTCAAGCCCCGAGGCCGCAAACTCGCCCAGCGTGGCAAAGCCCTCCATGGACGGCTCCTGCTCCATGTAGCCGACGCGCACGCCGGGGGCAGCCACCACATCACCCGCGTCGGGTTCGACCAGCCCGGCCATGACCTTCATCAGCGTGGATTTGCCCGACCCATTGCGCCCCACCAGCGCAACGCGGTCGCCGGGCTGCACGGTCAGCCCCACCCCTTCGAACACGGGATTGCCGCCGAAGGTAAGAGAAATGTCAGAGAGTTGCAGAAGCGGGGCGCGGGCCATGATGCGCTCCGCCTATCCCGCCAGCGGGTGACGGTCAAGCTACGACGGGTCGACCCCGCTGGCTCTCAGAACCGGCCGAATATCCGGCCGATGCGCAGCGCCGACCGCAGCTTCCGGCCATTCGCATTTGCGCCCTTGCCGCCGCCCCCATTGGCATTGCGCCGCCGGGTGCGCATCAGCATGCGCAGCGCCATGTTGATGAGACGTGCCGCGTTCACGCGATCAGCCGTCCTTGCTCTTGCGGGTCGCCTTGTCGGTCGCCGACCGGATGCCGCGGCTGACCGCAGTGTTGACCGTGTGCTCCGCCTTGTAGCGGAACTGCCTGGCAATCGAGCGCCAGATGGCCGTGAAGAAATCACCCATGTCCTAGTCCTCCTTGAAAAGTTCGTCCTGATCCTCGTCCTGGTCCGCCTCGTCCTCGTCTCCCAGCCCGAGGCTGCCCGGCGGCGGGCGGCTGTCGAGCAGGCCCGCGGCGCGAAGCTCCTTGAGCCCCGGAAGGTCGCGGGCGCTTTCCAGGCCGAAATGGTCCAGAAAGGTCTGTGTCACCACGTAGGTCACGGGCCGCCCGGGCGTCATGCGGCGACGCCCGAACCGGATCCACTCCATCTCTATCAGCTGATCCACCGTGCCCCGGCTCACGCTGACGCCGCGGATCTCCTCGATCTCGGCACGGGTCACGGGCTGGTGGTAGGCCACGATGGCCAGCGTTTCGATGGCCGCTCGGCTCAACTTGCGAACCTCGACCGTTTCCTTCTGCATCAGAAATCCGAGATCGGCGGCCGTGCGCATGGCCCAGGCATCGCCCACGCGGCGCAACTCCACGCCCCGGCCATCGTAGCGCTTCTGAAGGTTCTCCAGCGCCACCTGCGCCTCGGCGCCGTGCGGCATGCGGGCGTTCAGCTCCGCCACGGTCACCGGCTCGGCCGACGCGAAGAGGATGGCCTCGACCATCCGCTCCTGCTCGCCCATCGGCGGGGCTTCAAAGAGGCTCTCCTCGACCTCCGTTTCGAGCTCAGCCACGGGGAGCCTCCCGCAGCTTGATCTGGATCGGGGCAAACGTGTCTTCCTGGCGGATGGTGAGGTGACCGTGCTTCACCAACTCCAGCGAGGCGGCAAAGGTGGCCGCGGTCGCCGAACGGCGGCGCATCGGGTCGTTCTCCCAGCCTTCGGGGAGGTAGGTCATCAGGTTGGTCCACTCGCCCGCATACCCGATGAGGCCGCGCAGCCGGTCAAGCGCCTGCTCCATGGTGTAGAGGTTCTCGCGGTCCATCACGAAGGGGCGGAATTCGTCCTTGGTGCGGATGCGGGCATAGGCCTGCATCAGGTCGAGCAATGTTGCGGTGTAGGTCACCCGCCGCACCCGCTCAACGCTCTCCGGCACGCCGCGCGGAAAGAAATCGCGGCCCAACTGGTCGCGGGCCATCAACCGGGCCGAAACCTCGCGCATCGCCGAAAGCCGCTCGAGCTGGAAGGCAAGATGCGCCGCCAGTTCCTCGCCGGAGGGCCCCTCCTCCGATGGATCGGGCGGCAGGAGCAGCTTCGATTTCAGGAAGGCCAGCCAGGCCGCCATGACCAGATAATCGGCAGCCAGCTCGATCCGGAGTTGCTTGGCACGCTCCACGAAGCCCAGGTATTGCTCGGCCAGTTGCAGGATAGAGATTTTCCGCAGATCGACCTTCTGGGTCCGGCCAAGGGTCAGCAACAGATCGAGCGGGCCCTCGAAGCCGTCGACGTCGATGATCAGCGCCTCGGCGGCCAGCCGATCGGAAACGTCCGCAAAACCTGCCGCGCCGTCTTCAGCCATCCACCGCCTGCCCTTTCAACAGGGCCTCATACTCGGCCCGCGTTGCGTTGCGATCAATGGTATCAGGCGCGCGACGGGCTTCCAAGGCGGCATCGGCCCGGGCGAGGCTTGTTTCATTCATGTCTTCGGCAATCTCGGCCAGCGCAGCGAGCTCGCTGAAGGCCCCCTTGCAGTAGAGCACCGCGTCACAGCCGGCCGCCAGCGCCGCCTCGGCCCGCTGCGGCAAAGAGCCGTCGAGCGCCTCCATGCTCAGATCGTCGGTCATGAGCAGCCCGCCGAAACCGATCTCGTCGCGGATCATCGCAATCATCCCCGGGTCCACGGTTGCCGCGCGGTCTGAGAGCGCCTCGTAGACGATATGGGCGCTCATGCCGAGCGGCAGGTCGTTGAGAGCCTCGAAAGCGGCGAAATCGGTCAGCCGCAACTCCTCGGCCGATGCGGACACACGAGGCAACTCGAGGTGGCTGTCCATCGTGGCGCGGCCATGGCCGGGAATGTGCTTGAGGACCGGCAGCACCCCGCCCGCGAGCAGGCCATCGGCCACGGCGCGGGCCGATTTTACCACCGTTTCAAGGGTTTCTCCGTAGCAACGATTGCGGAGCACCGGGTGCGTGCCAGGATGGGCGATGTCGCCCAAGGGAGCGCAGTTGCCGTCGATCCCCACCGCGCGCAGGTCGTCGGCGATCAGGCTATACCGCAGACGCATCGCCCGCGCCGCATGGTCCGGCCCGACCCGCGCCCCCTCGTCGAGCGGCGGCAGCCAGCTGCCCCAATGGGGCGGCCCCATCCTGTCTACCCGACCACCCTCCTGGTCGATGAAGATGGGCGCCTCCCAGTCAACCGCCTCCCGCAACCCGGCCGTCAGGCGCCGCAGCTGCTCGGGATGCTCGATGTTGCGCTTGAACAGGATGAACCCGAAGGGCTGCACGTCGCCGAAGAGCGCGGCTTCGTCAGGCGTCACCTCCAGCCCGTCGCAGCCAAAGATGAAAGGTGAGAGCCGCGCAGGCCTCGTCACCGCGCCACGACCGGAATGCACTCCGCCCTCTCGGCCACCAATGCGGCGCAGAACCGGCGGGCATCGCTGAGGTCCGCAAAGCCCTGCGCGCGGAGCCTGTAGAAGGTCTGGCCACCGCTCTCGGCCTCCATGATGAGCCGGGTCTTTTCGACCATAAGGCTGTCAAACTGGCCCGCCAGCCGTGCCCAGAGCTCTGCCGCCTCGTCGGGGCTCTCGAAAGCTCCCAGCTGCACCAGCCGCGTGCCTGCCGGCACCTGATCGGCCCGCGCCACAACGGCATCCTGCGGGACCACCGGAGCGCTTGGCGCGTCGGCCTCGATCTCCGAAGCCGCCGTCCGCTTCAGCCCGGCGGGGCGACCCAGCGGGCGAAGCGACACCTTGACGCCCGGAAGCTGTGCGAGCTTTGCCTTGGCCGGATCGGCCACCTCGACCTCCTCCCCGCCCGAAAGCGGCTTTGCGCCTTCGGTAAGCTCGCCCGCGAGCGCCAGCGCCACGGCGACCGGATCGTTGGGGTCCACATCGTCCGGCAGGTTCACTGCAACCGCAAGTTCCGGCTCGGCAAGGGCCCCGTCAGCGGCCTCGCTCGTCGGGGTGACTTCCGTCTCTGCCTCGACCTCGCGCTGAACCATCGCCGCCAGCGGCAGATCCTCTTCCGTCAGCAAGGCCGGTCCGGGAGCCAGGGTAATTTCTTCAGGCAACTCGCCGGCCTCGCCCTCGGCGGCCACGTCATTGACCGTGAGGCCGGTGTGGTCGGCCACCTCGCCGCCCGGATTCTCTGGCGCAATCCGCATCGGACCCTCGAGCGCCGCAACCACGGGCACGCCCGTCACGTCGCGCACGGTGATGCGGTAGCCCCAGATGGCCAGCCCGGCGATCAGCGCGAGGCTCATCACGGCCCCTGCCCCACTGACCAGCCGAGCACTTGCACTTCTCGGCGCATCTTCATGAAAATCATGAGAATAGTCGGGGTCGTCACCCGCATACATCTCTGCCTGCGGTGCCCCATCAGGGTACCACGCGACCTTGTTCATCGGTCGATGATCCATGCTCGCCTCGCTCTCTCGGCCCGCCCTCTTTGCCGGGGCTGGGCACGCTTGCCTGCCTCCCCGATCCGAGGAGGCAGGCCGCAAGGCCTAGCGCATCTCTTCCGCCGGGGTTACCCCCAAGATACCAAGACCGGCCGAAATGACAACGGAAACGGCCTTGGCCAAGGCGATTTTCGGCAAACTCGCGCTCTCTTCGCCCTCGCGGTAGAACCGCAGTTCGGGCAAGTCGTTGCCCCGGTTCCACAGGGCGTGGAAGGCCTGCGCCAGATCGTAGAGGTAAAATGCGATCCGATGCGGCTCGTGGCCCTTGGCGGCGATCTCCACCAGCCGGGGCCACTCCGCCAGTTTGCGGGCGACCGCGAGCTCGGCCTCGTGCAGCCCGTCGAGGTCCTGGTCCAGCAGGGTCACGTTGTCCAGCTTCCAGCCCGCAGCTTCGGCCTTGCGCATCACTGAACGCACGCGCGCATGGGCATACTGGACATAGAACACCGGGTTGTCCTTGCTCTGCTCGAGCGCCTTGGCAAAATCGAAGTCGAGCGGCGCGTCGTTCTTGCGGGTGAGCATGACGAAACGGGTCACATCGGCCCCCACCTCCTCCACCACGTCGCGGAGGGTCACGAAGGTGCCCGCCCGCTTGGACATCTTGAACTCCTGCCCGTCCTTGAAGAGCTTGACGAGCTGGATCAGCTTCACGTCAAGCGGCACGGTCTGGCCGGAGAGGGCGGCAACTGCAGCCTTCATCCGCTTCACGTAGCCCCCGTGGTCCGCGCCGAACACGTCGATCAGCTCGTCGAAGCCGCGCGTCACCTTGTCGTAGTGATAGGCGATGTCGGGCGCGAAATAGGCCCAGGCGCCATCAGCCTTCATCACGGGCCGATCCTCGTCGTCGCCGTAATCGGTGGACCTGAAGAGCGTCTGCTCGCGGGCCTCCCAGTCTTCGGGGAGCTTGCCCTTGGGCGGTGCGAGCGTGCCCTCGTAGATCAGCCCCTTGCCCCGCAGATCGTCGATCGCCGCCTCGATCTTGCCGGTGCCGTAGAGGCTCTTCTCGCTGAAGAACACATCCATCTGCACGCCCAGCGCGGCGAGGTCCTGGCGGATCAGCTCCATCATCGCGTCGGTGGCGAAGTTGCGCACCTCCTCGAGCCAGAACTGCTCTCCCTTGTCGATGAACCGGTCCCCGACCCTGGCCTTCAAGGCCTCGCCCACCGGCACGAGATAATCGCCCGGATAGGTGCCATCCTCGAAGGCAACGTCATGGCCGTGCGCCTCGAGGTAACGCAGGTAGACCGACCGGGCGAGCACGTCGACCTGGGCGCCGCCATCGTTGATGTAATACTCGCGCGTCACCTCGTAACCCGCATAGGCCAGCAGGCTTGCCAGCGCGTCGCCAAACACCGCGCCCCGGGTGTGCCCCACATGCATCGGCCCGGTAGGGTTGGCGGACACGAACTCGACGTTCACCCGCCGTCCCTCGCCCATGCTCGACCGGCCATAGGAGACCCGATCCGCCAGAACCGCCTTCACGATCCCGCCCCAGACATCGGAAGCCAGAGCGAGGTTGATGAAGCCGGGGCCGGCCACCTCCGCCCGTTCGATCCGGCCATCACGCACCAGACGCTCCGCCAGCGCGGTGGCGATCTCGCGCGGGTTGGCGGCGGCGGGCTTGGCCAGCACCATCGCGGCGTTGGTCGCCATGTCGCCATGGGCGGCGTCGCGCGGCGGCTCCACCGTCACGTTGGCGAGGTCCAGCCCCTCGGGCAGCGCGCCTTCGGCCATCATGGCGCCCAGCTCGGCCACCACCAGCGCCCGGATATCGGCAAAGAGGTTCATCATTTCGGTCCTTCTCGTGCCCCGCGTCTCTATCACCGCGCATCCGCGCGTCAAGCACCGCTTGCCGCGGCCGTGCCGCTTGGTAGAAGACGGGGATGAAGGCTGACCTCGGCCAGTATGACCCGCAACAGGGCCTCGCGATGGTGGTTTCTGCGCTCCGCCTCACGGCGCCCGAAGCCTTCTCCGCCGCTCGCACCTACCTCAACCGCTGAACCCAAGGCCCCCCATGGACGACCTCTCCCCCAGCCACCGCGCCCTGCGCCTGAGCATCGCCCTTGCCCTGGCCTCGGCAGGCCTGAGCCTGCTGCTCTTCACCATCCCCCGCGAGATGATCATGCCCCGGCCGCCGCTCTACCAGTTCGAGGGGCTGGCCTTCCGGTTCGTGCAGGGGGCGGGCCTCGCCATCTCTTTGCTGTCCATGCTGATCGCCGCCGTGCTGCCGCAAGCCGTGCCTCTGCCCGGCTCGGGGCGCTGCGCGCGCATCGGGGCGCACCTGGCCACGGCCCTCCTGGCGCTGATCGCGGTGGCCAACATCTGGTTCGCCACCCGCAGTGGGCTGGAGCTGGCCGCCCGCGATGTCTACGTCGCACAGGTTGCCGTGCTGTCGCTTGGCGCGCTCATCGGCATCGCCGGTCCGCTGGCGCTGATCGCCGCTCTGGCGCTGCGCCTGCCCCGGCGTGGGCCGCGCATTGCCGCGCTGGCCGCTCTCGCCCTGCTGGTGCTGGCCGACGTCGCGCTTTCGGCGGGCCTCTCGCCCCTGCCCACCGGCGGGCTGCTCCTGGCGCTCCTGTTGCTGCTCGCCACCGCCCTGCACCGCCACGCCCTGATGCCCGGGGCCACCCGCCCCTGGCTCGTCGCGCTGGCCGCACTCTGGGCCCTGCCCTGGGCGGTGGCCCGGCTGCCGCTGGCCGGGGCCGCGCTGATGATCAGCGACACCTCCCAGCGTTTTCCCTCCCTCGCCGAGGCCCTCCTTGCGCCCGAACCCGCCGACCACCTGATCGGCGCCCTGCCGCTGCTGCTCTGCCTCGGCGCGCTGGCCAGCCTGCTCTTCGCCCAGCCGCACCGCCGGATCAACCGCGCCCTCGCTACGCTGCTCTGCCTCGCCGCCCTGCTGCCCGCGCTGGTCCAGGCGCTCGGCTACGCGCCCTTCAGCCCCTCCGCAGCACTCGACATGCTGCGCTCGGGCGCCCTCGGCCCCGGCGCCGCGCTGGCCACCTTCCTCGGCTGGGTCGCGCTCACGGCGGCCGTGCCCATCGCCGCCCTCGCCGCCGCCTGGCTCTGGCTAAAGGCCGCCCGCGACCCGCTCTGAGTCCCCGCCCAGAAGCCGCTCGTGCACCTGCAAGGCAAAGCGGTCGGTCATGCCGGCAATGTAGTCCGCCACGATCCGCGCCATGGCTGTCTCGTTCTGCGCCTCGGCCACATCCTTCTGCCATTCGTCGGGAAGCAAATCGGGGCGCGACATGAAGAGCGGAAACAGCTCTTCCACCACCCTGGTCACCCGTGTCCGCATCTCCACCACCGCCGGCGCCCGGTACATGCGGTGAAACAGGAACTCGCGCACCTCCGCGATGCGCTCCTTGAGGTCGGGCGAGAAGTCCACCACCGCGTGGCCCAGCTCGCGCACCTCCTGCGCGCTCTCCGGTGCGGCGGCATTGAGCCGTGCCCGGCTGACCGCGATCACGTCTTCGACCATCACCCCGAACACCCGCCGCAGGGCCTCGTAGCGCCGCCGCTTGAACTCGAGCCCGGGGTAGAGCTGATCGACCTGACGATAACTGTCGGCGGTGAGCTTCAGCTCCTCCAGGTCGGCATCGGTGAACAGGCCGGCGCGCAGCCCGTCCATCAGGTCGTGGTTGTTGTAGGCGATGTCATCGGAGAGCGCGGCCACCTGCGCCTCGGCGCTGGCGTGGGTGTGCAACTCGAGATCCTGCAGCCTGGCGTATTCGGCGAGGCCATAGGGCAGCTCGCCGGTCACAGGCCCGTTGTGCTTGGCAATCCCTTCGAGGCTCTCCCAGGTGAGGTTGATCCCGTCGAACTCGGCGTAGTGCCGCTCCAGCGAGGTGACGATGCGGATGGCCTGGGCATTGTGATCGAACCCGCCATAGGGGGCCATCAGTTCCGCCAGCGCATCCTCTCCGGTATGGCCGAAGGGCGTGTGGCCAAGATCATGGGCCAGCGCCACCGCCTCGGTCAGTTCGATGTTCAGCCCCAGCGTGCCCGCGATCGTCCGCCCCACCTGCGCCACCTCCAGAGTATGGGTCAACCGGGTGCGAAAGTGATCGCCCTCGTGCTCGACGAAGACCTGGGTCTTGTGCTTGAGCCGCCGGAACGCGCTGGCATGGATGATCCGGTCCCGATCACGCTGAAATGGGGACCGAAAATGGCTTTCTTCTTCCGGATAGAGCCTGCCGCGGCTCTGTTCCGGATCACATGCATAGGCTGCCCGCATTCCTGCCCTTTCCCCGAACTTCTGGCGCTGCCCTGCCTTGCCGCGCCCTGTGTCGCCCCATATATTTGAAACCTGAACGGAAAGCGATGCACCCGATGACCCTGACCCTGCCTCCCAAAGTCACCCCACGTGCCTATGCGCGCCTGGCCGAGATCGGCGCGGCGCCGAAAGCCCTGCGCGTTGCCGTCGAAGGCGGCGGCTGCTCGGGCTTTCAGTATGAGATCACGCTGGACGACCCTGCGGCAGATGACCTGGTGCTCGAGGCCGACGGACAGAAGGTTGTGGTCGACGAGGTGTCGCTGCCCTTCCTGGAGGGGGCAACCATCGACTTTTCCGACGAGTTGATCGGAGCCCGCTTCGTCATCGAGAACCCGAACGCCACCTCATCTTGCGGCTGCGGCACGTCGTTCTCGATGTAGGTCCCGGCATCGTCCGGAAACGTCAGAACCTTGCCTGCCACCGCCTGACACCACCGGGCCGAACGGCCGCGATGCCTCAGGCCAGATGACGCGTATGGTCGACCTGCTCCCTGGGCAGATCCAGCGAGATATGCCCGGTGCGCGGATTGACCGTGACGGCGGGCTTCTCGGGCAGGAAATCAATGGCGGTGTTGAGGTCGCCCAGCAATCGTTCGATCGCCTCGCGGCGGGTTTCGATCCGGGGGGCTTCGGTGCTGCGGGGGCCGAAAATGGTGCTGAACATCTGGTAGCTCTCTCTCGGGTCTGTCGGGGTCTCGCCGATCTGGCGTGTCATGAGAAGAACCGCGCCGCCCTTCGGTCGGTTCCCTTGATTTCTTCTGGAAGCCCGGACAGGCGTTGTGCGCCCCGGCCCCTTGGGGCAGAAAGGCCGCGAGGATCCGGAGGGCCGAATGAAGATCGCCACGTTCAACATCAACGGAGTGAAGGCCCGTCTGGAAGCCGTCACCACATGGCTGCAACAAAGCGCCCCCGACGTGGCCCTGCTGCAGGAGATCAAGTCGGTCGACGAGGCCTTCCCGCGCGAGATGTTCGAGGATCTGGGCTACCAGGTCGAGACCCACGGCCAGAAAGGCTTCAACGGCGTGGCGATCCTGTCGAAGCTGCCGCTCGAAGATGTCACCCGCGGCCTGCCCGGCGACGAGGCCGACGAACAGGCCCGCTGGATCGAGGCCACCGTGATGGGCGAGCGCACCGCGCTTCGCCTCTGCGGCCTCTACCTGCCCAACGGCAACCCGGTCGACAGCGATAAATTTCCCTACAAGCTGGGCTGGATGGACCGGCTGATCGAGCGCGGCAAGGCTCTTCTGGCCGATGAGCAGCCCGCCTTGATGGCCGGCGACTACAACATCATCCCCGCCGCCATTGACGCGGCCCGCCCCGAGGCCTGGGTCGGCGACGCGCTCTTCCACCCCGAGAGCCTCGCCCGTTGGCGCGCTCTGAACAACCTCGGCTTCACCGAGGCCTTCCGCGCCCGCACCGGTGCCCCCGGCCACTATTCCTTCTGGGATTACCAGCGCGGCGCCTGGGACCGGAATGACGGCATCCGCATCGACCATGTCCTGCTCGCACCGCAGGCCGCCGACTGCCTCGTGGATTGCTGGATCGAAAAAGACCTGCGCGGCCGCGACAAGCCCTCCGACCATGTGCCGGTCTGGGTGGAGCTGGATGTCTGACGTCACCCCGGGCGAGGCCGCTCGCGCCGCCCTCGTGGCGCTCACACTCGGCGTTCTCCCCCTGCTGCCCCTGGCGGGCTACGCCTGGGCGCAGGGCGTGTTCGACCCGCCCCGCATCAAGCTCACCCGCCTCGTCACCGGCAATGACAGCACGGCCCTGCGCGTCGCCCGTGCCATCGAAACCGGCGATACCCCCGGCGTCATCGAGGCTCAAACCGGCGTCGCGATTGAAGACGGCGGCTCCCGCTCCGGTACCCTCGCCTGGTATCTCGTCGACGCCTTCAGCCAGGACAGCCCCCGCGCCGCCTATTTCGACTGGAAGGACGGCTGCGAGCAGGCTTGCCCGCAGCTCGACGCCATGCTGCAACACCACGGCATCGCCGAGCGCCCCGACCCGGCCCGGATCATCGCCGACGAGGCCATCCACGCGCAGAACCGGGGCGCGATGCCCGTCGTCTGGGCCCATTACGCCCCGATCTTCGACGCCCACGGGCTGCACCTTCTCACCCTCGATCCGCAGCCGGGATGGGATGCCTACTACCTCTTCGTCGCCCCCCGCCGCACCGCCCGCAAGTGGTCCGGCACCGTGATCGAAGAGCCCGGAAACGGCGGGCTCGAAATCCATGCCATCCCTGCCCCCACCAGCGACATCTCCACAGCCGAAGGCCTCGCCGCCGCGCTCTCCGAGGTCACCGCCGGTGCCGACGCGGCGCACCCCGCCCCGCTGCTTGCAGGCCTGCCCCTCTCCGATCTCTTCTGAGCTGCAACGGGACGGCGGGTGGGGTGTCGTCGCGGCACGCGACGCAGGTCACACCGCCGTCACATCCTCGCCCCAGAGCCAGTCGAACCGCCCCGGCAACATCCCCGGCGCAAAACGGCTCGCCGCCCCCAGCGCCCGATGCGCCAGCCAACGCTTCGGCCCCCGGCCCATGTGATAGTTGCGCGCGTTTGCCGTCGCCGCCGCCACGATCCTGCGGCACCGCTCCGCGCGCGCCGCCTGAAAGGCCGCCAGCCCGGCCTCCATCCCATCGGCGCGGTCCAGTTCAGCCGCCAGAACCCAGGCATCCTCCAGCCCCATCGCCGCGCCCTGCGCGAGGTAGGGCAAGGTCGGATGCGCGGCGTCGCCCAGGATCACCAGCCGCTCCCGCTGCCAGCGCGTCGCCACGCCGTGACGAAAGAGCCCCCAGCGTCGCACCCTCTCGACCCGTTCCAGCCAGCCCGGCACCGGCCCGCCGAAGCCGCCGAACGCCGGCCGGAACGCGCCCGGCTCGCCCGGCACCTGCCAGCCCTCCTCGGCCCAATCCGCCGCCTCCTCGCAGGCCACGATGTTCACCAGCCGGCCGCCCCGCAGAGGGTAAGCCACCAGGTGCCGCCCCGGCGCCAGGAAAAGCTGCGCCTCGGGCGGCAGCGGCCCTTCTGCCTCCACCAGCGCCCGCCACGCGACCTGATGGGTGAAGACCGGCTCCTCCGGCCCCATCAGCGCCGCCCGCGCGACAGAGTGCAGCCCGTCCGCCCCCACCACCAACCCGGCCTCAAGCCCCTCGCCCGTCGCTGTCACCACCGCGCCCTCCGGCCGCACCTCCGCCACCCGGCAGCCCAGCACGATCTCCACGCCCGCCTCCCGGGCGCCGCGCTCCAGAACCTCGATGATGTCGGCCCGGTGCACGTTGGCAAACCGCCCTCGGCCCGCGTAGGGCACGAAAGCCACCTCCCGGCCCGAGGCCGCCTCGCGCATCCGCACGCCGCGGCTCTCGTCGCTGACCTCGGCAAAGGCCTCCCCGAGGCCCAGCGCCCCCAGCACCCGCCCGGCGTTCGGACTCACCTGGATCCCCGCGCCCACCTCGCCGATCTCGCCGGCCTGCTCCACGAGGCGCACCCGCGCCCCGCGCAACGCCAGCGCCCGCGCCGTGGCCAGCCCGGCGATCCCGCCGCCCAGCACCAGCACGTCCAATCCGATCAGGGCCATGAAACCACAACGCCCGGCCAGCCTCTCGGCCTCCGGGCGCTCCTTGCCGCATCCGTCACCGGATCAGTCGTCCCGATGCACCTTCTCGCGGCGCTCGTGGCGCTCCTGCGCCTCCAGGCTCAGCGTGGCGATCGGGCGCGCATCCAGCCGCTTGAGAGAGATCGGCTCGCCGGTCTCCTCGCAATAGCCGTATTCGCCATTGTCGATCCGGCGCAGCGCGCTGTCGATCTTGGCCACCAGCTTGCGCTGCCGGTCACGGGTGCGCAGCTCCAGCGCCCGGTCGGTCTCCTCGCTGGCACGGTCGGCGATATCGGGGATGTTGCGGGTCGAGTGCTGCAGGCCCTCGATCGTGTCACGGCTGTCGCTGAGCAGGTCGTTCTTCCACTGGATGAGCTTGCGGCGGAAGTATTCCGTCTGGCGGTCATTCATGAAGGGTTCGTCTTCGGCCGGGCGATAATCGTCGTCCAGAAAAAGTTCCTGCTTCATCCGTGCTCCCTCGGGCTGTGCTTGTTTCTCACTCTTACGAGTCGTCTGCATCACGCGCTCCATTGGGGCTCATCTACACGGGCAAGCCCCCCTTGTCACTGTCTTTTAATGCCGTCAGTGTGGAATTGACCACGCCGTGATCACAATAATCCGCCCACGGGGAAGATTGAGGAAATTCATGAAATTCGAAGGCACGGAAAGCTATGTCGCCACCGAGGACCTGACTGTCTCGGTCAATGCCGCGGTGGCCCTCGAACGGCCGCTCCTGGTGAAAGGAGAGCCCGGCACTGGCAAGACAGAGCTGGCCCGCCAGGTCTCGGCTGCACTGGGTCTTCCGATGATCGAATGGCACATCAAGTCCACCACCCGCGCCCAGCAGGGGCTCTACGAGTACGACGCCGTCAGCCGGTTGCGCGACAGCCAGCTGGGCGACGAACGCGTCCACGACGTGGCCAATTACATCAAACCCGGCAAGCTCTGGGAGGCCTTCTCGGCAGAGCGCCGCGTGGTGCTGCTGATCGACGAGATCGACAAGGCCGACATCGAGTTTCCCAACGACCTGCTGCAGGAGCTCGACCGGATGGAGTTTCACGTCTACGAAACCGGTGAGACGGTGCGCGCCATCCACCGCCCCATCGTCATCATCACCTCCAACAACGAAAAGGAGCTGCCCGACGCCTTCCTGCGCCGCTGCTTCTTCCATTTCATCCGCTTCCCCGACCTGGAGACGCTCAAGCAGATCGTCGAGGTCCACCACCCCGGCATCAAGCCCGAGCTGCTGACCACCGCGCTCACCCAGTTCTACGAAATCCGCGACCAGCCCGGCCTGAAGAAGAAGCCGTCAACAAGCGAAGTCCTAGACTGGCTCAAACTCCTCCTCGCAGAAGACCTCTCCCCCGAGGACCTCAAACGCGACGGCGCCAACGCCCTGCCCAAGCTCCACGGTGCCCTGCTGAAGAACGAACAGGACGTGCACCTGTTTGAACGCCTGGCGTTCATGGCGCGGCGGGAGAGGTGAAACTCAGCTCTCTACTCTGCCGGAATTCGCCAGAGAGATTGAAGTTTGCTGGTGCTTGATGCTGCCAAAGCGTTCGGCGTCACAGAGACAATTCTTAGCCAAGCACTGTAGTCCGATGATTTAGCGACAATCGCTGAATGCGTCGCCGTTTTTCGAAGGTGGACGCTGGGATTCAAAGGCATGTACCCAGACGCTAGGACCACCGCCCGCACTTCATTTACAGCGGCCAGCGCCTTCCCTTCTTCTTCCAGTGCCTGATACTCTTCGTAGGTCATCGGTTCATCCTCACCGGGTCACAGCCCGGTTGCTCCCCTGAATATAGCAGCCCTTCCCAGTTTTTCCAAAATCCGTTCTGTAGGATTGTCCGGGTCGGGCACTCTGAGCTGTGCAATTGTCACCACGATGCGGTCACCATCCCGCCCAACGAAGTGAACCACGTCATAGCCCTCCAATTCCCTAATCCTGAGGTCGCCCACAACCCGGTCGTCCGGGGAGAACAGAGCTTCTTTCAGCCGCGCTGCGATCCGGTCCATTGCGGCGTCTGTAATATGGTAGCAGCGAATGTCGAACTCGGCCTTCTCCGTGGTCTCTGCAACCACCTTGACGCCGCGCCGAGTAAACTCGCTCACATTCTCACCGCTTGCCATGCCCGCGTCTGACCCTAAGCTCGGCATGAACGATCAGGCAAGGCCCATGACCCCCTACCTCACCCTCGACGTCTTCACCGACACCCCCTTCACCGGCAACCCCCTCGCCGTCATCCCCGACGCGCGCGCCCTCCCCGAAGACGCCCTCCAGAAGATCGCCGCCGAGTTCAACTACTCCGAAACCACCTTCATCTTCCCGCCCGAAGACCCCGCCCACACGGCCCGCGTCCGCATCTTCACCCCTACCATGGAGATCCCCTTCGCCGGCCACCCGCTGATCGGCACCGCCGTGGCGCTGGGCCGTGCGGGCCATGGGCCTGACCTCATCCTCGAAACCGGCGTCGGCCCGATCCGCGCCCATGCCACCCCCACCGAAGCCCGCTTCACCACTGAGGTCTCGCTCCAGGTCCTCGCTCACCCAGATCCATCCCTCACCGCCCGTGCCCTCGGCCTGCCTCAAACCGCGCTGGCCGCCCCACCGGTCATGGCCTCCGTCGGCCTGCCCTTCACCCTCACCGAGTTGACCAGCCGCGAGGCGCTGGCCGCCTGCACCCCCGACACCGCCGCCTTCAAGCAAGGCGCCGCGGCCCACCCCGGCTCGCTCGACTTCGCCCAGTTCGCCTGGGTGCGCGACGGCGCCACGATCCACGCCCGCATGTTCGCACCCCTCGACATGATCCCCGAAGACCCGGCCACCGGCTCCGCCTGCGCCGCCCTCGGCGCCTGGCTTACCGCGCAGCACGGGCCCCAGACCCTGACGATCCGCCAGGGCGACGACATGGGCCGACCCTCCCGCATCGGTGTGACCACTACCGCGAACGCCGTCACGATCTCGGGCGCTGCCGTGCCTGTCATGCAGGGCACCCTGGCGTTCTGACGGCCCGCAACTGCTGGAAATCCTCGGCGACCACGGCTAAACCCATGCCGAGAGCCGGAGAAGCCCATGACCACCCCCACCCTCATCGAGCGTTCTGCCGCCAAGGGCCTGCGCATCACCGGCCAGCGCAAGGTGATCGCCGAGGTGCTCGACGCCGCATCCGACCATCCCGATGTGGAAGAGCTCTACAGCCGCGCCTCCGCCGTCGATCCGAAGATCTCGCTCGCCACGGTCTATCGCACGGTCAAGCTCTTCGAGGAATCCGGTCTGCTGGAAAAGCTCGAGTTCGGCGATGGCCGTGCCCGCTATGAAGATGCCGAACGCGACCACCACGACCACCTGATCGACATGAAAACCGGCGAGGTCATCGAGTTCGTCGATCCCGAGATCGAGGCGCTCCAGGAAAAGATCGCCGCCCGCCTCGGCTACGAGTTGAAAGGCCACCGGCTCGAACTCTACGGCGTCCGCAAGAAACGCTCCTGACCGCGTGCGGCCCCGGCCGCCCTCGCCTTTTGCGGCGCATGGCTGTAGCCCTGCGCGGGCAACAACCGGAGCGGCTCGAATGACCGACAATTTCAGGGGCATCGCGCTGATGGTGCTTGCCATGTTCGGGCTTGCCTGTACCGATACCGTGGTCAAGCTGATGTCGGCCTACCTCCCCGCGCCACAGGTGATCCTGATCCTCGGCGGCGGCACCGCCCTGATCTTCGCAGCTGCCGCCCTGCTGCGCGGGGAGCCCGTATTTTCGCGGGCGTTCTTTCATCCGGCCGTCGTGGGGCGCAGCATCGCCGAAGCGGTTGCGTCGCTGACCATCACGCTCGCCATTGCCCTCGCCCCGCTGACCACCGTCTCAGCGCTGATGCAGATGAACCCCATTCTGGTCACGATGGGCGCGGCCCTGTTCTTCGGCGAGCGCGTCGGATGGCGGCGCTGGTCGGCCGTGGTGGCCGGGATGGCCGGCATGCTGATGATCGTTCGCCCGGGCCTCGAAGGGTTCGATCCCTCCTCGCTCGTCGCCGTCGCCGCGGCCATTGCGCTCTCGGCCCGCGATCTCACGACCCGTGCGGCGCCCCGGTCCATCCCCTCGCTGACCTTGGCGGCCTGGGGCTTCTCGCTGGTGCCTTTCGCCGCCGTCGCGGCGCTCCTCGTCGGGCCGGGCTTTGCGCCGCTCACAGGGACGTCCCTCGCCTGGGCCCCTCTCGGCATCGTCTTCACGCTCGTGGGCTATCTCGCGCTGACCTCGGCGGTGCGGGTCGGTGAACTCGCCACCATTGCGCCTTTCCGCTATTCCCGCCTCCTCTTCGCTACGATCATCGGCGTGACCTTCTTTGCCGAGCGCCCGGATGGATGGACCATCGCCGGCTCGCTCCTCATCATCGCCGCCGGGCTCTACGCGTTCTTCAGGGAGCGCCAGCGCACAGCGGCGCCGGCGGGGCACCGCTAGATCTGCGGGGCCGCCTGCCCTCGCAACAGCGCCCGCTGTGCCTCTGTCAGCGCCGCAGCCTCCACAACCGTCGTATGGATCGAGAAGAGCGTGGCCCGGCTCTCCGGCATCCGCAGCAATGCCTGCCGCTCACTCCGGAAGTACCTCGCGTCAGCCTCCCAGCGCTTCTCCGCGACCTCGGACCTGGGATGAAACAGACGCGGGTCCGAATGAAAATGGCCGTTCGCCCGCCACAGGCCGGAACCGGGGCGCAGCGCCCCCATCATGCGCTCCACGCGGGTGTTGAGGTCTTCGCCATAGCCCGGGACCGGCGCGTGGATTCGCAGCATCGCCCGACCCATCTTTTCGGCGAGCACCCAGCGCGACGGAAAGCACAGCACGGCGCCCACCAGCACCTGCGCCCCCTCACGGGCTTCCAGCAGGCAGATGTCTTCCGCGATGATCCGTCCCAGGCTGCCCAGCGGATCGGTGGCATCCACATCCACGCACCGCCCATCCGGGCGGCGCACCGTGCGGCCGGTGAGCTGCCACTCGGGCCGCGCGGCGATATGCGTCAGCACCATCTCCAGGGCCTCGGCGGCGACCGCTTCGCAGCCCGACTCCAGCGCCACCACCTCGCTGCGCCGCTCCGCAAGCAGACGTTCCCGCTCGGCCATCTGCGCCCCGTAGGCATCGTCCACCGTCAGCCAGCCGGCCATGTCCAGAGGCCCGGTGCCCGGCAATCGTCCGAACCCGGGCGGCAAGGCACCCAGCGCTTTTTGAAGAATCGCATCCATCCCGACAGCGTGGGTAAATCCTGCGATCTCCGCAACTCTGCAAACACGACATGCACGGTCGCATTCGGCTCAGACTCGCGGCTTCCGACACCGGCACCCTCGCCCCATGGACACGTCCTACGCCGCAACCCGCAAGATCGACCCGACCAGGGGCGCCCGCTTGCCCGATGGCACGCCCAACGATGCCAACCGCGTCGAGATCGGCCCCACACCGCTCGCCCTGCGAGAATGGGACGCTGCCGGCCTTGCCGCGCCAAACCTCTCCGCCATCCGCAAGTATCGCCTCTCCCGGCTCACCGATGCCATCCAGGCACGTGATCATGCCGGGCTGCTGATGTTCGACCCGCTCAACATCCGCTACGCCACCGACAGCACCAACATGCAGCTCTGGAACGCGCACAACCCGTTCCGCGCCTGTCTTGTCTGCCCCGACGGCCACATGGTGCTGTGGGACTACGACCGCTCGCCGTTTCTCTCCGAGTTCAACCCGCTGGTCGCCGAGCGGCGCGGCGGAGCCTCGATGTTCTATTTCTCCACCGGCGACAGCACCGCCGACGCCGCGCGCCGTTTTGCCGCCGAGGTGGCCGAGATCCTCAAGGCCCACAGCCCCGGCAACCGCCGCCTCGCCGTCGACAAGCCGATGCTGCACGGGGTCGACGCGCTCCGCCAGCAGGGCTTCGAGCTGATGCAGGGCGAGGAGGTCACCGAACACGCCCGCTCGGTGAAATGCCCCGACGAGATCAAGGCCATGCGATGCGCCATCCACGCCTGCGAGGTCTCCATGCAGGCGATGGAGGACTACGCGCGCCGCGAGGTTCCCAAGGGCGGCGTCACCGAAAACGACATCTGGGCCCTGCTCCATGCCGAGAACATCCGCCGTGGCGGCGAATGGATCGAGACCCGCCTGCTCTCCTCCGGCCCCCGCACCAACCCCTGGTTCCAGGAATGCGGCCCCCGCGAGGTCGGCGAGAACGAGATCCTCGCCTTCGATACAGACCTGATCGGCCCCTACGGCATCTGCACCGACATCTCGCGCACCTGGTGGCTGGGCGACAGCCCCGCCCCCGCGCCGATGCGCACCGCCATGGCCCACGCCGTCGAGCATATCGAAGCCAACATGGCCCTGATCCGCCCCGGCCTCACCATCCCCGAATGGTCCGCCGCCTCCCACCGCCTCGCGCCGATCTACACGGCCGGCCGTTACTCCTGCCTCGCCCACGGCGTCGGGCTTTGCGACGAGTGGCCCCACGTCGCCTACCCCGAGGACGACCACGGCGGCTTCGATTACCCCCTGCTCCCCGGCATGACCCTCTGCGTCGAGGCGCTGGTCGGCGAGACACCGGGTGAGTTCTGCATCAAGCTCGAAGAGCAGGTGCTGGTCACCGAGACCGGCTGCGAAAAGCTCTCGAGCTACCCCTACGACCCGCGCCTGATCTGACCCCTCGCACCGCCCTCACCACCCCGTCATCCTCGAGCCGTCATCCCCGAGCCCGCCCGCCACACCGGCAACAATCCGCCATGCCCTGTTTGTGACTTGGCCATTCCCCGCCGCCTCGGTAACCTGCCGAAAAGTTCATTTTTCCGAGGCATTGACCCATGTTCAAACCCCTTCTCACCGCCATCCTGCTCTCCCTCGCCCCGGCCTCCGCAATGGCCATCGGCTGCGGCAACAACGCCTCCGGCTTCGAGGCCTGGAAGGCCGATTTTGCAAAGGTCGCCCAGCAGAACGGCGTCGGCCAGCGCGGGCTTCAGGCGCTCGCCGGTGCGCAATACGCCTCGCGCACAATCGCCGCAGACCGCAATCAGAAGAGCTTCAAGTATTCGCTCGAGAAGTTCATGCAGGTGCGCGGGGCGAACACGATCATCAGCCAGGGCAAAAAACGCAAGGCTCGCAACGCAAACTACTACAACGCCCTCGAAGCCCGCTACGGCGTACCTGCAGGCGTCATCATCGCCATTCACGGAATGGAAACTGCCTTCGGTAATTTTATGGGCGACTCCAATGTCCTTAATGCGATAACGACATTGGCCTACGACTGTCGAAGACCGGAGCTCTTCACGCCGCATGCCATCGCCGCACTGAAGATGGTTGATCGAGGGATCATGTCCCCTAACGCAATCGGCGCTAAGCACGGCGAGCTTGGGCACACTCAGTTCTTACCTGGGAGCGCCCTCAATTACGGTGTCGATGGCAATGGTGACGGGCGCCTGGATCTCAACAACCAGTCTGACGCTCTGGCTTCCACCGCCAACTACCTACGTGCCAAGGGCTGGAAACCAGGCCAGCCCTACGGCGAAGGCACCCACAACTTCCGTGTGCTGAACGAGTGGAACAAGGCCACCGTTTATCAACAAGCGCTGTCCATTATGGGCAAGGCAATCGACGGATAGCATAGGGTTGAAGATCTGCCCAACAGGGCGCCACCAGCTGCGCCACCACCCCGAAGTGATCCGACCCGAGCTGCGGCCGGATCACGCTTCGCCCCTGCCATCCCTGGGGCGCGAGGACATGGTCGATCGGCAGCCACAACCTGCCGCCGAACTGCTCTATGGACAGCCGCGCCCGCCCCACGCGCGCCGCGCCGAGGGCCTCGCCCAAGCGCACCATCGCTCCCGACCAGGGCACCATGTTGAAGTCGCCGCCCACGAACACCGGCCCTTCCAGCGCCGCCAGCTCCGGCAGCGCCCGCGCGAGATGGGCCCGCTGCGCGTAGGGTGCCGGCCAGTGCAGATGCACCGAAACCAGCCAGAACGCGCCGTCCGGGTGATCCACCTTCATCCCGGCCCAGCCGTAGCCGCAAACCGTCTCCAGCGCCGCCCAGCGTGACAACACAGCCTGCCCCCCCACGGCCGAGAACTCGCAGTAGTGCTGGCCCGGCCACCGCCCGGCCATCGCAGCCATCACCGCCCGGTTCTCGGCGTCCACTTCCTGCAGCGTCACCAGGTCGGGCGCGACCGCCTCGATGTCTGCGAGCAGGGGCGCCACCGTGGGCATCCGGTAGTTCATGTTCTTCTGATAAAGCATCAAGGCCGCCGGGTCCTGCGGCTGCGGCCTCCACTTGGCCCAGCCGACCGGCGCAAGGCAGCCAAGCACGACGAGCGACAGGGCAGCGACCCAGCGCCAGCCCAGCGCCCCCGTCACCCCGCAGAGCAACAGCCACGCAAGCCCCGCAAGCCCGATGAAGCTGCGCGCCACCGCAAGGCTGTCACCCCAGGCCCACCAGCGACCCCAAAAGCTGGCGGCCAGCGCGGCAAACCCCAGGGCCGCCACCAGCGCCATCACACCCCGGATCATTTCCATCCCGCGTCGAATCCCTTCACAACGGGTCAACCCTTACCGCGAGGAGCCTGCCGTGCCCATCGAACGTATCACCTTCCCCTCCGGCTCCGGCCACCAGCTCGCCGCCCGCCTCGACCGGCCCGAGGGCGCGCACCTCGCCACCGCGCTCTTCGCCCATTGCTTCACCTGCTCCAAGGACATTCCCGCCGCCCGCCGCATTGCCGCAAGGCTCACCGCCGAAGGCTTTGCCGTGCTGCGGTTCGACTTTACCGGGCTGGGCCATTCCGAGGGCGAGTTCGCCAATACCGACTTCACCTCCAACGTGGCCGACCTCGAGGCCGCGGCCCGCTGGCTGACCGAGCAGGGCATGCCGCCCTCCCTGCTCATCGGCCATTCACTGGGCGGTGCCGCCATGCTCAAGGCGGCTCGCCGGATCGAAAGCGCCCGCGCCGTGGCCACCATCGGCGCGCCATTCGACCCCGCCCACGTGACCCGCAATTTCGGCCGCGTGCTGGACACCATCGAAGCCGAGGGGGCCGCCGAGGTCGATCTCGGGGGCCGCCCCTTCACCATCCGCCGCGCGTTTCTCGACGACGTCCGCGCAGAAAACCTCGCGCCCGACATCGCGAAGCTCCACCGCGCCCTGCTCATCCTCCACGCCCCGCGCGACAGTATCGTGGGCATCGAGAACGCAACCCAGATCTTTACCGCCGCCAAGCACCCCAAGAGCTTCGTCACCCTCGACGAGGCCGACCACCTCATCTCGTCGCCCGACGACGCCGAATATGCCGCAGAGATCATCGCCACCTGGGCCGACCGCTACCTCGGCCTGCCCGAGCCCCCCGCCCCCGAAGGCGCGCCGGAGGGCGTTACCCGCGTCTCCGAGGCGGATCCGCAAGGGTTCATGCAAGATGTGCAATCCGGCCCCCATCACCACACGCTGGCCGACGAGCCACTCAGCTTCGGCGGCACCAACCGCGGGATGACCCCCTATGGTTTTCTCGCCGCCGGTCTTGGCGCCTGCACCTCCATGACCATCCGCATGTATGCCCGGCGCAAGGGCTGGCCCCTCACCCATGTCAGCGTCGATGTCACCCATGACAAACAGCATGCCACAGATGCCGAAACGGACAGTGCGGCCAAGGTCGACCATTTCCACCGCGTCATCCACCTGGAGGGAGATCTCACCCCCGACCAGCGCCAGCGCCTCCTCGACGTGGCCGACAAATGCCCCGTCCACCGCACGCTAGAACAAAGCTCCGAGATTGCCACCACCCTCGCTGACTGACTCGCTCCGGTTCCATGCTTCAGATGTCTCCGGGGGACGCCATCGGGTCGAGCCCGGTGGCCACGGGTCAGCGCGCCCCGCTGTCACGCTGCCGTCTTTACCGCCACTGGACATCGGCCGCCCCTCATCCCACTCTCCGCGCCAAAGGAGCTCCCATGTCCCCCCGCAAGATCATAATCGACACCGACCCCGGCCAGGATGACGCGGTGGCGATTCTGCTCGCCCTCGCCTCGCCCGAGCTCGAGGTGCTGGGCATCACCGCCGTCGCAGGCAACATCCCGCTGACGCTCACCTCGCTCAATGCCCGCAAGGTCGTCGAGGTGGCGGGCCGCACCGATGTCCCCATCTTCGCCGGTTGTGAAAAGCCCCTCGCGCATACGCTCGTCACTGCCGAGCACGTTCACGGCCAGACCGGGCTGGACGGCTACGACCTGCCCGACCCCACGCTCCCGCTCCAGCCGCAGCACGCGGTCGATTTCATCATCGAAACGCTTCGCGCCGAGCCCCCCGGCACCGTCACGCTCTGCCCGCTGGCCCCGCTCACCAACATCGCCACCGCCCTGCAAAAGGCACCCGACATCGCCCCGAAAATTGCCGAGATCGTGCTGATGGGCGGGGCCTACTTCGAGGTCGGAAATTACACGCCCGCAGCCGAGTTCAACATCTACGTCGACCCGGAAGCCGCCGAGATCGTGTTCAAATCCGGGGTTCCGCTGACAGTCATGCCGCTCGACGTGACCCACAGGCTCCTCGTCACCGCCCCCCGCGTCGAGGCCCTCCGGGCCCTGGGCAACCGGACCGGGGAGGTGGTGGCAGGCTGGATCGGCTTCTTCGAGCGGTTCGACACCGCCAAATACGGCTCCGAGGGCGCCCCGCTGCACGACCCCTCCACCATCGCCTACCTGCTCGATCCGACCCTGTTCACAGGCCGCCATATCAACGTCGAGATCGAAACCACCTCCCCCCTGACCCGCGGCATGACCGTGGCCGACTGGTGGGGCGTCACCGACCGCGCGCCGAACGCCACCTTCATGGGCACCGTCGACGCCCCCGGTTTCTTCTCCATGCTCACCCAACGCCTGGCCAGCCTGCCATGAGCGCTCAGATCCATCTCGCTACCCCCGATGACGCCGAACGCGTGCTCTCCATGGTCGCGCGGTTCCACGAGGAGTTCGCGCTCGACCTCTCCGACGAGCACCGTGCCCGCGCCGTACTGCCCCTGCTCGAGGGCCACCCCCTGGGCGCGATCTACCTCATCGGTCCCAGGCGCGCCCCGGTGGGCTACATCTGCGTCTGCTTCGGCTGGGCCATAGAGATGGGCGGGATCGACGGTTTCATCGACGAGTTCTGGGTGCGACCCTCCGTCCGTGGCCGCGGCATCGGCATGGAGGCCCTGCACAAGGTGATGACCGCCCTCGGCGAGGCGGGCGTCTTCTTCATGCACCTCGAGGTCGACCGCGAGGACGACAGGGCCCAGCGCCTCTACCGCCGCTATGGCTTCGAGGCGCGCGAGCGCTATTTCCTCATGTCGATGGACCTCAGCAAACTCCCCAAGGCATGACCCTGCACCTGCCCCTCACCCAAAGCTACGCCACCCTCGGCCCGCGCTTCTATCACGCCCAGCAGGCGCAGCCGGTAAAGGCGCCCGAGCTGCTTCTGCTGAACGAAGGCCTCGCCCGTGACCTCGGGCTCGACCCCGAAGGGCTGAAGTCTGCCGATGGCGTGGCGCTGCTCTCGGGCAACGCTCCCCCGCCGCAGCACAGCCCCATCGCGCAGGTCTACGCCGGACACCAGTTCGGGGGCTGGTCCCCGCAACTGGGCGACGGTCGCGCCCTGCTGTTGGGCGAGATCGAAACACCCCGCGGCACATTCGACGTGCAGCTCAAGGGCTCGGGCCGCACCCCCTACTCCCGCAACGGGGATGGCCGCGCCTGGCTCGGGCCGGTGCTGCGCGAGTTCATCGTGTCCGAAGCGATGCACGCCCTGGGCGTGCCCACCACCCGGGCGCTGGCCGCCGTGGCAACCGGCGAGATGGTTCAGCGCGAACGCGCCTACCCCGGCGCCATCCTCACCCGCGTCGCCGCCTCCCACATCCGCGTCGGCACCTTTCAGTACTTCGCCGCCCGCGGCGACACCGAGGCCCTCGAGGCGCTCACGGCCTATGCCATTCGCCGCCACTACCCGGAGGCGGGCGGGCCGATGGAATTTCTCTCCGCGGTGGTCGAAGCGCAGGCGCGCCTCATCGCCCAATGGATGTCGCTCGGTTTCATCCACGGGGTGATGAACACCGACAACATGGCCATCTCCGGCCAGACCATCGACTACGGCCCCTGCGCCTTCATCGACACCTATCACCCGCAAACCGTCTATTCCTCGATCGACAGGATGGGCCGCTACGCCTACGACCGGCAGGCGCAGATCGGGGGCTGGAACCTCGCCCAGCTGGCCTCGGCCCTCTTGCCCATCATGGGGGGCGAAGAGGCGATCCCCGAGGCCACGGAGCGCGTCAACGTCTTCCGCGACAGCTATCAGCAGGCCTATCTCGCCCGGTTCGGCGCCAAGCTCGGCCTTGCCGATCCAACGGCGGATGACCTGCCGCTCATCACCGAGCTGCTCGAGATCATGACCGCCGAAGCGGCCGATTTCACCAACAGCTTCCGTGCCCTGACCGAGGGCTACAATCCCCTGCCCGACAGCCTCGCCTTTGCCGCCTGGCATGGCAAATGGCAGGCCCGAGCGCCCGCCCGCGAGATCATGGCCACAGCCAACCCCGCCATCATCCCCCGTAACCATCGCATCGAAGAGGCGATCCAGGCCGCCGTCGCGGGCTCTCTCGCGCCAGCCACGCGGCTGATCGAGGCCTTGGCGCATCCTCATGATCCGCCCGAAGGCACCGAAGACCTGCGCCTGCCGCCGGAGCCTCACGAGGTGGTCGCGGCCACTTTCTGCGGCACCTGACGCCAGGCCCGCCGCTCAGTCGCCGCGCAGCCCTGCACGCAAACGCGCGAGATGCAGCAACGAGATCACCGTGGTCCCGACATTCACCTCGCCGCTCGCCAGCAGGTCCATCGCCTCGTCAAACCCCAGCAGATGCGCGCGAATGTCCTCTCCCTCGCCCGCCATGCCGCCGATCCCCGCCGCCCCATCCGGAAGGTCGACGAGCCCGATGAAGCCATGCAGATACTCGCTCTTCGCCCCCGGGCTCGGGTAGTAACCGCCGATCGGCACCAGCCGCTCCATGTGAAGCCCCGCCTCCTCCATCGCCTCGCGGCGCGCGCAGTCCTCGGGGCTTTCGCCAGGGTCCACCCGACCTGCCACCGGCTCCAGCACCCAAGGCTCGGCATCGCCGCGTGCCAGCGGCCCGACTCGGAGCTGCTCGACCAGCATGACCCGGTCACGAACCGGATCGTAGGGCAAGACCGTCGCGGCATCCGCCGAGACAAAGGCCGCCCGTTCGATCTGCTGCCATCCGCCGTCGAAACGGCAGTGATCGAGAGTGTACTCCTCCACCGCAAAGAACCTGGCGTAGGGGCGCCGCATCTCGGCCACCTGCAGGTCTTCCGCCCCGGCCTGCCGCCGCACCTGCGTGGGCGCCGTCGCCCGCGCATTCAGGCGCGCCTGCGCCCGCGTGCAGATCACCCCGTAACGACGGCCAACCTCGGCAGTCGAGGCACGGCCCATCCACCACATGACCTCTTCGGCCGCCAACGTGCTCATCTCGCCCCATCGTGCGGCCCAGGCGTCCAGGCTCCAGGGCCCGCCCTCGGCGCCGTCATCGCCGACAGGCACATAGACCGTGGCCTGCGCCGGGCCGCCCTCGGTCAGTACGTCCACCGGCTTCCTGAGGTAGCCGTAGTTGTCGAGACCTTCGTAGAAATCCGCGCGCGCCAGCGCCTCGTCGGAAAGCCCGCGCAAGAGCAGCCCCTGGGCCATGCCATCGGGCGCGGCGCGCACCCGGGGATAGATCTCGCCCGGCACCGCCTCGACACGCCAGCCCGGCAGCCGCGCGTCAACAAGCTCTACGGCCTCGAAGCCGCAACCCAGCACGACGCGCAGCAGCGGCACGTGCATCAAAGTTCCGTAAATGAACAGATCGGCCATACGCCCCTTTCGCATGGGCGCCGGCCACGATCAGGCGATCTTGCCTGCGTCCTGCGAGCGCTCCTCGGTCCACTCCGCGAACCAGCCGCAGAGCATGCCGCCCACGATCAGAACGAGCGGCACCTGGGGCAGAAAATAGGTTCCCTCGCCGAGGGTAAAGCCGATTCTCGGGTCGGTGAGGATCAGGATGAGGTTGTCGAACATCAGGCCGAATGAGCCGTTCACCGCCTCCACCGGCCCTGCGTAGGTGCCAGGCCGGGTGGAGAGCCGGAGCATCTCCCAGATCGACCAGAAGACAAGGCACCAGAAGGTCGTCGCCAGCGCCGTTCGCACGCCGGCACCGCCAGCGGCAAACTTCCCGCGGCCTGCAAGGCGCCCCATGATCAGCCAGCCGCAGACAAGCCCGATCCCGGCGTTCACGAAGGAGAGCATCCCCGACTTGGTTCCTTCCGGCAGCAGCGGCTTGAACACTTCGGAGGCAAAGAAGGCCAGCACGGCGAAGGCCAGGGCAGACATGAGCTTGGTGGCGGTAGGCATGGGCGTTCCATCACATGAAAGGAGCGCGGACTCGCCCCTCGATTGCGGCAAGCACACCATGTGAAACCGGCGGAAATAAGGCAGAACCGCGAGAAAGCGGCGACACTGGCAGCCCTCGGGCGCCACTGTCGCCGCCTCAGAAATCGCGGGCCGCGTAGGCGTCCAACGCAGCCTTGCGCCCCTCCTCCAGCCCGACCACTGGTTTGGCCGGGCGATCCCTGCCCTGTTCCATCCGCCAGCTCACGGGCACCGCGTCATAAAAGCGCGACGCGTCTTCCCCGCTGCCGAGCCACCGCTCCCGGTAGCCGCCCTTCGCATCGAACTTCTCCGCCTGGCTGGCCGGGTTGAAGACCCTGAAGTAGGGCGCCGCATCCGGCCCGCAGCCCGCCGTCCATTGCCACCCGAGCGCATTGGAGGCCTCGTCCCAGTCGATCAGCGTGTCGGCGAACCAGTCACGCCCCACGCGCCAGTCGGTCATCATGTGCTTGGTCAGGTAGCTCGCCACGATCATCCGGGCGCGGTTGTGCATGGTGCCGGTGACGTAGAGCTCGCGCATCGCCGCATCCACCACGTCGACGCCCGTGCGCCCCTGTTTCCAGGCCTTCACCTCCGCTTTCCGCTCGTCATCCTTCCAGGGGAAGCGGCTCCATTCCTCGCGCCACTCCCGCTCGAACATATGCGGAAAGTGATAGCCCAGTTGCCAGCCGAACTCGCGCCAGGCCAGCTCCTTGCGGAACGTCTCGCTGCCGTCGCCCTCCGCCGCGTTCCAGCACTGGCGCGGGGAGATCTCGCCATAGGTGAGGTTCTCGCTCAGGCCGGAGGTCCAGCGCTCGGCGAGGAGGTCACGCCCCTTGGGGTAGTTGTGCATCCGCCCGGCGACGAAATCCCGAAGGCGCTCTTGCGCCGCCGTCTCGCCCACCACCGCATACCGCGCCAGCACCTCGCCGCCGCGCCGCATGGCGGCACCGAGTGTCCAGTCTCCGAGACTTTCGCTCTCGGGCCAATCCGCCGGCCCGGCCAGCTCGCGCGGGCGCGGACACTCCGTGCCGGGGGCCTCGCCCTTCATGGTCTTCCACATCGGCGAGAACACCTTGTAGGGCCCGCCCTGCCCGGTCTTCACCTCCCAGGGCTCCCAGAGCAGCTTGCCCGGAAAGCTCCTGGCCTCCACGCCCGCCTCCCGCAGCGCGGCCTTCACCTCGCTGTCGCGCTCGATGCTCACCGGATCGTACTCGCGCGACCAATAGACCGCCTCCGCCCCGGTCTCGGCCACCAGTGTTCGCAGCACCTCCAGCGCATCGCCCGAGCGCAGGACCAGCCGCGAGCCCACCGCCTCCAGCTCCGCCCCATGCGCCTCCAGAGACCACCCCAGCCGCCAGGCCGGTGCGGCGCCCAGCGCATCCACCTTCCGCTCGCGGATGAACACGGGAATCACCGCCCCCTGCTCCCGCGCCGCCGTCAGCGCAGGCAGGTCCGAAAGCCGCAGGTCGCGGCGGTGCCAGAGGATCGTGGTGCGGGTCATGTGGCCTCCGTGGTTCTGCCCATCTCGGAAGACAACGCAGGCCGGGCCGGTTCGGGTCAATCTTTCTGACGCCGACACGGGCTGCCCGCCCGCAACAAGCCCCACCCGACGCAGGCCGGACAGAGCGGGCAACGGCATTTCAAGGATTGCAAACTGTCGCGCCCCGGCGATCAGGCCAACGCGATTACCACCCGCTCAATGTCATCAGAAAATTTGTAGATATCTTCCGGCCCGTCGACTCTGTGTTTCGTCTCCACCTTTGCATTATCGAAGATGCCAATGTACTTAGTAGTCGGCGAGTTGAAGTATAGTCTGCAAATTGGTTTGCGATTATTGTCATCCATCAGTATCGCACAGTAACTCTTGGCGTCACGTATCGCGACCCTGCTCACCGGAACACGCTTCGCCGCAATGGCTCGTACGATCAAATGGCCTGACAGCTCTTCATCGGTAGTATTGATATCACGATCAGAACCAGCACTATCGGAAGGTTCTTGCGGCACGATTTCGCTTGCAACCTTTTTCTCGTCTCTGAACGTGATGCTGAGTCGATCCTGAATTCTTTCTCGAATGACCTCATCCAGTGCGGACTGGATCGCGGGTTTTATCTGCTCCAGCACTCCCTTGGTTATCGAGCCTTCGTGAATATTGCGACCGACAACACGAACAAATTCGTCCTCGGGATTCTCGAGTTGCGCCCTCAAGTAGTTGGCTGCCGCCCTTACATACTTGAGATTTGATGCGGCCTCAATGATCTCGTCAATTGCGAAGTTGGGTTTCTGGAACCTCGCCAGCTCTTCAATCTGCCCCTCATCGTGGCTCTGAAAGTCGAACTTGAAGAACGGCTTCTTGTCCATCTTGTTGGGTTCGTCGGTGTCGGAAAAGAACCAGGCCTCACGTCCATTGGTCAAGATGGCCAAACGGCTTTCTGTAACGGCGAAATATCGAAATAGCTGCGAGTATTGAGCATCTCCCAACTTGCAGCTTATGGGTTTCACCTCGACCAGCATCGAAATCTTGCCGTCAATCTTTACGGCGAAGTCGACCTTCTCGCCTTTCTTGGTGCCGACATCTGCTATGAACTCTGGGACCACTTCGTCCAGATTAAACACGTCAAACCCGAGGATCTGGATGAAAGGTAAGATAACCGACGTCTTGGTTGCCTCTTCGGTCAATGCTTGGCGTTCCGCCACCTTTGATCGGTTCGCAATCTGGGAAACTTGATCGGAGAAACTGCTCATCCTGGTTCCTGAGGTATAATGCATCGCTATTAAGCGATCTTGTCCCCAGAGGCGTCACTCAGTCAACTGGGTAGGTGCAGCAAATATACTTGCAGAAAGCGAGGCCACGAAAAGGAAAGCCCCGCCCGGCGCAGGCCGGACGAGGCCAATCCTGGCCCCCCGCCCTACTCCGCCGGGGCCTTCGGTGCGTCCGGCCAGGCGGTCGGGTCGGTGTCGAGGTCGGGGAACCGGGCGGGGTCGAAGACGGGCATCTTCACCCCCGCCTTCAACTGCGCCCGGAAGTCGTTGATCAGCCGCACCGCCACCGGGAAGAGCATCGCCAGAGCCAGCAGGTTGACCACCGCGAGGATCCCCATCATCGGGTCGGAGAAGTTGAACACGAAGGTCGCGCCCGGTGCCACCGCGCCGAGGAAGACGATGCAGACAATGGCCACCCGCAGCACCTGGATCGCCATCGGGTTGCCGGTCATGAAGCTCAGCGCGTTCTCGCCCAGATAGTAGTTGTACATGATCGAGGAAAAGCTGAAGAGCAGGATCGCCACCGTCAGGTAGTATTGCGACCAGGCGCCGACATGGTCCACCATGCTCTGCTGGGTCAGCGCCACGCCGTCGATGCCCTCTGCGCCGGGCTGGTAGACATCGCCCAGCAGGATCACAAAGGCGGTGCAGGAGCAGATGATGATCGTGTCGATGAAGACCGAGAAGCTCTGGGTGATGCCCTGGCTCACCGGGTGCTTCACATAGGCCGTCGCCGCCACGTTCGGCGCCGAGCCGAGACCCGCCTCGTTGGAGAAGAGCCCGCGCCGCAATCCGTTGGCGATCGCCGCGCCCATGCCGCCCGCAACCGCCTCGCGGAACCCGAAGGCATTGGCCACGATATCCACGATCACACCCGGCACCGCGCCGATGTTGAGCACGATGATGACCAGCGCCATGCCGATGTACATCAAGGCCATGACCGGGATGATCACATCCGCCGCCTTGGCAATCCGGTGGATGCCGCCCCAGACGATGACCCCCGTCGCCGCCGCCAGCACCGCGCCCGTCGCAATGCGGGGGATGTTCATGCTGTCGAGCGCCGCGCCCGCCACCGTGTTGCCCTGGAAGGCATTGAACCCGATCGAGAAGGAGGCGATCAAACAGACCGCGTAGATCACCGCCAGCCAGCGGTAATTTGCGCCGAGCCCGTGGATGATCGCCCGCGCCGGGCCGCCGCGATAGTCGCCGTTGGGTTCGGTGCGCTTGTAGAGCTGCGCCAGCGTGGCCTCCACCAGCGCCGAGCACATGCCGACCAGCGCAATCGCCCACATCCAGAACACCGCGCCCGGTCCGCCGGCGGTGATCGCCACCGCGACACCGGCGATGTTGCCGCCGCCCACCCGGCCGCCGACCGAGACGAAGAGCGCCTCGCGGGCGCTGATCTTGGTCGGGTCGTTGTCTTCATCGGTGCCGGTCAGCACCTTGAACATGCGGGTGAAGAACCGGAACTGCACGAAGCCCGACGCCACGGTGAAGAAGATGCCCAAAACCACGAGAAAGGGCACCAGCGCCCAGCCCCAGGTCAAATCGTTGATTGCATTGAAGGTCGTGTCCAGAAATCCCATCGCCCGCGTCTCCTTTTTGACTGTGTTCGCGGCAGTCCGCCCATCACCTCACCGCCCCGGCGAGAGAAGGTAACGGAACCGTGACACAGCAACGTCAACAGGCGACAGAAATCGCGTCTTGCGGTCATCTTTTTGGCAGAACCCCGCCGATCGTTGCCCGGCGCACACATCTGCACGCCAAGTCAGAGGTTCATGCGCGCGGGCTTACTCCGCGACGAGGCCCGCTTTCGAGCGGTAGTCGGCAATATCCGCCCGTGCCTTGCCATTCAGCGTGCCACTCCGGTCGGCAAGCCACTTCAGCGCCGGGCGCAGGTCCTTTGCGGCCATCAGCTGCACCTTGCCGGCGCAGGCGGCCTCGGGGCTGTCGGCCTTCTGCGCATCGCGAAAATAAGCGTTGATCCCGTTCTGACGGTCCAAGGGGCTGTTCTCGTGGTAACAGGATGTAATCCGCAGGATCTCCGTCTGCGCCGAGGCGGCGATCTGGCCCACGTTCTGCTCCACGCAATACTTGTACCGCTGCACCGAAGCCTCCGCGTCCTTGATCGCGTTCAACTGCCTCTGCAACGCAGACGCATCCTCCGCAGGATAATAGGTTCCGCCGCCGGCTTGCGCGATTGCCTGCAGTTGCGCCTCGGTCTCCGCATCAACCGCAAAGCCGATGGTGTTGACCGTCGTCTTCACACCGGCCTCGCGCAGCGCCTCGGCGGCGGCCACCGGATCTCCGTCGCAGGTCTCCTCGCCGTCCGAGATGAGGTAGACCACCGGCACCGGCGCTTGCCCGTCGGCGCCCGCAGGCAGGTCGGCCACGAGCCTTGCGGCCTCTTCCAGCGCGCCGGCGATCGGGGTGTGGCCCACCGGGCGCAACTCCTCGACCGTGTCGCCCAGCTTGGACCGCGGGGCATCGAAGCCGTGCACCATCTCGGCGGCGGCACAGCTCTCCGCCTTGCCCTCCGGCTTGTTGGACCCCTTGTGGCCATAGACCATGAGCCCCACGTCCACATCCTCGTGCACCTCGCCCAGAAAGGCCCGCGCCTCGCGCTTGGCTGCGTCCATCTTCGAGAGATTGCCCGCCGCGCCCGCCATCGAGCCCGAAGCGTCGATCGCCAGCAGGATGTGGGTGGTGACGGCCCCGGCGACAAAGCTCGAGGGCGGTGTGCAGGCCTCCAGCGTGTAGCTCATCTCCCGCGGCTCGCACTGCTCCAGCTGCACCGGCCACTGGTTGGCGAGGTCGGCATAGAGTGCCACGCAGTCCACGCCGCCGCCCTCCTGCGCCCATGCGCCCCCGCTTCCACTGCACAGGATCAGGCCGAAAGCCGCTGCAACTTGTCTCATGATACCCCCCAAACGCTCCATCTCGGGATCAGCCTAGCAGCGCGGCAGCCAGGGACAAACTCGCCAAAAAGACACCCGCCCGGATCGCTCCGGGCGGGCGCAATATCGCTCAGGCCGGGGTCAGGCCCGCTTTTCGGCGATCAGCCCCTTGATGATGGCAAAGCACATCAGCAGCAGCACGATGGTAAACGGCAGACCCGTGGAGATCACCATCGCCTGCAAGGCGCCAAGCCCGCCACCGAGCAGCAGCGCAATCGCCACCAGCCCCTCGAAGGTGCACCAGAACACCCGCTGCGGCACCGGCGCATCCACCTTGCCGCCTGCTGTGATCGTGTCGATCACGAGGCTGCCGGAGTCCGAGCTGGTCACGAAGAACACGATCACCAGCACGATCCCGACGGTCGAGGTCACCGCAGTCCAGGGAAGGCCCTGAAGCATGGCAAAGAGCGACAGCTCGGGCTTGTAGGCGTCGATCACCTGCGCCTTCACGAGGCTCGCGTCGGGGTTGGCCACCATGTCATTGATTGCCGCACCGCCAAAGACCGCCATCCAGAACACGCAGACCAGGCTCGGGATGATGAGCACGCAGATGATGAACTCGCGCACCGTCCGCCCGCGCGACACCCGCGCGATGAACATGCCCACGAAGGGTGACCAGCTGATCCACCAGGCCCAGTAGAAGGCCGTCCAGCCCTGCATGTAGCCGAGATCCTCGCGTCCATGCGGGTTCGACAGCGGGATCACCTCCTGAACATAGGCGCCCAGCGTCGAGACGAAGTCGCTCAGGATTGCACCCGCACCGGCGGCGAAGAACACGAAGGCCAGGAGCAGGATGGCGATGACCATGTTGATCTCGGAGAGCAACTTCACACCGCCCTCCAGCCCGCGCAGCACCGAGATCAGCGCGACCGCCGTGATCGCGCAGATCAGGATGACCTGCACCGTCGTGTTGGCCGGAATCCCGTAGACAAAGTTCAGACCGGCATTTGCCTGCTGGGCGCCCAGCCCGAGCGAGGTGGCCAGGCCGAAGAGCGTGGCGAAGACGGCCGTGATATCGATCAGATGGCCCCAGAAGCCCCAGACCCGCTCCCCGAGGATCGGATAGAAGGCCGATCGGATGCTGAGCGGCAAGCCCTTGTTGTAGCTGAACAGCGCCAGCGCCAGCGCCACGATGGCATAGATCGCCCAGGGGTGAAGCGCCCAGTGGAAGGAGGTCGCAGCCAGCGCCATGCGCCGCGCCTCCTCCACGTTCTCCGCGATCAGGTTGCCATCGGCATCGAACGGCCGGACCGCGCCAAGAGGGGCGTCGCCCCAGGGCGTGCCGAAGTAATAGGCGGGTTCGAGCACGCCGAAGAACATCAGGCCAATGCCCATGCCGGCAGCAAAGAGCATCGCAAACCACCCGGCGTAGCTGTAGTCGGGCGTGGCCTCGGAACCGCCGAGCCGCACCGAGCCCCAGGGGCTGACGATGAGCAGGAGGCAGACGATGACGAAGATGTTGGCCCCCCAGAGGAAGAACCAGTCGAACTTCGAGGTCATCCAGGCCCTGAGCCCGAGGTCGCAGAAGGCCCCGGCCTCGCAGCCCTCCACCGCCGAGGCGTCCACCCCGTTGAAAATCGCGTCGGCCGTGCCCGGAGCAATCAGGGCGAAGAGAACGAAGGCCACGATGATGAGGGCCGAGATCCAGAACACCGGGTTGTGGATATCAAACCCGTAGGGTCCGAACTTGCCTTCGATATTGTGAACGCCGATCTCGTGATCGGTTTCGATCACGGCGGCCGTTCCTTCCGGGGCGGGTATGCCCTGGTCGTCTGGTGTTGTTTCAGTCATCGGATGTCCCCACGCTGTTTCCTTTCTCCCTGCTTCTGCACCGGCGACGCAGCGAGACACCGGGCCCGGACGGTGCCGTCGGGCAGGCGTCCGGGAGTCGGCCTCACGATGAGCCGCCCGAAAAATGAGCAGATGTGAAACAAGTCTAACCGCTGAACGCCGGGAGCGACACCCCGCCCCGGCATTTCAGCATCGGATTCCGACACGAACCCGCCCCCACAGGGGCTCGGCAGCCTCAGGCGTTGACGTCCACCACGACGCGCCCGCGCACCTGGCCCTTGAGGATATCCGCGCCGAGACCTGGCAGATCGGCCAGCGTGGCGGGCTGGATCATCGCTTCCAGCTTCTCCATCGGAAGATCGGTGGCGATCCGCTTCCAGGCCTCCAGCCGGTTCTCGTAGGGCTGCATGACCGAGTCGATGCCCAGCAGGTTCACCCCCCGCAGCAGGAACGGCACCACCGTGGCAGGCAGCGCCGCACCACCCGCAAGCCCCACGGCGGCCACGCTCGCCCCGTATTTCATCTGCCCGAGCACGCGCGCCAGCATCGCGCCACCCACGGCATCCACGCAGCCCGCCCAGGTCTCGCTCTCGAGCGGCCGCTTGACAGCCTCCGCAATGTCCTCCCGTGGCACGATCTGGCTGGCGCCAAGGTCTTTCAGGTAGTCCGCACTCTCGGGCCGCCCGGTGACGCCGGCCACCTCGTAGCCCAAATTCGCCAGAATCGCCGTGGCGACAGAGCCCACGCCCCCACTCGCGCCGGTCACCAGCACCGGTCCCTGCCCCGGTTTCAGCCCCTGCTTCTCGAGCGCCATCACCGCGAGCATCGCGGTGAATCCGGCCGTGCCGACGGCCATCGCCTCACGGGTGCTGAGGCCATCGGGCAAGGGAACCAGCCAGTCGGCCTTGACCCGCGCCTTCTCGGCATAGCCCCCCCAATGCGCCTCTCCCACGCGCCAGCCTGTCAGCACCACCTTGTCGCCTGGCTTGTACCGCGGGTCGTCGCTGGATTCGACGGTCCCGGCAAAGTCGATGCCCGGCACATGCGGATAGTTGCGCACCAGCCCGCCGCCCGGACCAATGCAGAGCCCGTCCTTGTAGTTCACCGTGGAATACTCCACCGCCACCGTCACGTCGCCCTCCGGCAGGCGCTGCTCCTCGATTTCCTGCACGCTGGCAGAGGTCTTTCCGTCCTCGTCCTTCTCGACGATCAGTGCACGCATGGCTCTCTCTCCTCAGACTGCTGCCGCTTTCTCCGCCACCGCGCGCACCCGCGCGACCATGGCCCTCAACCCGTTCGACCGTTGCGAGCTCAAGTGCTCGTCCAGCCCCAGGCGCTTCAACTCCGCAGGGGCATCCACCGTCTGCACCTCCGCCACGGTGGCGCCGGAGTAGAGCGCCTTCAGCACCGCGATCAACCCGTTGACGATCATCGCATCGCTCTCGCCGGTGAATGTAAGCACCGCGTCGGCCCCTGCGCCCTCGACCTCAGGCACCAGCCAGACCTGGCTTGCGCAGCCTTCCACCTTGGTGGCCGGCACCTTCTGCGCTTCGGGCAAAGGCGCCATGCCCTTGCCGAGCTCGATCACGTGTCGATACCGGTCTTCCCAGTCGTCCAGAAACTCGAAGGTCTCCACGATCTCCTCGAATGCCGCTCTCGCCATGACACGGGCTCCTTTCCGCGCCCAGAGCTAGGCCCTCCGGCCGCAGAGGTCCAGCCCTCCGCAGGCTTTTCAAGTGCCCGGCTTTGCGCTAACCCTCTGGGAAAGAAAAGCCGAGGGACGAGCATGACCAAACCGCTTCTGGCCGCCATGGTGCTGGTGACAGCGATCTCCGGGTGCTCCCGCCTCGCCGAGAGCCGGATCAACCCGTTCAACTGGTTCGGCGGTTCCCGCTCCGAGGCCCGGACCGTGCAATCGGTTCAAACCGTCACGGTCCGTGACAGCCGCCAGCTCGTCACGCAGGTGACCCGGATGTCGGTCGAGCGCACGCCGGGCGGCGCGATCGTCACCGCCGTCGGTCTGCCGCCGAGCCAGGGCTACTGGGATGCCGAGCTGGTCCCCGCCACCCCTGACGGCCTGCCGCGCAACGGCGTGATGGTCTATGACTTCCGGATCGAACGCCCGCTGGAGTTTCAGGCCCAGGGCACGCCCCGCTCGCGCGAGGTGACCGTCGCCGTCCACCTCTCGACCATCGACCTCGCCGCGATCAACACCATCGTGGTCCGTGGCCAGGCGAACCAGCGCAGCGCCGGCCGCTGATCCGACCCGTCCGCCGAGGCGCGGCCGTCCGGATCAGAGTGCGACGATCTCCACGTTCTCGCCTTTCAAGGCCAGCGCCACCTTGCCGTCGCAGAGCTTCAGCGCATCCTCGCCGAACACCTCGCGCCGCCAGCCCTTCAGGGCCGCAACATCGCGCTCGCCCGCAGCGATCTCGTCCAGATCGGCCGCGCTGGCAATCAGCCGTTGCGCCACGTTGAACCGCTCGCTTTTTGCCTTCAGCAGCACCCGCAGCAGATCGGCCAGCGCCGGATTGACCTGGAGTTTCTCGCGCGACCGATCGACCTCCGGAAACTCTGCCGGATCGGCCTCCAGGCCCGCCGTGACCGAAGCCAGGATACCCTCGGCGATCTCGCCGCGCCGCGCTTCGCGCAACAGGAGTCTCGAACGGGACAATTCCTTTTCATTCCGTGGCTTTGTCGAGGCAAGCTCAAGAAGCGCATCATCCTTGTAGACCCGGTTGCGCGGTATGTTGCGGCTTTGCGCATAGCCTTCGCGAAAGCGCGCGAGCTCGCGCACGATAGCCAGGAACCGGCCCGAGTTGGTGCGGGTCTTGACCCGCTTCCAGGCATCCTCGGGTTTGACCACATAGGTCTCCGGAGCCAGCAACACCGCCAGCTCTTCCTCGACCCAGGGCGACCGCCCCGACTTGGCAAGCTGCGCCGCCAGATGCTCGTAGACCACCCGGAGGTGGGTCACGTCGGCCAGGGCGTATTCCTTCTGTGCGTCGGTCAGCGGACGGCGCGACCAGTCGGTGAAGCGGCTCGACTTGTCGACCTGCGCCTTCACGATACGCTTTACCAGGGTCTCGTAGCCCACCTGCTCGCCGAAGCCGCAGACCATCGCCGCCACCTGGGTGTCGAACAGCGGCTCGGGGATCACGCCGCCCTCGACGAAGAAGATCTCCAGATCCTGCCGCGCCGCATGAAATACCTTCACCACGTCACGGTTGCGGAACAGCTCGTAGAGCGGCTCGAGCGACATCTCTTCGCCCAGGATCGGGTCCACCAGCACCGCCTCGCCGTCGCCCGGCAGGGCCAGCTGCACGAGGCACAGCTTGGAGTAATAGGTCCGCTCCCGCAGGAACTCGGTATCAACGGTCATGTAGGAGGCCTTGGCCGCTGTCTCGCAAAACTCGGACAGCTCCTGGGTGGTCGTCAATGTGCGCATAGGGTGCGGGGGCTCTCTTCTGGGCGGCGCCACACGCGCCGATGTTCTTTCCGCTTCCCGCCTTCTAGGGCCATGCGGAAGGAAAGGAAAGCCTGCCTTGACGTCGTTTCAGTTCAGATAAATCGGATGCCGCTCGCCCGCCGCGAACCGTCGCAAACAGGCTGGATAAAGCTCGTGCTCGCGCACCAGCACCCTTGCAGCAAGGGATTCCGGCGTGTCTCCGGACAGAATCGGCACGCGCGCCTGGCCGAGGATCGGGCCGTCATCGAGCGCCGGCGTCACCTCGTGCACCGTGCAGCCCGCTTCCGCATCGCCGGCGTCCAGCGCACGGGCATGGGTGTGCAGGCCCCGGTACTTGGGCAGCAGCGACGGGTGGATATTCAGCATCCGCCCCTCCCAGTGCCGCACGAACCCCTCGGTCAGCACCCGCATGAAGCCCGCAAGGCAGATCAGGTCGGCACCCGCCGCCTCCAGCCGCGCGGTCAGCTCCGCCTCGAAGGCGGCTCGGTCCTTGCCAAAGGGGCGATGATCCACCGCATCCGTGGCAACCCCCATCGCCTGCGCGCGCGCCAGCCCGCCGGCGCCCGGATCGTTCGACATCACCAGCACGGGCCGAGCCGGATGACCCGCCTCCGCCATGCTCTTCACGAGCTGCACCATGTTCGAACCGCCGCCCGAAAGCAGAATCGCACAGGATCGGGTCAAAGCAGCTTTCCGCTGTAGGAAACGCCTTCTCCGGCGACCACGCGCCCGAGGTCGAAGACCGTCTCGCCGGTCTCTTCCAGCAGCGACTTCAGGTCAGAAGCCGCATCGGGCGCAACCACGAGCACCATGCCGATGCCGGCGTTGAAGGTCTTGAGCAACTCCGGCTCCGCAAGCCCGCCGGTTTCTGCCAGCCAGCGAAACACCGGCGGCAGTTCCCACGCCGCAAGGTCCACCTCGGCGCCGAGCCCATCGGGAAAGACGCGCGGCAAGTTCTCGGTCAGCCCGCCCCCGGTAATATGCGCCAGCCCGTGCACGCCACCCGCCCGGATCGCGGCCAGGACCTGCCGCACGTAGATCCGCGTGGGCGCCAGCAGCGCCTCGCCCAGCGTGCCGCCGCCGAACGGTGCCTCGGCGTCCCAGCCGAGCCCGGCCATCTCCACCACCTTGCGCACCAGGCTGTAACCGTTCGAGTGCACCCCGTCCGAGGCCAGCCCCAGGAGCAGGTCGCCTTCCGCCACACCGTCAGGCAGTGCCGCGCCCCGCTCCATCGCGCCCACCGCGAAGCCCGCAAGGTCAAAGTCCTTGCCCTCGTACATCCCCGGCATCTCGGCCGTCTCGCCGCCGATCAGCGCCGCGCCAGCCGCCTTGCAGCCCGCGGCAATCCCTTCGACGATCGCCGTGCCGGCGGCCACATCGAGCTTGCCGGTCGCAAAGTAGTCGAGAAAGAACAAGGGCTCGGCGCCCTGGCAGACCAGGTCGTTCACGCACATCGCCACAAGGTCCACGCCCACGCCATTGACCACGCCGGTGTCGATGGCGATGCGCAGCTTCGTGCCCACACCATCGGTCGCCGCCACCAGTACCGGGTCGGTGAACCCCGCCGCCTTGAGGTCGAACAGGCCGCCGAAGCCTCCGATCGAGCCCATCACGCCGGGCCGATCCGTTGCCTTCACGGCCGGCTTGATCGCCTCCACCAGCGCATTGCCCGCGTCGATGTCCACGCCCGCCTGGGCATAGGTCAAACCAGTCTTGCCGTCGCTCATGCGCGCTCTCCTCGGTGCCGTCCCGCGCGCTTTAAGCCAAGCCGGGCGCAATTGCCAGACTGGCTTGACCACACCCGCCCCCGCGCCTAATCAGGCTCCCGGCGGGCCTGTAGCTCAATTGGTTAGAGCAGAGCGCTCATAACGCTTTGGTTGCGGGTTCAAGTCCTGCCGGGCCTACCAAACGCCGCCCCACCGGCGCCGTCGCGCCGATGAACGGGGTTCAGCGCATCAGCACCGCCGACACGGGCGCCAGCGCCACGCTCTGCCCCTTGGGGCCCGCCGCCCAGTTCAGGAGGCCGGTCACCGTCTGGCTGAAGCTGTGCCCCATCACCACCACCGCGCCCTCCTGCCCCGACCGGAAGGCCGCCCGGTCCAATGTGCGCCCGATCGCCGCGCCGTCTTCGCCGCCCGCGTCGATGACCTTCCAGACCAGCGCCGATGGCAGCCCGGCACTCTCTGCGCCGCGCTGCGCCGAGTTCAGGCCGCTGTCCACGAAAACCAGGCCGTGCCCGGTGTCAGCGGCGATGGCCAGCAGTTGACGGGACAGCGCCGGATCATCCGAGATGCCCTCTTCTCCGGTCTCCAGCAGCCCCGCCGCTCCGGGAAACTGCCCGATATAGCTTTGCAGCGTGGTTTCCATGTCTTGCGGTGTGGCGCCCCTGGGCAGGCCCGATGGCACGATCAACACCTCGAAGCCTGCGTCCCGATACCGCTGGGCGGTTTCGGCAGCCCCCGGATCCGTGGCGTCCACCGCGAACGTGACCGGAAAGTTGATCGCCGTCAGGGCGGCGCGGTCCAGCCCCTGATCCCCCACATCGAAAAGGATGACCGAAACCAGCGGCCGGCCCTCCGCATTCTCGAACGGGGCCGCATTGGCGGCCAGGGCGGAGAGCCGGGGCGCCTCGGCCTCGGCCTCGGCACTCGCCCCGATCACCGGAAGCCGGGACTCGGGCTTGTTGCGCTCGGTGAGCGGCACCACCCGCTTGCCGAAGCCACCGCCGCTCTCGCCGGCGGTCACGATCCTGCGCGGCAGCCCGTTGCCGGTGCCGGTGCGCGGCTGGCGCTCGGTGATCGGCACGCTCGACGGCGGCGAGGACGGGTCGGCAGGCAGCTCCGTCTCGCGCTCCACCTCGGCCCGCTCAGCCTCGGGAGCCGCCGGTGTCTCGGCCGCCATTGATGGGCTCTCGCGGTCGGGCTGAGTCGGCTCAGGCGCATCGCCCGTGGCTTCCGTTGCCGGCACGGACGGGGTTTCGGCCACCGGCGCCTCGGCTTCCGGCGAAGGCTGCGGGGCCGCCTGGGGATTCGGCTCGACGATCTCCACCACATCGGGCGCCTCGGCTCGGGGCGCCTCCGGCTCCACCGACGCAACCTGCTCCGGCACGGCGGACTCGGCAGACTCCGGCACCGCGGCCGACTCGGCCACCGGCTCCGTGCCCGTCACCACCTCGGCCTCGGGCGCAGCGGCCACCTCCGGCGCCTCTGTGCGTCCCGCCGCTTCGACCTCGGCCACCGCCGCCACCTCGCCCCCGGTGGAGGGGGCCACCGCCTCGACCTTCGGCGCGCGCTCGCCGGCGCCTGCCGCCTGCACCGGCGCGGTGCGCTCTGCTGTCTCGCCGGGCGCAACCTCGGCGGCGGCCACCGGTGCCGCAGCCCCCGGCGCGGCTCCGACGGTCTCGCTCTCGGCGGGCGCGGCGGTTGCCGCCTCCGCGCTCACCACCTCCGGCGTGCTGCGCGGAACCTCCGGCGCGACGGTCGCCGTCTCTGGGGTGCGCCCCGCCTCCGGCTGCGCTGCCGTGCCGGGCGCCTCTGCCACGACCTTCGCTGCATCGCCACCGCCGATCACCGGTGCGGTCTCCTCCACCACGGGCGCGACCGGCGCAGCCACGGCCTCCGGTGCGGTCTCGGGCACGGCGGGCGGGGTAGTATCGGGCACAGGCGCTTCGGCCACTTCCACATCAGGCTGTTCCGGGGCGGCGGGAGATATCGGCTCCGCCTCGGCGCCGGGTGCGGCAGGCTCGGTGTCTTCACCCGCCCTGGCAAACTCCGAACCGGGCGGCGGCGTCAATTCGCTCTCCGCGGTGGTGCCGGTCGTGTCCGAAGGCGCAGGCTCGGGCGCCTCGGGCGCCGCATCAGCCCTCGGGGCTTCCAGCCCGCCCGGCGCGGACACCGCCGCCACATCCTCGGGGAGCGGCGCCAGCACCGAGGCACCGCCCAATCCGAGCACGCTCACCAGCGCACCCCATGCAACACCCGACAGGAGTCCCTTGCCCATATGCCCGACCTTTCGCCTGTTATCGCCGGAAGCGCCCGATTTGCGAACACTCCCCGCATGTTACACCCTGCCGCGCGGCAGGCCAGGGATGGGCTTGACCCCGGCGGCGGGCTGCGGGCAAGTATAGCGCCAACCGCGCGGCGGATCACCCCCCTTGCGCATGCCTCAGACCCCGAGGGCCAAATGCTGCTCCTGATCGACAACTACGACAGCTTTACCTACAACCTCGTCCACTACCTGGGCGAGCTTGGCGCCGATGTGAAAGTGGTGCGAAACGACGCGCTGAACACTCAGGAGGCCATGGCGCTGAATCCCGCTGCCATCCTGCTCTCTCCCGGCCCCTGCACCCCCAACGAGGCGGGCATCTGCCTGGACCTGGTGCACGCCGCGGCCGAAACCGGCACTCCCTTGATGGGCGTCTGCCTCGGCCACCAGTCGATCGGCCAGGCATTCGGCGGCAAGGTGGTGCGGGCCGGCGAAATCGTCCACGGCAAGCTCGGCCATATCCGTCACACCGGCAGGGGCGTATTCAAGGGCCTGCCTGATGGGGCGCTGAAGGCCACCCGCTACCACTCGCTGATCGTCGAGCGCCAAAGCCTGCCCGACTGCCTTGAGGTCACCGCCGAGCTTGAGGATGGCACCATCATGGGCCTGCGCCACCGGGAGCTGCCCATCGAAGGCGTGCAGTTTCACCCCGAGAGCATCCGCTCCGAGCACGGCCACGCCATACTGAAGAACTTCCTCGATCTGGCCCCCGTTCCGGCATGAGCGACACGATCCGCCCCCTCATCGGCCTCGCCGCCGAACGCGCCCTGACCCGTGCCGAAGCCGAGGCCGCCTTCGCCGCCCTGTTCGAGGGCGAGGCGACGCCAAGCCAGATCGGCGGTTTCCTGATGGCCCTCCGGGTGCGCGGTGAAACCGTCGACGAGATCGCCGCCGCCGCCGCCGCCATGCGGGCCCGCTGCAAGCCCGTCACGGCCCCCGAGGGCGCCATGGACATCGTCGGCACCGGAGGCGACGGCAAGGGCACGCTGAACATCTCGACCGCCACCGCCTTCGTGGTGGCGGGCGCCGGGGTGCCCGTGGCCAAGCACGGCAACCGCAACCTGTCGTCCAAGTCCGGCGCCGCGGACGCGCTGAGCCAGATGGGCATCGAGGTGATGGTCGACGCGCAGGTGGTCAACCGCGCCATCGCCGAGGCGGGCATCGGCTTCATGATGGCTCCCATGCATCACCCGGCCACCGCCCACGTCGGCCCCACCCGCGCCGAACTGGGCACCCGCACGGTGTTCAACATCCTCGGGCCGCTGACCAACCCCGCGGGCGTCAAGCGCCAGCTCTCCGGCGCGTTTTCCGCCGACTGGCTCCGCCCCATGGCCGAGGTGCTGCGCGAACTCGGATCGGAGGCCGCCTGGATCGTGCATGGCGGCGACGGCACCGATGAGCTTTCTATCGCCGCCGCGTCGAAGGTGGCCGCCCTGGAAGGCGGCGAGATCACCGAGTTCGAGACCCACCCCGAGGAGTTCGGCCTGCCCGTCCACCCCTTCGAGGCCATCCTCGGCGGCACGCCGGAGGAGAACGGCGCCGCCTTCCGCGCCCTGCTCTCGGGCGAGAAAAGTGCCTACCGCGACGCGGTGCTGCTCAACACCGCCGCCGCCCTGCTGATCGCCGGCAAGGCCAGCACCAAGGCCGACGGCGTCGCAATGGCCGCGGAGAGCATCGACTCCGGCAAGGCGCTGGAAAAGGTGCAGGCGCTGGCCCGCATCACCTCCGCCGCCAAGGGCTGAACCCGTCATCCTCGGGCTTGCCCCGAGGATCTCCCGCCGCCTCCCGCCTTGACCCCTGCCCCCTCAGCCGCTTTCCTCGCGGCAAGGGAACGGGAGACGGCACATGCTCAGATGGCTCACACGTGGCGGCGGCTGGCTGGTGTTGCTCTGCCTTTCCATCGGGGCCATCGGCCTCTGGGTCTGGATCTCCGAAGGCGCGCGCGGGCGCGAGTTTGCCCGATCCGGCATCGAGACCTCCGCCAAGGTCGTCGACCGCGACCGCCGCGTGCGCATCGGCGGCTCGAAGACCCCCACCACCGATTACACCGTGACCGTCACCTACACCTCCGGCCGCGCCCCCGACATCGCGTTTCACCGCGCCACCGAAACCGTCTCGCGCGATTTCTACGGCTCTGTCCGAGAGGGCGACGAGATCACCGTGAAAACGCTCCCCGGCCAACCGGAGGAGGTCGAGATCGAACCGGGCGGCGTGTCGGACAACGCCTTCTGGGCCGGGATCGTCGGCAGCGTCTTCATCGCCTGCGGTCTTCTCGCCCTCCTGTTCTTTCACAAGACCCAATCCGCCGCCCGCGCCCTGCGCCGCCATGGCAATCGCACCGAGGCGCGCATCGTCGCGCTCACACCTGTCGGCAACCGCACCGCGCTCACGGTTGCCTTTACCGACAGTCTCGGGCGCGAACAGCACGCGGAGATCCCGCCTTCGCCCACAAAGCTCGTCATGGGCGCCAAGCCGGGCGACCCCATCGCGATCACCTACGCGCCCGAACGGCCTTCCCACGCCCTGCTCGCCGCAACGCTCGACTAAATCGCCATTGCCCCGACCCTGCCCGCGCAATAAACGTGGCCCATGAGCCAGACCATTCTCGACCGTATCCGCGACTACAAGCTCGAAGAGATCGCCGCCGCCAAGGCCGAGCGCTCCGAGGAAGACATGCGCCGCGCCGCCGCCGAGGCCGGCCCCGTGCGCGGCTTCCGCGACGCCCTGATCGAACAGAGCCGCCACGGCTACGGACTGATCGCCGAAATCAAGAAGGCCAGTCCATCCAAGGGGTTGATCCGGGCCGACTTCGACCCGCCCACGCTCGCCAAAGCCTATGAGGCCGGCGGCGCGGCCTGTCTTTCGGTGCTCACCGACGGTCCCTCTTTCCAGGGCGCGCCCGAGTTTCTCTCCGCCGCGCGCAACGCCACCGACCTGCCCGCCCTGCGCAAGGATTTCATGTTCGACACCTACCAGGTGCTCGAAGCCCGCGCCTGGGGGGCCGATTGCATCCTCATCATCATGGCCGCCGTCGATGACAGCCTCGCCCTCGAGCTCGAGGCCGCCGCGACCGAGCAGGACATGGATGTTCTGGTGGAGGTCCACGACGAGCAGGAGCTCGAGCGCGCCATGCGGCTGGACTCCCGCCTGCTGGGCATCAACAATCGCAATCTCCACACTTTCGAGACCACGCTCGACACAACCAAGCGCCTCGCGCGGCTGGCCGAGGCCAACCGCTTGCTGGTCTCCGAGAGCGGCCTCTCCACCCCGGCCGATCTCGCCGAACTGGCGCAATACGGCGCCCGCTGCTTCCTGATCGGCGAGAGCCTGATGCGCGCCGACGATGTCGCCGCCGCCACCCGCGCCCTGCTGGCCGATCCCTTCTCGGCGGGGCCCTGACATGGCACTCACCCATTTCGACAGCGATGGCCGCGCCCATATGGTCGACGTCTCCGGCAAGGCCGTGACCGACCGCATGGCGGTGGCCGAAGGCTGGGTGAAGATGGCGCCGGAAACTCTTGAAATTGCTGTCCAAGGCAGCGCCAAGAAGGGCGATGTCCTCGGGGTCGCCCGCCTGGCCGGCATCATGGCCGCCAAGCGCACGCCAGACCTGATCCCGCTCTGCCACCCACTGCCGATCACCAAGGTCGCGGTGGAGCTGGAGGCAGACCCGTCCCTCCCCGGCATCCGCATCGCCGCCACCGTCAAGACCACGGGTCAGACCGGCGTCGAGATGGAGGCGCTCACGGCCGCCTCCGTGGCGGGCCTTACCGTCTACGACATGCTCAAGGCGGTCGACAAGGCGATGGAAATCGGCGGCATCCGGGTGCTCCTGAAAGACGGCGGCACATCGGGCCGCTACCAGGCCACTTGATCTCCGTCGAAGAGGCGCTCGCGCGGATCTTCGCGCTGGTAGACCCCCTGCCGACCGAGCAGGTTCCGCTCCGCTCCGCCGCAGGCCGCGTGCTGGCCGCGCCCGTCACGGCACCTCGCGCGCAGCCTCCCTTTGCCGCCTCGGCGATGGATGGCTACGCGGTCCAAGGCCCCGTCGCGCCAGGCCAGCAGTTCACCGTGATCGGCGAGAGCGCCGCCGGCCGGGCTTCCGGCCTGACCGTCGGACCCGGGCAAGCGGTACGCATCTTCACCGGCGCGCCCCTGCCACAAGGCGCAGATCGCGTTGTAATTCAAGAGGAAGTGGAGCGAAGCGAAAGCACCATCACCCTGCGGGACAGGCTCGACGAGGGCACAAACATCCGCCCCGCCGGGGGCGACTTCAAGGCGGGCGACCGGCTGGAGCCCGGCCGGGTGCTCACCCCCAATGCCCTGGCGCTCGCAGCCGCCATGGGCGCCGCCACCCTCACCTGCACCCGCAAGCCCGTGGTGGCGCTCATGGCCACCGGCGACGAACTGGTGATGCCCGGCGAAACCCCCGGCCCAGACCAGATCATCGCGTCCAACAGCTTCGCCCTTGCCGCCCTGTTCGAGGCCGAAGGCGCTGAATGCCGCCTGCTGCCCATCGCCCGCGACACCCGCGAGAGCCTCACCGCCGCCTTCGAACTCGCGCGCGGCGCCGACCTCGTGATCACCACCGGCGGCGCTTCGGTCGGTGACCATGACCTCGTCGGTGAGGTCGCCGCCGACCTCGGGATGGACCGCGCCTTCTACAAGGTCGCCATGCGTCCGGGCAAGCCGCTGATGGCCGGGAAGGTGCGCGGCATGGCCATGGTCGGCTTGCCAGGAAACCCCGTTTCTTCAATTGTTTGCGGGCATGTCTTCATCCGCCCGATGATCCGCAGGATGCTTGGCCTGGGCGAGGCGCCCGCGCCCCGCCGCAGCCTCCCGCTCGCCGCGCCGCTCCCGCCCAACGGCCCCCGCGCCCATTACATGCGCGGAGCGATTGCCGAGGGCGCCGTCACCGCCTTCGAGCGGCAGGACAGCTCCCTGCTCTCTGTCCTCGACGCCGCCAACGCGCTCATCATCCGCCCGGTCAACGACGGCCCGCGCGCCGCAGGCGAGATGGTTGACGTCATCGACCTCTGAGCCGCAGCCTCCGCGCCGCGGCGCAGGGGGCGCTTGACACAAAACGTGAACTTTGGCAGAACATATGCACAACGAGGCCGAGCATGGAGTGCCCGATGCTGACCAAGAAGCAGTTGGATTTGTTGAAGTTCATAGACGCGCGGATGCGTCGTGACGGTGTTCCGCCCTCATTTGACGAGATGAAGGACGCGCTCGACCTGCGTTCCAAGTCCGGCATCCACCGGCTGATCACGGCGCTGGAGGAGCGCGGCTTCATTCGCCGCCTCGCCCACAAGGCCCGCGCCATCGAGATCGTCAAGCTGCCCGAGGCGCTCAGCACCAGGACCGGCGGCTTCACGCCCCGGGTGATCGAGGGCGACCGCCCCGATGCTGCCCCTCCACCCGGTGCCATGCCGGTCGAGGCCGCGGCAATGGAACTGCCGGTCATGGGCCGCATCGCCGCCGGCGTGCCCATCGAGGCGATCTCCCAGGTCAGCCATCATGTGGCCGTTCCGGGCTCGATGGTCGGTCGCGGCAAGCACTATGCGCTTGAAGTCAAAGGCGATTCCATGATCGACGCGGGCATCAACGACGGCGATGTCGTGGTGATCCGCGAGACCTCCACGGCCGACAATGGCGATATCGTGGTGGCCTTGGTCGAGGATCAGGAGGCCACCCTCAAGCGGTTCCGCCGCAGCGGCAAATCCATCGCGCTGGAGGCGGCCAACCCGGCCTACGAGACCCGCGTGTTTCGGGATGACCAGGTGAAGGTCCAGGGCCGTCTTGTCGGGCTGATCCGCACCTACTGAGCCAGACCCTGTGCCGGGAGCGGCCCCGGCTCAAGGGCTCCAAGGGCGGCGGCCAGCGGCTTCGGTGGCGGTAACCATCCGCCCGTCTCCCATCACCGCAAGGGCCCCGGTGCGCCGCATCCGCGCGGGGCTCCAAACATCGCATGGCCCCTCGACAGCCGGCTTGGGCTCCACGCTGGTCACCAGCAGCCCCTCGGCACAGAGCCCGGCCGCCTTTTCCGCCGCACCGCGCCCGGAGACATGGGTCACCACAAGGCCCCCCACCTCGAACCGCAGCACGCCATCCGGCGCCGTCCCCATCCGTGCCGCCGCAACCTCCTGTGTCGCCCCGTCGCCGTCATTCTCCAGCCAGACCTCGGCCGAAAAGCTCTCTCCACGGTCCTTCGACAGTGCCCTGCCCTCGGCACCCATCACGCCGACCAAACCGCCTCTGTCCGAGACCAGAAGCGCCGGGCGTTCCGCCTGGCTCCAGATCCACAGCGCCGCCGCGAGGCCGCACAGCCCGAGCCAGCGCCCTGCCCCGCGCCAGAGCACCAGCCACAGCCCTCCCAGCGCCAGAACCGGCACGACCCATGGCCCCGGCGCAACCACATGGGTCACCGCCCCGTCCAGCCCGGCGACCCAGGCCGCCACGCCCAGGATCCAGGCGCAGCCCCAGCCCATGATCTGCAGGGGCAGCCAGGAGAGCCCCAGCGGCGCCACCAGGCCTGCAACCAGCGCCCAGGGCATCACCCAGAGGCCCATCACCGGGACGGAGGCAAGATTGGCGATCAGCCCGTAGTCCGCGATCCGGTTGAAATGCGCCGCGGCAAAGGGTGCCGTGGCCGCTCCTGCCACGGCAGAAGAGATCACGAGCGTCACCGCTCCTTTCGCCACCGCCGGCCAGCCAGCGCCGAACCCGCCGGCATCGCGCAGCGCCGCAAACACGGCGACCAGCGCCGTTGTCGCCGAGAACGACATCTGGAACCCGGGTGACAGCAGCGCCTCGGGCCGCCGGAGCAGCACCAGCACCGCCGCCAGGGCCACGGCGCGCAGCGAGATCGCCCGCCGTCCGATCAGCACCGCGCCGAGCATCACCGCCACCATGATGAAGGCCCGCTCGGTCGCCACGTTGCCGCCCGAGAGCCCGAGGTAGCCCGCGCCCGCCACCAGCGCCACCAGCGCCGCCGGCTTGCGGGTGTCGTATCGCAGCGCGATCGCGGGCACGAGCGCCAGCACGGCCCGGAGCGCGGCAAAGATCGTGCCGGTGAGCAACCCCATGTGCAGCCCCGAGATCGCGAGGAGATGGGCGAGGTTGGAGTTGCGCAAGGCCTCCAGCGTTTCCTGCGACACCGCCGAGCGGTCTCCGGTCAGCAGCGCCGCCGCAAAGGCGCCGGGCTGGCCGCCGAGCCTCTCACGAATGCCAGCCGACAAGGACACGCGCGCGCGGAACAGCGCCAATCCTGCCCGCTCGCCCTCGGCCGCCGCGGTCACCAGCACAGGGGAGCGCGTGTAGCCCACCGCCCCGATGCCATCGTACCAGGCCTGGCGCCTGAAGTCGTAGCCTCCCGGTTCGACCGGCCCGGGCGGTGGCGAGAGGTTCGCGGTCAGCATGACCCCGAGCCCCGGTTCCGGCGCGAACCAGCGTTGATCGCCATGCAGCGAAACACGCACCCGCTCCGGCACCCGGCCCGGCCGCATGTCGCCCAGCTTCACGCGGTCGAGCGTCAGCCGCACCGCGTCGGATTGCGACCTGTCGATGTCGATGATCCGGCCCTCGACCGGCCCGTAGTATCGAAAGTCGAGCACCGGGGCTGCCACGCTGGCCGTGCGCGCCCAGGCCAGGGCACTGCCCGCCAGCACGAGTGCCAGCGCCACGAAGAGCGGCGCCAGAAGGTCTCCCGCAAGCCTTGCAAGGCCCAGCGCCGCGAGGGCCGCGGTCAGGGCGATCGCCGCCTGGCCCCCCGTCGGCTCTTCTCCAAGGCTGAAATATCCGCCGATCCCCAGCCCCAGGCAGACCGGAGTCCACAACAGAAGGTGCCCGCGTTGGGCAAGGAACGGAAGGGCCAGCCTCCCCCAAAGTGGCGGCCTTGCCCTGCCTGAAACGATTGCATACACGTCACCCAACAGACGCAAACTTTGGTTTACATAAGGTTAACGCGCCCCATGGAGCAGTCCACGCCTCCTGAGGTGGTGACCCGCATCGCCCCCTCGCCCACAGGTTACATGCACATCGGCACCGCTCGCACGGCGCTGTTCAACTGGATCTTCGCCCGCAAGCATGGCGGCAAGTTCCTGCTGCGCATCGAAGACACCGACCGCGCCCGCTCTACCCCCGAGGCCACCGACGCGATCTTCCGCGGCATGCGCTGGCTTGGCCTCGATTGGGATGGCAACGCGGTGAGCCAGTTCGAGCGGGTGCCGCGCCATGCCGAAGTGGCCCGCCAGATGCTGGCCAACGGCAGCGCCTACAAGTGCTTCGCCACCCAGGACGAGATCGCCGAGTTCCGCGAGGCGGCCAAGGCCGAGGGCCGCTCCACGCTCTACCTCTCGCCCTGGCGCGATGCCGATCCGTCCACCCATCCCGATACGCCCTATGTGATCCGTCTGAGGGCCCCGCGCGAGGGCGAGACGGTGATCCATGATGTCGTGCAGGGCGATGTCACCTTCAAGAACAGCACGCTGGACGACATGATCCTGCTGCGCTCGGATGGTACGCCCACCTACATGCTGGCCGTCGTCGTGGACGACCACGACATGGGCGTGACCCATGTGATCCGCGGCGACGATCACCTCAACAACGCTGCCCGCCAGTGCCACATCTACCATGCGATGGGCTGGACGCTCCCCGTCTACGCCCACATTCCGCTGATCCTAGGGGGCGACGGCAAGAAGCTCTCCAAGCGGCACGGCGCAACCGGCGTCGAGGAATACCAGAAGATGGGCTATCCGGCGCCCGCCATGCGCAACTATCTCGCCCGTCTCGGCTGGAGTCACGGCGACAACGAGTTCTTCTCCGACGCCCAGGCCCGCGAATGGTTCTCTCTCGAAGGGATCAACAAGGCCGCCGCCCGCTTCGACTACAAGAAACTCGACAATCTCTCCGGCCAGCATATCGCCGCGATGGACGACATGCAGCTGATGGGCGAGATCGAGGCCTACCTCACCGCGATCGACGCGCAGGAGCTGGATGAAGAGCAGAAGGACGGCCTCCTGCGGGCCATGTACTGCCTCAAACCGGCCGCCCGCACCCTGCCCCAACTGCTCGAAAAAGCCGCCTTCGTGCTCGGCTCCCGCCCCTTCATCCCGGACGAGAAGGCGGCCCAGGCCCTCGACCCGGTATCCCGCGGTATACTGTCTGAATTGACGCCGCACCTGCAAAATGCTAGCTGGAACCGCGAGGCGCTGGAAGCTACGCTGGGTGCGTTCGCTGAGAGCAAGAACAGCAAGTTCGGACAGCTTGCAGGGCCCCTCCGCGCGGCGCTTTCCGGTCGCACGGCCACTCCGAGTGTGTTCGATATGATGCTGGTGATCGGTCGGGCCGAAACCTTGGCACGGCTGCAAGATGCGGCGACTTGAGAGCGCTTGATTCCGCGCTAGCTCTGTTGCCGACTAGAGAGGAACAACCCCACGCAGGGGCCTGTTAAACAAGGGCTCCATCGCGTGCGCGACCACTGAAAGGGACTTTCATGGCAGACAGCTCCAAGACGGCGACGCTTACCTTCGACAACAAGTCGATCGAGCTGCCGGTCCACTCGCCCACCTGCGGGCCCGACGTGATCGACATCCGAAAGCTCTATGGCCAGGGTGACGTTTTCACCTACGATCCGGGCTTCACTTCCACCGCCGCCTGCGAGAGCACAATCACCTTCATCGACGGCGAGAAGGGCGAGTTGCTGCACCGCGGCTATCCGATCGACCAGCTGGCCGCCAAGTCGCATTACCTGGAGGTCTGCTACCTCCTGCTCTACGGCGAACTGCCCACCGCCGAGCAGCTCGAGAACTTCGAGTTCACCATCACCCATCACACCATGCTGCACGAGCAGATGCAGTATTTCTTCCGCGGCTTCCGGCGTGACGCGCACCCGATGGCGGTGATGGTGGGCGTGGTCGGCGCCATGGCCGCCTTCTACCACGACAGCACCGACATCTCCGACCCGCACCAGCGCGAGATCGCCTCGCACCGGCTGATCGCCAAGATGCCGACGATCGCCGCCTGGGCCTACAAGTATTCCATCGGCCAGCCCTTCGTCTATCCGCGCAACGACCTGACCTATGCAGAGAACTTCCTGCACATGTGCTTCGCGGTGCCGGCGGCCGAGTACAAGGTCGACCCGATCCTGAGCCGCGCGATGGACCGGATCTTCACCCTCCACGCCGACCACGAGCAGAACGCCTCCACCTCCACGGTGCGGCTGGCCTCCTCCTCGGGCGCCAACCCCTTCGCCTGCATCGCCGCCGGCATCGCCTGCCTCTGGGGCCCCGCCCACGGCGGCGCCAACCAGGCCTGCCTGGAGATGCTGAAGGAAATCGGCACGCCCGATCGGATCCCCGAGTACATCGCGCGGGCCAAGGACAAGGAAGACCCCTTCCGCCTCATGGGCTTCGGCCACCGCGTCTACAAGAACTTCGATCCCCGCGCGACGGTGATGAAGCAATCCGCCGACGAGGTGCTCGACCTTCTCGGCGTCGAGAACAACCCGATCCTGGCCACCGCCAAGGAGCTGGAGAAACAGGCGCTCGAAGATCCCTACTTCCATGACAAGAAGCTCTTCCCCAACGTCGATTTCTACTCCGGCATCATCCTCGAGGCGATGGGCTTCCCGACCTCTATGTTCACCCCCATCTTCGCGCTCTCGCGCACCGTGGGCTGGGTGAGCCAGTGGAAAGAGCAACTTGCCGATCCGACCATGAAGATCGGTCGTCCGCGCCAGCTTTACACCGGCGCGCCCTTCCGCGATTACGTCGAGGTCGAGGACCGCTGAGCGCGGCACTTGTCTCACCGCAAGGGGCCGCATCGCGGCCCCTTTGCATTTGGGCCGCCTCCCTCCCCGGCTCCATGCGCCTCATCCGCCAATGACGGTGGCCACCCGGTGGACGACCGGCTCCCAGGGCGTCCCGTCAGCCTCCGCGGCATGCCGCGCGTAGGTCGCGATACCGGGCGGCAGGATGGTGCCCGGCCGCGCCTCCGAGGTGAGATGTGCTTGGTCTTCTCGGGGCTCATGGCGAGCGCCGAGGGCTCTTCCAGGGTGCCCAGGTAAATCCCGATCCGGTCTGGCCATCGTTCGAAGGTCAGCGCCAGCTTGGTGCCGTAGGTCTGGCAGAAGTGAACGCACACCTCCTTGCCACTGCCCTCCGACAGGAGCGCGAAGACCGAAGGCTGCGCCTCGGTGAACCTGAAGCCCGCAATATCGAAGACCGGCTCGATCATCCGGTCCGATCCGGTCGCCCGCTGGCAGAACGTACAGTAGCAGATCGTGACCCAGAGCGGCTCCGCACCGGTGTCATAGGTCACGGCGCCGCAGAGGCAGCGCCCAGCCAAACCAGAGCTCATCTCGTTCTCCATCATTGCAGCCTCATGGCCAGCATGGAGAAAGACACGCCCCTGCGATCCCCGCATAAGCGCCTTGGGTGAATGGCCCGCCGCCGCAGGCCACCTCTTCTGTCGCCTACCGTCCCTCGTACTTTGGCGCGCGCTTCTCGAGAAAGGCGATCACCCCCTCCTGGAAGTCCCGGCTCTTGCCGCACTTGCCCTGCAACTTGGCCTCCATCGCCAGTTGCTCGTCCAGCGTGTTCTCATAGGCCCCGCGGATCGCCCGCTTGATCTGGCGATAGGCCAGCGTCGGACCGTTGGCGAGGTGCAGCGCCCGGTTCCACCAGTGGTCGGCAAAGCCCTCGTCCGGCACCGCCTCCCAGATCATGCCCCAGTGCGCGGCATCCCTGGCGCTCACCGGCTCGGCAAAGAGCGCCGCCCCCATGGCCCGCGGAAAGCCCACCTGCCGCGGCAGCCACCACGTGCCGCCCGCATCCGGGATCAGCCCGATCCGGGCGAAGGCCTGCAGAAACACCGCGCTCTCCGCGGCGATCACCACGTCGGCGGCCAGCGCAAGATTGGCGCCCGCACCCGCCGCATGACCGTTCACCGCCGAGATCGTCGGCACCCGGCACTCGTAGATCGCCTTCAGCATCGGCTCGTATTCGTCGATAAGCGTGCGCTCCATGTCGGCATCGCTGATCGAGGCCCCCTCCCCCAGGTCCTGGCCCGAGCAGAAGGCCGAACCCGCCCCGGTCAGCACCACCACGCGCGCCTCTGCCTCACCCGCCTTGAGTGCGTGCAGCAATTCGGCCCGCATCTGGGTGTCGAGGCAGTTCATCTTCTTGGGGTTGTTGAGCGTGATCACCGCCACATGGTCGCGGACGGAGTAGCGGATCGCCTGATAGTTCATCCTTGGGCTCCCTGGATTGGTCAGGGACAAGATACTGAACTTACCGGTTCAGAAAAGCCCAAACGGAACGTCACGCATCCTCGCCGAGCAACTCCTTCAGCCGGGCTTCCTCGTCCGGCGCCAGGGCATCGGCGTCCCGGCCCGCATTGCGGTGCCGTTGCGCGGCCACGACCACACCCAGCCCCACCAGCAGGAGCGCGGGCCCGGCAAGCCAGACGATCAGGTTCCAGCCCTGCTTCGGCGGGTTCATCAGCACGAAGTCCCCGTAAAGTCGCAGGAACTCCGCCCTCACCTCCTCGTCCGTCGCCCCCGCCGCGATCATCTCGCGCACCACCGCACGGGCATCCCTGGCCCAGTCGGCGTTGGATGAGGCGATGGATTCGGCCTGGCACTTCACGCAACGCAATTCGTGGTCGAGCGCGCGGGCGCGGGCCTCCAGCGCCGGATCGTCGAGCATCTCCGAGGGGTCCAGCGCCAGCGCCATGCCTGCCCAGAGCACCACGATCACGGCCGCCGCAGAGCGGGTGACCCCCACCAACCGACCCGGGAGGCGATGCCAGGCCCTCATTCCGCCGGCACGCCCTGCGCCTGCGGCTTCCGCGCCGCTCCCGCCGCCAGCCGGAACCGCCGATCCGAGAGCGAGAGGAACCCGCCCAGCGCCATCAGGATGCAGCCGCCCCAGATCCAGTTTGCGAAAGGCTTGATGTAGGTGCGCAGCGCCCAGGCCCCGCCGGCCTGCTCGTCGCCGATCACCACGTAGATGTCGCGCCAGACGCCGTTGAGAATTGCGGCCTCTGTCGTCGGCATCGCCTGAACCGGATACACCCGCTTCTCCGGCCGCAGCACCGCCATCTCGCGCCCGTCCCGCGCCACCGTCACATCTGCCATGGTCGAAAAGTAGTTGGGCCCCTGCACCCGCTCCACGCCATCGAGCCGGATGGTGAAGCCTGCCACGTCGAAAGGTTCGCCCACCTGCGCCACGCGGATATCCTCCACCTGCCAGGCCGTGATCGCAGCGACCCCGAGGATGGTCACCCCGAGGCCCGAATGGGCAACGAACTTGCCCCAGTCCGCTCGCGCCAGGCGGGTCAACCGCGCCAGCCGCCCGCCCAGCGGGCCGCGCCCGGTGCGGCTCATCAGGTCGAGCACACCGCCTGCCACGATCCAGACCGCAAGGCCAAAGCCCACCGGCGCCAGAAGGCTGCGCCCGGACTGCACGGCCCACACGAGCCCCAGCGCCGCCAGCGCCAGCATCATCGCAGGGGCCACCGCCCTGACCGTCCGCCCGAGCTTCGCCCGCTTCCACGGCAGCATCGCACCAACCGGCAGGATCACCGCGAGCGCCACCATGAAGGGCGTGAAGGCCGTGTCGAAGAACGGCGCCTGGACGCTCAGCTTCTTGCCCAGCGCCAGCTCGGCGATGAGCGGCCAGACCGTGCCGATGAACACCAGCAGCGAGGCCACCGACAGAAGCACGTTGTTCATCACCAGCGCCGATTCCCGGCTGACGGTCGAGAACAGCCCCTTGGCCTCCATCGCCCCCGCGCGCACGGCAAAGAGCAGGAAGGCTCCGCCGACGAAGACCGCCAGGATCGCGAGGATGAAGACACCCCGCTCCGGATCGTTGGCAAAAGCATGCACCGAGGTGATCACCCCCGACCGCACGATGAAGGTGCCGATCAGCGAGAAGCCGAAGGCGGTGATCGCCAGCAGGATCGTCCAGGCCTTCAGCGCCTCGCGCTTTTCCACCACGATCGCGCTGTGCAGCAGCGCGGCGGCAAAGAGCCAGGGCATGAAGGAGGCGTTCTCCACCGGGTCCCAGAACCAGAAGCCGCCCCAGCCCAGCTCGTAATAGGCCCACCAGGAGCCCAGCGCGATGCCGATGGTCAGAAACACCCAGGCCGCCAGCGTCCAGGGCCGCACCCAGCGCGCCCAGGCGGCATCCACCCGACCCTCGATCAGGGCCGCCACGGCAAAGGAAAAGGCCATGCTGAGGCCGACGTAGCCGAGGTAGAGGAACGGCGGGTGAAACGCGAGCCCCGGATCCTGCAGAAGCGGGTTCAGGTCCTGCCCGTCGAGCGGCGGCTGTGCCAACCGCAGAAAGGGGTTGGAGGTGAACAGGATGAAGGCATAGAAGGCCACCCCCACGCTTGCCTGCACCGCGAGCACGCGGGCGCGGAAGGTCTCGGTCAGGTTACCGCCGAACACCGCTGCCGCCGCGCCGAAGCCCGCAAGGATCAGGACCCAGAGCAGCATCGAGCCTTCGTGGTTCCCCCAGACACCGCTGATCTTGTAGATCATCGGCTTCAGCGTATGGGAGTTGAGGGTCACCAGCCGCAGCGAGAAGTCCGAGGTGACGAAAGCCCATGTCAGCGCGGCAAAGGACAGCCCCACCAGCAGGAACTGCATCACCGCCGCGGGCTCGGCCAGGGCCATCCACCCCGCCCAGCGCTTCTGCGCGCCCACCATCGGAACCACGGTTTGCACCACCGCAAGCACGGCGGCGAGGATCAGGGCGAAATGGCCAAGCTCTGCTATCATGGCTCACCTTCTAAGCCATCCGCAGCGCCCCGCCAATTCCCCTGTGCGCACCCGTCGCAGGGACGTGATGCAGCGCCGGCCGCCTCACAGGGTCTCCGTCACCTTGCGCAGGTGGGGCGGCGCGTCGGGGTCGAGCCCCCGCGCCCGCGCCACGCGCTCCGCCATGGCGTAGAAGGCCACGATCAGCGCCAGCGGGTCGGTCAGGCCATGGCCGGTGCGGGGCACCTCCAGCACCCGCGCGGCCTGCGCCAGCGGCGTGGTGGCGAACACGCCCGCCCCCTGCCGCGCCAGCCGGTCGGCCATCTCTGCAACGCCCTGCTCCGCCGCATCCCCGCAGGCAAACGCCAGCACCGGAAAGCCACGGCCGACAATGCTCACCGGCCCGTGCAGAACCTCGGCGGACGAATAGGCCTCGGCATGTGTCTGGCAGCATTCCTTGAACTTCAGCGCCGCCTCCTGGGCCATCGCCCAGCCCGGCCCACGGCCCAGCACATAGACCGAGCCGCCCTCGTCCATCGCCTCGGCCGCATCCCTCCAGTCCGCCTCCACCGCCCGTGACAGCGCCTCCGGCAGGCCCCGAATCGCTTTCAGCAAGCCAGGGTCCTGCGCCACTTCCGCCACCAGCCAGAGCGCCGCGAGGGCCGAGGTGACAAAGCTCTTGGTCGCCGCCACCGACCGTTCCGGCCCGGCGCGGATGTCCACCACATGCTCCGCCGCATCCGCGAGAGGCGAGCCGGGGGTGTTGGTCAGCGCCACCGTCAGCGCGCCCCCGACCCTTGCCGCCCGCGTCATCGCCACGATGTCCGGGCTCCCGCCCGACTGCGAGACCGAGAGCGATACCGCCCCGCCAAGCCTGAGCGGTGCCCCGTAGACCGAGGCCACCGATGGCCCGACCGAGGCGGCAACCCGCCCCAGAACCAGCTCGGCGGCATATTTGAAGAAGGTGCAGGCATGGTCCGACGACCCACGGGCCACGGTCACGAAAAACGCAGGGTCCCGCGCCGCGACCGCCCGCGCCACCTCGGGCACCGCCTCTGCGGCCAGCAGGCGCTCGACCGCCGCCGGGATCTCCTCGATCTCCTGCCGCATCAAGGTCTTGTCCGTCATCGAACATCCTCCCGTCAGCGCCACCCTGCCCCGGCGGCGCGCGCTCCGCAATGCTTGCCCTTCCGCCCCCGCCGCGCCACCCTGCCGCCAAAGGGAGACCCGCATGACCCGCACGCTCATCATCGGCCTCGGCAACATGGGCCGCAGCCACGCGCTCGCGCATCACGCCAACCCGGTGTCCGAGATCATCGGCCTTGTGAACCGCTCCGCGCCCATCCTGCCGCCGGCCCTGCACGGCTATCCCTTGCTCCACAGCGTCGACGAGGGGCTCGCGCTGGAGCCCGATCTCGTCGTCATTGCCACCCATGCCGACAGCCACGCCGATCTCGCCATTGCCGCCATGGAAGCCGGCGCCCATGTCTTCGTCGAAAAGCCCCTCGCCGCCACCGTGGAGGAGGCGCGGCGCGTCGCCGCGACGGCGCGCGCCACCGGCCGCAAGCTGACCGTCGGCTACATCCTGCGGCACCACCCCTCATGGCAGCGGCTCATCGCCGAGGCCCGCGCTCTGGGCGGGCCCTATGTCTTTCGCCTCAACCTCAACCAGCAATCCACCGGCGCCGCCTGGGAGGCGCACAAGGCGCTGATGCGCACCATGTCGCCCATCGTCGACTGCGGCGTGCACTACGTCGATGTCATGTGCCAGATCACCGAGGCCCGCCCCACCCGCGTCCACGGCATCGGGGCACGGCTTTCCGACGAGATCGCGCCCGACATGTACAACTACGGCCAGTTCCAGGTGACCTTCGAAGATGGCTCCGTCGGCTGGTACGAGGCCGGCTGGGGCCCGATGATCTCCGAAACCGCCTATTTCGTGAAGGATATCGTCACCCCCTCGGGGTCGGTCTCGATCGTGGATGCCCCCAGGACCGACAGCGACGACATCGCGGGCCACACCCGTGTCGGCGGGCTGCTGTTGCACCGTCCCTCGGGCGACAGGCTCATCGACCTTCCCGACGAGCCCGACCATCAGGCCCTCTGCAATGCCGAACAGGCCTTTCTGCTCCGCGCCATCGCCAAAGACATCGACCTGTCCCGCCACGTCGAGGACGCCGTGCAATCCCTCGCCATCTGCCTCGCCGCCGACGAGAGCATCCGAACCGGCGCAGCGGTTCTGCTATGATTCGCCTCCCAGGCGCCCTCCGCAGCCCCGCCTGACAGCACGGCAAGGTTTCCCCCACGTCAGTAAAAAATATTGCCCCTTTCCTCCTGTTTTCTGGCAAAACAACCTGAGGGGTAAGACATCGAGCAAGCAGACACCCTGACCAATCCGACTGGTGACCCGCACCGGCGGCAAGAACAATAGTGGTGAAAAGGGCAAGTGAATGTTGCAGAAGACCAGGCAATTCGTGGCATTCCAGGGCTACGTCTTGTTTACGGCAATCGTGGTCATCAGCGTCATGGGCATCGGCTACTCGGTCATCCGACTGGACCGTGACAGCCACCTCAGCTCGGTGCGCCGCGAGGCCGAACAGGCGCTGTCCCATTCAACCGATCAGATCAAGCTGCGCTTCTTCGGGGCGGTTCAGGTCGCCAACAAGATCGAGAGCCTTCTCGGCCCGGAGGGCGAGATCCCCGAACGCCAAGTCGCCTTGGTGGTGGAAGACCTGCAACGCTACAACCCCAGCGTCATAGCGGTGGGCCTCGCACCCGGCCTCGTGCTGACCCACAGCTTCCCGCAAGCGGACAACCGCTCGACCATCGGCCTGAAATACTGGGAGATTCCGACGCAGATGCAAAGCGTCGCGCGCGCCATCCGGGCACAGCATCCGATCGTTGCCGGGCCGCTGCCGCTGGTTCAGGGGGGCACAGGCTTCATTCTGCGCTACCCGGTGTTTCGCGCCACGGCACCCTACGGCAACAAGGAACTCTGGGGCGTGATCTCGATCGTCGTCAGCGCCGAAGGCATGTTCAGCGGCCCGCAGAGCCCCTTAAGCGAAGACCACGGCTACATTTTCACCCTGCAGGAGGTCCACGCAACAAGCGAACCCCGTCGCTTCGTTTCCGATGCGGGCGCCCTGCCGGCCAGCAAGCCCGTGGTGCGCGCCTTCAACATGATGGGCTCCGATTGGGAGGCCACCGCGATCCCGCGCGGCGGCTGGCCCTCCTACTCGCCGCAAAGTCCCTACCTGCTGGCCTTCGCCCTGCTCTCTGCCATCATGCTGGTGGGCCTGCTGGCCGTGCTGCGCCGCACCACGATCAAGGAGCAGAACGCCAACGCGCTGCTGGTCGAGGCGATCGACTGCATGGACGAGGGCTTCATCGCCTTCGACGAGCGGGAGCGCCTGGTCATGGTGAACCGGACCTATCGCGACTATCACCAGAGCCTCGCCGGGATCCTGCACATGGGTGTCACCTTCGAGGAGCTGGTCGACTTCGGGCTCGCACGCGGCGCCTATCCCCAGGCCGTCGGCTGCGAAGCGGAGTGGAAGGCGGAGCGCCTGGCACGGTTCCGCAATCCGAAGGAAGCCTACCTGCAACCCGTGGACAACGATCGCTGGCTGAAGGTGACCGAAGCCAAGACCCCGCATGGCTACACCATCGGCATCCGCACCGATGTCACCGCGGAGAAGCGCGCCCAGGAGGCCGCCGAGGCCGCCGACCGCGCCAAGACCGAGTTTCTCAACAACGTCTCCCACGAGCTGCGCACGCCGCTCACGGTCATTTTCGGCCGCGCCTCCTTCCTCAGGCATTCCGAGCAGCTGCCGCAGGCCAAGGGGCTGGCCGCCGCCCTCGACGGAAACGCCGGCGCCAGCAGCGATGTCGCCACCGCCGTGCACACCTTCCAGCGCTTCGTCTCCGAGCAGGGCGCGGGCATCTCCGGTTCGGCCAAGCACATGCTGCGGCTGGTCGAGGATCTGCTGGACTGGAGCCGCATGGCCCGTGGCAAGATCGAGCTCGATCTCGCGCCAACCGAGCTGGGCGAGATCGCAAGCTCCGTGATCGAAGACCTGCACCCCGAGGCCGCCGCCAAGGGGCTCGAAATCACCTGTTCCGCCGAGCAGCCCACCGAAGCGATGGCCGACGGCATCCGGGTCAAGCAGATCCTCTACAACCTCATTTCCAATGCGATCAAGTTCACCGATGCGGGCCATGTGCACGTGTCCGTCGCGTCGCACGGCGATGAGGCCGTGATCAGCGTCACCGATACCGGCTGCGGCATCGCGCCGGATCACGTCGACCACATCTTCCAGCGGTTCCACCAGGTCGATACATCCATGTCGCGCAAGAACGGCGGGCTGGGGCTTGGTCTTGCCATCGCCGAGCAGCTGGCTGCCCTGCACGGCGGCACGCTGACCGTCCAGAGCCGCCTCGGCCAGGGCTCGACCTTCCGTCTCAGTTTGCCCTCTGCCGAGGCACTCGCGCTTCCCAGGTCGGCCTGACGCGGCGCCGGTCAGGAAAGGGCGCAGTCCGGCCCGCGCTCCAGCGGTTCATCGATGGACAGGCCCGATGGCCGCCAGTCGAAGATCGCCACCGCCTGCCCTCCGTCAAACCCCACGAAGAGCGTGCCCGTCTCGGGCTGCAACGCCACGCCCTCCGCGTCATAGCCCCATTCCGAGAGCGGCGTGACGGTCAGCACGCGGCCATCCGGCGCAAGCTCGAAGAGCGCATTGCGCCCCTCGTTGTCATCGACCACCAGGATGTTGCCGGAGAAGGGATCGCGCTCCACCCCCTGCAGTTCCACCATCGGCGGGTCAAGGCTGTCCCCCCAGAGCTCCATCAGAACCGCGCCATCCGGGCCGATGCGCAACAGCCGCGAAGGGTCATCCTCCACCACCAGAAAGCTGCCGTCCGCATCGCGGTGCAGCCCCTCGGTATCCACCAGCGTGGCCGAGAGGCTGAAATCCTGCGCGCGGGCGCGGCCGTCCCGGTCCACCCGCCTGAACCCGCCCCAGCCATCGGCCAGGAGCAGCCCCTCGGGCTCCACCGTCAGGCTCCGCACCGAGCCCATTCCGCTGTCGAACCGCATGATCTCCCGCCCGGTCGCGCCGATCAGGATCACCTCGCGCCCCTCGGTCGCCACCCAGACCCCGCACACCTCTGCATCATAGGCCAGCGACACACCGCGCAGCCCCGCCAGGGTCTCGCGGTGCACCAGCTCCGCCCCGGCGGGGGCGGCCATGCTCAGGCCAAGCAGAAGGGGACAAAGACGCAACATGCCCCACCCTGCGGGCGGTCCCGCGCGGCGGTCAAGTCACGCTTTGGGGTATGGCTTGGGGATTGTGGCGGAGAGACAGGGATTCGAACCCTGGAGACGGTTCCCCGCCTACACACTTTCCAGGCGTGCGCCTTCGACCACTCGGCCACCTCTCCGGTCCGCGCCTCATAGCCAAACCCGCAACCGGGATCAACCCCGGAAACACCGGAACCCCAGGCTATCGCACCCCGCGCCGCAAGCAGATCCCGCAGGCCCCTTCGGCACGCGGCTTTGCCCATGTCATGCTCCGCCACCCGGTGGCTTCGGACCGCGATTTCAAACGAGCGGCCGTCCCCGCCGTGGTGCTTCCGCAGAGCCCATGACATGACGAAGGGGCTGGCGGCCTGCCTTCCGTGTGATCAGGCGCCAAACCGGGCGGGCCGCCTAGCCGAAGAGGATGTTGACGCGCCGGTTGGCACGCCCCTTCTTCTCCAGCTTTCCCAATCTCAGCGGACCGATCTCGCCGGTGCGCGCCACATGGGTGCCGCCGCAGGGCTGAAGGTCCACCTGGGCCTCGCCCGCGCCGATCCTGACCAGCCGGACCCGCCCCGATCCGCGCGGCGGAGCGACCGACATCGTCTTGACCAGCCCCGGGTTGGCATCGAGCTCGGCATCGGTGATCCAGCTCTCGGTCACCGGCAGATCGCGCCCGACCAGGGCATTCAGTGCCTCTTCCACCGCGTCCCGATCCTCGATCGGCTCTTCCATCATGAAGTCGAGCCGCCCCTTCTCGGCCCCGATGCTGCCGCCGGTGACCGGATGGGGCAAAACCACCGAGAGCAGATGCAGCGCGGTATGGATCCGCATGTGCGCGTAGCGCCGCTCCCAGTCGAGCGATTGCCGAAGCTCGGTGCCAACCTCGGGCAAGGCGCCCGGAATGGCAGGCACCAGCACCACCGCCTCGCCCTCTCCCTTAACCGCCGTGGCGATCTCGAGCTGGCCGCCCTCCCAGTGGAGCATCCCCGCATCGCCCGGCTGGCCGCCGCCGGTCGGATAGAAGATCGTGGCATCCAGCACCACGCCGCCCTCCGAGGTATGGGCCAGCACGGTCGCGCGGGCGTCGCGCATGTAAGGGTCATCCCTGTAGAGTGCCAAGGTCATCGGTCCCCTCCGCCATCGCCACCCTCACCCTCGAGGTCGCCCTTCATCAGCCCTGCCCGCGCCGCGGCGCGCGAGGGGCTCTCGGGCGCGGCGGGCGGCTGCGCCTCGGTGCCCGGCACCACCGGTTCGGCCTCTATCGTGGCCCCGCCCTCCTGCGCGCCCCGGATCGCCGCGCCCAGCGCCTCGGGGTTGCGCAGCCAGAGGTCGCGCTGCGCGAAGGGGATCTCGATCCCCTCCTCCTTGAACCGCTCCGCGATCCGGTGGCGGATCTCCGTCTGCACCACCATGATCGAGAACACGTCGCGCAGGATCACCCGGATCTCGAAATCGAGACTGTCCGCCCCGAACCCGGTGAACACCACCTGCGGCGGCGGGTTGAGAATCACGATCGGGTGCTCCTCGGCCACGCCCTGCAGGATCCCGGCCACCCGCCGGGTGTCGGAGCCATAGGCCACGCCCACCGGCACCGTCAGTCGGCCCGACATGTTGGTCTTGGTGTAGTTGGTCACCTGGCCCGAGATCAGGTCCGCGTTCGGCACGATCACGTCGGTCTTGTCGAAGGTCTCGATCCGGGTCGAGCGGACGGAGATCTTCTTGACGATCCCCATCACGCCGCCCGAGCTGATCCAGTCGCCCTCGCTGATCGGGCGCTCGATCAGCAGGATGATGCCGGAGACGAAGTTGCTGACGATGGTCTGCAACCCGAAGCCGATGCCCACCGAGAGCGCACCGGCCACGATGGCAAGGCTCGAGAGGTCGATGCCGGCAGCGGTGATGGCGATGACGGCGGCGAGGAAGATGCCGATGTAGCTGACGCCCGACAGGATTGCGGTGCGCCCGCCCGGGTCGATCCTCGTCTTCGGCAGCACCGAGGTGCGCAGCGCCCCCTGCAACAGGCGGGTGACCAGGTAGCCCACCGCGAAGACCACCGCGAAGAGCAAGAAGTTCGAGGGGCTGATCGTGCTTTCACCGATCGAGAAGCCGGCCATGAACCGCTGCCACAGTTCGGTCAGGTCGGCCACCCGTGCGCCCCAGATCAGCGCCAGCAGCGGAAGCGCGGCCAGCACGATGAAGAAGGAGATCAGAACCGCCACCAGCCCGTCGGTCCCGTCGTCCTGCCGCCCGAAGAAGAGCGCCCAGAGATGGGCAAAGAAGCGTTGCAGCAGCGAGACCACCGCCAGCACCGCCAGGGTCGAGAGCGGTGCCGAGACGAGGAAGTCCCCTGCCTTCAGGTAGCCCAGCACCGCCATGACCGGCCCTGCGACGGCCAGCGTCACCGCAGCGCGCCCGATCAGGTGGATGATCCGCGCGCGAAACCCTTTCGAGGTCTGATCGTCGATGACCGCGTCGGCTGCCCGGTTGTGAGCGATCATGAGCTGCCCGAGCCGGAAGAGCGCAACGGCCCCCAGCACCAGGATCGGGAAGTTGAGAAAGACCGCGGCCGCTTCGCTGATGCCCGAAAAGGCGGTCAGCGACGTCAGCAGGGCACCCAGTGCGCCCGCCACGCCCGCCATGGTCGCCCAGAACCGGCCCGACCGGCGCTGTGCCTCGTCATGCTCCAGGGGCGGCGGCAGGATCTCGATCTTGGGAAAGCTGTGAAAGCCCAGCCAGCGCGCGCCGAAGATCAGGATCCCCATCACCGGGATGGTGGTCAGGATCTCGTCGGTCAGCAGCCCGCCCACGCCGGTGATCCGCAAGCCCGCCACGATCAGCACCAGCCCGATCTGCGGCAGAAGCAGCTGGCCCACCGAGACCAGCATGGCAAAGATCACCGTGCTCTGGGCCCGGCCCGACCGGGTGAGCAGCCGCTCCGAGAGCCGCATGCTCCAGCCCCGCCCGCGAACCACCAGAACCAGCCCGATCAGCGCGACGATCAGGGCCGCCGCGAGGTTGTTGCGCAGCGCCTCCTGCTGCAAGGTGTTGCGCCAGCTGGTGGTCAGGTTCGTCCGGAGCGTGCCCCCCACCGCCGCCAGTTCGCCCAGCGGCTCGATCCAGTTGGTCGGAGACAGCGGGCTCGGGCCAACGTCCAGCAGGGCGCTCGTCTGCCGCTCGCGCAACAGGGTATCCACCTGCCCGATCAGCCCGTCCGCCCGGATCCAGGCCTCCTCGGCGGCACGGATCGGCACCAGCAGACGTGTAAGCTGCGCGTTCAGCTCGCTGCGCCGCCCGGCCAGTTCCGCGGCCTCTTCTTCGCCCTCTGCCGGAGCCGGCCCCAAGGCCTCGACCTGCCGTTGCAGAATCTCGATCCGCCCCGAGTTGGCCGATTGCGCCGCGAGGAACTCGGTGCGCCAGCCCGCCAGCCGCTCGCGTAGCTGCTCGAGTGCCACCGAGGAGGCGGCGTTGCGATCCAGCACATCTTCCGCCTGGCGCGCGACCTTCTCCCAGGCCTCGTAGTCCGGCCCGCCCGGCAGGCTGAGCGTCGCCGCTTCGAGGCTGCCGTCCACCGGCGGAATGACCGGCTCGTCAGCCGCCGGATCGGCATCGGAGACAGTTGCCCCCGGCGCTCCTGAGCCATTGACGAGGTCTTCCGCCAGCGATTGCGCCACGCCGGTCCCCGGCAGCGCCAGAACGGCCAGCAAGAGCCACAGACGCAACATGCTGCCCATTGCCCCCCTCATGCTTCGACGGTCACGTCCGGCATGTCGGCGCGGGTGCCCCGGGTCAGGAATTCCGGCACGGGCAGATCCTTCTCGCGCAGGAACTCGGGGTTGAAGAGCTTGGTCTGGTAGCGCGTGCCGTAGTCGCAGAGCACGGTCACGATGGTGTGGCCCGGCCCCATCTCCTTCGCCATTCGCACGGCCCCCGCGATGTTGATCGCACTGGAGCCACCAAGGCACAGGCCCTCCTCCTCGAGCAGGTCGAAGATA